>JAEYAR010000120.1 GCA_023404715.1 Bacillota bacterium | reverse complement strand
AAGGCGTTCTGCGTGCGCTGCTCAAAAAGGGCTTTGTCGAGGTGGCCGAAATCGTATACAGCGGCACCGTGCTGTGCCGCAGCTACCGGCCCACGGAAAAATCCAAAGATATCGTGTTTCAGGAATTCTCCTCGGATTTTAAGAGCTTACGTAAAAACATTCCGCTCTCTCAACTTATTGCCAATCTCATCGACGCCGAAGAGGACAAAGAGGCCGTGATCGCCGAGCTGGAGGCGATCATCGCGGAAAGGAAAGCCTCCTATGCCCAGGAGAAACGGAAGGAGGAAAAATAGGTGACCTTCTCCCTCTCGACAATGTGCACGCATACGGTCTTATGCAGCCTGATGCTGCTGGCTACGTGGCTGCTGTTTTGCAATCCCTCGCGATTAGGCCGTTTAGGGGGTTCCGTGTTGACCCTCAGTTCGGTTTTGCTTTCGATTCGCCTGTTGCTGCCGTTCGAGTGGAGATTTACGAAGACCTTCTCTATTCCCGGATTCTATTTTCACATCATTGATTTGCTCAATACGCCCGTTTTCAACCGTCATTCGTTTTCTCTAACGCTCTATCAGCTCTTGTTGATCGTCGCCGTCTCGGTTTCGGTTGTGCGCATCCTCCGTCTGTTCGCCGTTCAAAGAATGCACTTAAAGTATCTGGACGCTTTACCGGAGTCATCCGACCTCATCTATATCGATCGATTCAGGCGCAGACGCAAAGTGCGCTGCATGATCGATCCTGCGTCGGCAAACGCCTATACCGTCGGCCTGCTGAGGCCCAGAATCGTCATGCCGGTGCTGCCGCTCACTGATAAAGAGCGCCGGTTCATCTTAAACCACGAGCTTTCGCACATTCAAACGGGCGATCTTTGGATTAAATTTTTTACAGAAATGATATGTACATGCTATTGGTGGATTCCCTGGATCGGCCTGCTGCGTCAGGAAACCACGGCGGCGCTCGAGTTTCGCGCGGACCGCAGGACGACGGAAAACCTGGACGAAGACGAAAAGACCAAATATCTGGAATGTTTGCTGAAGGTAGCTATAGCGCACTGGCAAAAAGACCCCGCGCTGGCGGTCGGCCTGACGTCGCATCGAATCGGCTCTCTTCAAGATCGATTCAGGCTCGTAATCGCGCCCCCCAAATGCAAGCCCTTGTCTTACGCCGTCGCCATCCTGCTCTCCATCGTGACGATGCTAAGCGCCCTCGTCGTCTTTGAACCGTATGGTGTACCGGAGTCCGTTCGGGCAGTATCGTTCAGAATCAATACGTCAGCTAGTTTTGTGGTGCGGCGCGAGGATCAGGGCTACGAGCTTTATATGGATGGAATCTCCGCCGGGAGGTTTCAAAATATGTCGGATGACCTGCAACAACTACCTATCTTCGACAGCTTAGAGGAGGCGGAAACATGCGAAACTTTCGGAAAAAATGGTTCACGCTCGTACTGACGGCGGCTTTGTGTTTGGTCAGTATGACTGTCGCAAATCAACCCTGCGCTTCGGCCTTGGGCCTGCAGGCGAAGGCGGAAGCGGCGGCGACCGCCCTACGGGCCCCCGTCATCGGCTGGCGCTACCAGACGATCGACGGCGTGCTTTACAGGCGGCTTTTCAATTACACGACGCAGGAATGGATCGGAGAATGGGAGCCTGTCTGACCTCTCCCCCCCACGTCGCGCGGACGAGCGCAAAAAAAGCAGGGCCATGCCCTGCTCAGTTCCCTCGGCTATCGGCATTCCTGTGCCGGTAGTCTTTTTTCGCTCCATCGGGCTCCGATAGCCCAGAACCACATGATGCGTCTATCATTTTATCCCTATCGTGATATAATATAGATGTCATTATCCGGGTAACATGCAAAACCAAAAACGAAAACGCGGAGGATGTTGCTTTGAACTTTTACATTTCGTCAAGCCTACGCAACGTAGACCAGGTGCGGTACGCCGCAAGCCGCCTGAAAGCGAGCGGTTGGACGCATACCTGTGACTGGACGAATTTTGAGCTGTCGTCAGGGGGCGCCCCGGACGGTTTGCGCGCCATCGGCGCGGCAGAGTTAAGCGGCGTGAAAGCGGCGGACGCCGTCATCGTCCTTACGCCGCAAGGGCGAGGGACGCATATAGAGCTGGGCATGGCGATCGCTTTGGGAAAACGCGTGTACATTTTCCATGCAGACGATTCTTACTTCAAATGTGACGATCGTACATGCGCCTTCTATTGGTTGCCCCAGGTAAAACAGCTGACCGGCGAAATAGATGCCGCTATCGAAGTCATTTTGCGGGAAGGCGGCCTTGCGCAAAAAGGATGATATGGTTATAATAGAAGCAGCAAGGAGCTGATAAACCGTGCCAGCAATTCACCCGGTTTCGGATTTGCGCAACTATAACACTGTGTTGGAGCAGGTTTCAGCCGGTTCGCCTGTCTACTTGACCGTAGACGGCTGCGGTCGATATACCATCAGGGATATTGCCGATGATGACGAGTTTGATAAAACGAAGGCCATGTTGCGGCTGATATGCGAGCTCAATGAGGGACGGCGCTCGGGAGAGGAAGAGGGTTGGGTTTCTGAGGCGGATGTCAGAGCCCGCTTTCTTGGTAAAGTACGATGAGCTATACCATTCAGTATTCTCCGGCAGCAATCCGTGAACTGGATCGCGTCTGGGCTGAAGTGTACGGAGCTTCCCAAAACGTAAATGTAGCGAGGAAATATATCATCGATATGCTGGAAAAAATCGCAAAAGAACGCGATTTTCCCAAGTCTGGTTCGCCGCTGAACTATGAAGGCAGATTTACGGGCTACTATTTCATTATTTTTAAACCATATGTGGTTTTTTTCCGGGCTGAGTCTAGCCATATTCTTGTAGATCGCATCGTATGTGGCAAAAGCGACAATATACGGACTATTTTACAAAGTATGAATGCGTAATCCATACTGTACTTTTGCATCTATCTATTCGATAGGTGTTTTTTTGCAATACTCTTCCCGCGTCATCGAATAGCATAGCTCGTCGCATACGCTCCCGTCCGCCCGCGTGTGCGCGCGGCGCAGCGTACCCTCGTAGACGAAGCCCAGCTTTTCGATCACGCGCCGCGAGCGCGCGTTAAAGTCAAAGTGGCAGATCGAAATGATCTCCAAACGCATTTGTTCAAACCCGAACCGCAACGCGGCCCCGGCCGCTTCCGTCATGAGTCCGCGCCCCCAATGCTCCCGCGCGAGTACGTAACCCAGGGAGCGCGCCGCGGGGTTGGATCGCTTGCCGTCCTCCTCCAGCCCGAGCGAGCCGATCGCCTGGCCGGTCGCCCTATCCGCGATGGCCCATACCTCGTCCTTTTCGACGAACATCGTAATGATCTTTTTCGATTCCTCCACGTCTTCATGCGGCTTCCAGCCTGCGTTCGGCCCAACCTGCGGATCCTTCGCATAGGCGAACATGTCTTCCGCGTCCGTAAGCGCACATGGGCGCAGCAAAAGCCGCTGCGTCGTGATCGTTTCCATCCTCCATCCCCCGCTTTCGCGTATTGTATCGATTATATTCCGTACGCTGATGCCTGTCAAGCGATTACGGGCCCTCGATCGGTGCATACTGAACGTGAATGGAGGGATATGAATGGCTTCTATTTGGGAGATGGATACGGCGCTCTCGCCCCGCGATGCGCTAAAGCAGGACTTGACGTGCGACGTGTGCGTCGTCGGCGGGGGGATCGCGGGCGTGCTCACCGCGCACGCCTTGCAGGAGGCGGGGCTTCGCGTCGTGCTGCTGGAGGCGAACCGGCTACTGAGCGGTCAGACGCGCCACACCACGGCGAAGATTACGGCGCAGCACGGCCTGTGCTACAAGCGCCTTATCGATACGCTCGGCGAGGAGCGCGCCCGCGCCTATGCGGCCGCGAATCAGAGGGCCGTCGACGCATACCGCAAGCTCGTACAGGAGCGGCATATCGACTGCGGCTTCGAGGAGCGCGACGCTTATCTATACACCCAGCAGGACCCGCTACCCCTCAAGGAGGAAGCTGACGCCTGCCGCGCGTTGGGCCTGGACGTCTCCTTTACCCGCGAAACAACCCTTCCCTTTGAAATCGCGGGCGCCGCGTGCATGCGCGGCCAGGCGCAGTTTCATCCGCTCGCATTTCTAAAGGAGATCGCCTCCCGGCTCACCGTCTATGAGCGTACGCGCGCAAGCAAGATCGAGGAGGACTGCGTCTATACGGACGGGGGCGAGGTCCGCGCGCGGCACGTCGTGCTATGCACGCATTTCCCCTTTCTCAATACGCCCGGTTATTACTTCATGCGTATGCATCAGGAACGCTCTTACGTTCTGGCGCTCGAAAATGCCCCGCAGCCCGACGGGATGTTTTACGGCACGGACGCGGACGGGCTCTCGTTTCGCACGTCAGGCCCCTATCTCTTGCTCGGCGGCGAAAACCACCGCACGGGCGAGAATACGTCCGGCGGGCGCTACGAACGCCTGCGCCAGGCGGCAAAGCGCCTCTATCCGCAGGCGCGCGAGGCTGCGCACTGGTCCGCGCAGGATTGCATGACGCTGGACGGCCTGCCATACGCCGGCCGCTTCTCGAGCGCTACGCCGGATCTTTACGTCGCCACAGGCTTTGGGAAATGGGGGATGACGAACGCCATGGCGTCGGCCCTGCTCCTGCGCGACCTCATCACGGGCCGCGAGTGCCCTTATGCGGACGCGTATTCGCCGCAGCGCTTTACGCCCTCCGCCTCGGCCAAACTGCTCATGGAACAGACGGTACAGTCCTTCAAAGGGCTGGCACGAACGGCCTTTAATCCCCCGAAGGCGGAGCTCGACGCGCTGCCCGCCGGGCACGGCGGCATTATCGATTGCGGCGACGAAAAGCTCGGCGCGTATAAAGACGAGCAGGGCGAGGTCTTCCTCGTCTCCCCCGTCTGCCCGCACTTGGGCTGCCAGCTCGAGTGGAACGCGGACGAACGCACCTGGGATTGCCCCTGCCACGGCTCGCGTTTTGACCATCTAGGCCACCTGCTGGATGATCCGGCGCAGCGCGGGCTCGAAACCAAGTGAGCCCGCGCCGCATATACATTACTTTTTCTCTACCGGCACCTGGATCTCCGTCAGCCAATTCTCTGCGCTGTCCTGGTTCCACGGCCCGTCGATATAGCTCTCACGCAGGTTATCGCAGATGCGGTACCCGCTTTTCTCCAACCACTGCATGGCGTAAGCGTACGCTTCACCGAGCCTTTCATAGGGGCCCCGGTGCAGCACGGATACTACCGTCACCGCGGGCAGTTCCTTAAACGTGATGCCGTCTGCATCCTTTCCCTTGCCCGTCACCGCCTGGCAAACGGCGACGCGGACGTCGCGCTCCCGGTATTCGCCGTCCAGGTAAATGTTGAAGCAGTAGTCCGGCTTCACACACGCGATGCCGGGGTTTTGCTCGCTCACCTGTTTGCCGATGGCGGGCATGATCTCGTTTAGCGCGGCATAGTCGGGAACGACGCGCTCGGCGTAGAAGACGGTGTAGGCGGGGATCTCCTTGATCACTGCTTGATAGTCCATTTGATGACCCTCTTTCTGTTCTGTCATGTAGGTCTGCAGGCGAAAGAGCTGGTCGGCGACGCGTTCCTGATCGGCGGTAAGCTCGGCCATCCGCTGGAGCAATATGCCGTTTACGTTTCGGCCGTCAACGACGCCGGCGATCT
Organism: Bacillota bacterium; assembly: GCA_023404715.1. Taxonomy (GTDB): domain Bacteria; phylum Bacillota; class Clostridia; order Christensenellales; family Aristaeellaceae; genus Beduinella. Next base: position 27,003 of record JAEYAR010000120.1, on the reverse strand, counting down.
CCGGGATAGAAAAACCCATCTGCCGCAGCGCCACGATCTGGTTGAGCCTCAGTAGCTGATCCGCCGTATAATATCGATATCCATTCTCCTCATCGATATGGGCAGGCCTCAGCAACCCCTCTTCGTCGTAGTGGCGCAGCGTCTTGATGGTGACCCTACCGAGCCTTGAGAACATTCCGATTCGAAACATCATCTTGCCGTCCTCCCTTTCATATCCCTATCCTACAACCTCCCGTAACCGGAGAGTCAAGGGGGATTTTCAATGTTTCAAAAAAAGATTGCCTATGCTATAATCAATCAAGGAATACCCATATATAACCCCAAGGAGGCGATATGTCCATGAAAAAAACTTGCTGCGCCGTGGCAGTTGCCTGTATGCTCATGCTCATGCTGACCTCCTGCTCAAAGCCGGAGACGCCCGTATCCGGCTATATGGGCGTCAATGCAGAAATACTGGAGATCACGCATACACTAAAAGGGTTCGTAGTCAAGGCGCTCGACCTTAATGGTCCTCTGGGCGAAAAGTGTTACGTCAGCTGCGAATCGCCCGACGTCTATTACGTATTCTGCGACAATCAAACCGGCGATGTGCAAGCTATACAGTTCACGGATTTCGCGGTCGGGGATGAAATAACCGTCGATATCGGGGCGCCGGCGGAGCCAGACTATGCCCTCGCATCCCGCGTGCAGCTGATGGAGCCAAGGCCCTGATTACCCGCCGCTCTTTCCGCTGCCGCTAAAGAGCAGTTCATAAATAGGCTTTCATCGGTGCATAATGATCACGATATTGACCGTGAAGGAAAGTGCATCATGAAATTCGACGCTGTCTATTATGAGCCGGATAGCCTGTCTTACGCGCTGGGCGAGCGGCTGCGTGAACAATACAGTGACTTGCCCTGGCGCCCGATCGTTAGCCACAATGCGATTGAGGAAATGCAGCAAAAGCCGAACGCAGAATTCGGCCGCATGAAGAGGAACCTGATCGTCGGCATCCGCAAGACGCATAAATACGTCGAGAACCACAAGGTATCCGATTATCTGGTTCCCTATACCTCCTCCGGTTGTACGGCGATGTGCCTGTACTGCTATCTTGTATGCAATTACAACAAATGCGCTTATCTGCGCCTTTTCGTTAACCGAGAGCAGATGCTGAGCCGTCTGATTCAAAAAAGCCTGAAAAGCGAGCGCCCGCTTACCTTTGAGATCGGCAGCAACAGCGACCTCGTGCTGGAAAATACGATTACGGATAACCTGATCTACACGATTCCGCGCTTCGCGGCGGAGGGTAAGGGGCGGCTTACCTTCCCGACGAAGTTCCATTACGTGGAGCCCCTCCTGACCCTTCCCCACGATGGCAAGGTTGTTTTCCGCATGAGCGTGAATCCGCAGCCGGTCATCAACCGCATTGAGCTGGGAACGTCCAGCTTGAAGCAAAGAATTGAGGCCGTCAACAAGATGTGCGAGGCCGGATATCCCTGCGGGCTATTGATCGCGCCGGTCATCCTGATAGAAGATTGGAAAAAGCGATACGTCGAACTATTGGAGGAGCTTGCAAGCGGGCTGACACCGAAGATGAAACAGCAGATGTTCTTGGAAATCATACTGATGACGTACTCGTACGTGCACCGCGTGATCAACCGCGAGGCTTTCCCGGGAGCGATGGATTTGTACGACCCGGAACGGATGACCGGGCGCGGCAAAGGGCGCTACTGCTACCGGCCCGAAGCGCGCGCGGAAGCCGAGGCTTTTTTGCGAGCGGAAGTCAAACGCACGCTGGGCGACGTACAGATCCTCTATATCAGCTGATCGTATGCAACAAACGCGCATTGATGCACAATGCGCGTTTGTTCTTCACCATTATCCTTCAAAGTCATCAAAGCGGATCGTCATGCACGCCTTTACCAGGTTCATGCACTGGGACCAGTTCATGCGTCCCGTGTTCAGGCACAGGTCGTAGTTGCGGGCGTCCTGCCAATCGTGCCCCGTGAAGAAGCGGTAGTATTCCGCCCGCCGTTTGTCCGTCTTGCGGATGAGGCGTTCCGCCTCCTGCGCCATCAGCCCGTTGAGCTCCTCAACGATCGCGATGCGCGTATCCATGGGCGCGTGTACGAACAGCTTGAGCGCGTTGTCCCGATCGCGCAGGATATAATCCGCACAGCGCCCTACGATGATGCAGTCCTCCGTTTCGCTAAGCGTCTGGATGACGCGCGCCTGATACCGAAACAGGTTTTCATCGGAGATAAAGTCCTCCTGATCCGGCGGCGAGGGCACAAACTCGCCCCCGTTCATCGTGCGGATCGCCCGAAAGAGGGAGAACCCCTTCGTGCGCTCGTCCGCCTGCGCAAACAGCGCCTCGTTGATGCCGCTGTCGATCGAGGCGAGCTGCATGATCTCCCGGTCGTAGAAGTGATAGCCCAGCTCCTTGGCGAGCATTTGCCCGATCCGTCTGCCGCCGCTGCCGTATTCGCGCGCGATGGTGATCACATGCGTACCCATAAACAGGCCTCCTTTGAAGCGTCCGTGTTCCTTCTGTCTATATTATACAATATTTTTCTCAAAAGAACAACCAAAAGACGATGAAGCCTCGCGTACGTCTCTGTGCGTCACCGCTCTGTCTGCTCGGTCATCAGGCCCCACCTAAAGCCAAATCGATCGATAAACACCACCATGCAAGAGCTGTAAGTCGTCCGTTGCATGGGATAGATGATCTTCGCATCTTCCTTGAGGACGTCAAAGGCGCGTTGCACCTCCTCCTTCGTGTCAAACGTCACCGTCAGCGAAAGCGCGTAGCTCGTCTGAAAGGGAACGTCCATGTTGTCGCACATCATGATGCGCTGCCCGCCGACCATCAGCTCCGCGTGGTAGATGTATTTCGCCTCTTCCGGCGTCAATGCTTGATTAAAGTCTTCCTTGCGAGCGTCCTCATATCGGAGCAGGCTGAGCACCTCCGCCCCAAACGCTTTCTGATAGAGGGAAAGCGCCTCCTCACAGCGGCCCGCAAAGTTGAAATTCGGTGTAATCATCGCCATGTTGTGTCCTCCATCGATCATCAGGATCTATTGCTACAGTTTTTGAATGAGTTCTACCTTTTCTCCGTTCGGTCCCTCCAGGATGAAGAAGCGCACGCCGCGCTCCCAGAAGGGCAAAAAGCGGATCTCCGCCTGCGCCATCGGCAATCTCTGCGCCCTGCACGCTTCGTATGCCGCGTCGATATCTCGAACGGATAGGGCGATGTGGTCAACCGCGCCCGCACGCCGGGCCGCCTGTCCGTTCTGATACGTCTCGATCACGAAGCCGTCCTTGCTCAGAAAGGCGACCTGCTCGCCCGCGTTATCCGCCCGGTGCGCCACCTCAAAGCCCAGGTAGGCGTAAAAAGCGATCGTCCGCTCGATGTCGTCCGTCGGCAATCCGACGTGGTCAAGCCCTGTAATGTTCTGTTTGATGTCCATCCTTGTGCCTCCCAACCTCAAAATAACATAAAAAGCCCCTGCGCTGCGAACGCCGCCGCGCAGGCGCCCAGCGCGACGAGCACCATCGAGCGCCCGCGCCAGGCCATGAATAAGGCGACCGCCGTACCGGCGATGGCCGATAGGTGCTCCCCGGTCGAATACAGGATATCCGGGAACGTCATGGCGCCGAGCACCGCGTAGGGCACGTAAAACAAAAAGGACTGGATAAAGCGGTTGTGCAGCTTGCGCTGAAAGAGCGCGAGCGGAATCATGCGGATCAGGTAGGTCACCCCGGCCATCACCGCCACATAGAGGCAATACGTCTTTGCGTCCATCTACTCGGCCTCCCGGATCGGAAAAAGGATCGCGCCCAGCGCCGCCGCCGCCACCGCGCAGACGATGATCGCAAACCCGCTGGAGATAAAGCGCAGTGCCGGCACGTAGCGCAGCGCGCAGCTGATGATAGCCGCCGCCAGCACCACCAGGCGCACGCTCTTATGCGCCCGCGCTGGGGGCAGGATGATGGCCAGGAACATGCCGTAAATCGCGATGCCCAGCGCCTGCGTCAGCATCTGGGGCAGCAGCGTGCCCGCCGCCGCCCCCAGCAGCGTGCCGCCCGCCCAGCCGAAATAGGGCAGGCAGACGAGGCCGAGCAGGTAGTCCCGCCCCACCTTGCCCGGCTGACTGCTGGCGACCGCGAAGATTTCGTCCGTATTGCCAAACGAAAGCAGCACGCGCCACAGCGTCGTCATGCTGCCGTCCAGCTTCTGCGAGAGCGAGAGGGACATCAGCGCATAGCGCAGGTTGATGATCAGCTGCGTGAGCGCCATCTCGTACAGCGGGGCGGAGGCCAGCATCAGGGATAGCCCCGCGAACTGCCCTGCCGAGGTCAGGTTGGTCATGGAGATGAAGACCGACTGAAACAGCGTCAGCCCGCCCCCCGCCGCCTGGATGCCGAATGCAAACGAAACGGACAGGTATCCCAGCGCGATGGGGACGCCGCCCTGCAAACCGCGATAAAACGAAGCTTTACGCAAACAGCTCGCCCACCAATCGGTTGACCAGAGCGCCGTCGGCCTTGCCCTTCACTCGGGGCATGAGGTTTTTCATGATCGCGCCCTTATCCCTCGCCGCCGGCTTATCCAGACCCATGCCCGAAAGCACCTCGCGGATGACCGCGCGGATCTCGTCCTCGTCCATTTGCCGCGGCGCGAACTCTCCGTATACCGCAATGCGGTATTTCGCCTCGTCCGCAATGTCCGCGCGGCCTGCGGGCGCCGTGTCCAGCGTCTCCTGCGCCTGCTTGATCTCCCTCAGGATGATGGCGTTCTCTTCCTCTTCCGTCAGGTCGGCGCGCTTGTCGATGTACTTCGCCTTGAGGGCCGAGAGCAGCAGCGAAAGCGCGTCCTTGCGCGGCTTATCCTTGGCTTTGAGCGCCTCCATCATCGCGGCGCGCACCTGATCCATTTTGGACATCGGAATTCCTCCTCGTTTTATCTACTTTACCGCTTGCTTTTTTATTTTATCTCCGCCGCGGGCGCTTGTCCAGTCTTTTCATCGGCGCCCTGCGCGTTTTGTAAGGGTGCGCGCGTAATACGCGAAGCCCACTGCGTCTGCCAGGAACCACCCGATCGGCACCGCCGCCCAGATGCCCAGCACGCCCACCGCCGGGATGGCGGAAAGCGCGTACGCCAGCGCCACGCGCGTGCCCAGCGAGATCACCGTCAGCACGACCGACATGCCCGGCCGCTGCACCGCGCGGTAAAGCCCGTAGAGCAGGAACAGAAAGCCGATACCGATATAAAACGCGCCCTCGATGCGCAGATACCCCACGCCGATCGATAGAATTTCCGTCTCGTGTGCCGGCACAAAGATCCGCATCAGCGGCATTGCGAACGCACAGACGAAAGCCGTGAGCAGCAGGCAGAATACTGCCGTCGTCTTCACCGCGCTGCGGATGCCTCTTCGAATGCGCTCCGTCTTTCCCGCCCCGTAGTTTTGCGCGATGAACGTAGAGAACGCATTGCCAAAATCCTGCACCGGCATGTAGGCGAACGAATCGATCTTGACCGCGGCCGCAAATGCAGCCATGACAGCCGGGCCAAAGCTGTTGACCAGCCCCTGCACCATGAGAATGCCGAAGTTCATCACCGACTGTTGAATGCAGGTCAGCACGGATAGCCGGGATATTTCCCGAAGAATGGCCCGATCCATGCGCATATGGCGGCGGGCGATGCGCAGCATGGGCGCCTTCATCAAACTGTAAAGCAAAATGCCGCCGCCCGCAACCCCCTGCGCGAGGACGGTCGCCCACGCCGCTCCCTCGACACCCCAATGAAAGCGCAGCACGAATAGCAGGTCGAGCGCGATGTTGAGCAGCGCGGAAATAGCGAGAAAGGCAAGCGGCGCCACCGAATTGCCCACCGCGCGCAGTAGGGAAGCAAAAAAGTTGTACAGGAACGTCGCGCCGATGCCTACGAAGATCACGCGTAGGTAGCCGCGCATCAGGGCATAGACCTCGTCCGGGATGCGAAGCGCGCGCAGAATCGGGTCGGTCAACAGCCATACCGCCGCGTTGATCACAGCCGCGGCCAGGCCGATCAGCACAAAGGAGACGAAGACACCGCGCTTTAACCGCTCTGTATCGCGCGCGCCGTAGCAAAGCGAGAAAAAAACGCCGCTGCCTAGGCAAAGCCCCAGCAGGATCGACGTCAGAAACGTCATCAGCGTATACGCCGAGCCCACGGCCGCCAGCGCGTTCGCGCCCAGGAACTGTCCCACGATCACCGTGTCGGCGATATTGTACATCTGCTGGAGGAGGTTGCCTAGAATCATGGGCAGCGCAAAGCGCAGCATCGCCCCGGTCACGCTGCCCGTCGTCAAATCCTGTTTCATTGCCTTTTCCTTGCCGTTCAAGTTTATTTTAGAAGCGAGTTTGAGCGCCCGGCGCTGCTTAATTGTGGTAGAATATGCGTACCGCCTCATACGGGCGCACCTGATCCAGCATACCATAAGCAAGGCCATTCGGCAAGGGAGGTTTCATATGCGATTCGATGAAAAAACGGTCGGGGATGTATTGAGGCGCTGGCCCGCCTACGGCGAGACGCGTCCGATTTACCCCTCCGCCTGGGCGGTAGGGCCCAGCTGCATCCTCAAGGGATACGATCAACTGCCCGCGCTCGAGCGAAACGTGCAGTTCATGAAGGCGCTCCGCCGCTGCGGCATCCCTGTGCCCGAGATCATTCCGCCGGCCGGCGGGGGCGACTACCTTGAGCACGGGGGCGCCTATTTTCTGCTCACCTCCCGGCTGTCCGGCTGTCCGGTCGTCCGCGCCGCGCAGTGCCCGGACGGCTGGTTTTACGCCATGGGCGGCATTCTCGCGCGCCTGCATCTCGCCTTTCAGGCGTGCGAAAAGGATATCGCCTGCTGGGATAACAGCTTGCTCGCGGAGATGAAGGGCTGGGTTGCCGCCTCCTTCGAGCGGCATCCCTGCCGCGCTGTGCCTCCGGACGCGCTCTCAGACGCCGTCTCGCGGCTGGAGGGCTACGATGCCGCGCTCCCCCGCCAGCTCATCCATCGCGACGTGCATTTGGGCAATTTTCTCTTCGACCGGGGAGAATTCTCCGGCTATATCGACTTCGACCTCAGCCAGCGAAATATCCGGATCTTCGATCTGTGCTACTTCATGCTGGGCCTGCTGCTGGAGGGAAGCCCAAATCGCCTGCACGAGGAGCGGTGGTTTAGCGCGCTGAATCAGGCGCTGCGCGGCTACGACGCCCTGATCCCCCTGACGCAAGCGGAGCGCGCCGCGATTCCTTGCGTGATGCAATGCATCGAGCTGCTCTTCGCCGCCTTCTTCATGGAGCAGGGGGAGGAGCCCCTAGCTGCTTCCGCCGCCGGGCTCTACGGCTTTGTAAAGGAGAACGAGGCGAGGATTTTACGCCAATGTCCATAATAAAAACGCTGCGCTAACCGTTGCTTTCGGTATACGCAGCGTTTCATCGATAGGTCGCTATTTATCCCGCTACAATGCGCCTGAGGAACGAAAGACCGGCCTGCGTCGCCTCCAGGTTGTCCTCCATGCCCTCAAACTCCAGCGAAATAAAGCCGTCGTAGCCCGCCCTTTTCAGGATATCCACGCATGGACGGATGGGGATCTGTCCATGCCCCACGACGGTGCCCCGCAGGTAATTGCCGCCACGGGAACGGAACCATCCCTGTCCGGGATCCGTCGCGTCGCCGGATTTGATGAGGAAGTCCTTCGCGTGCACGTGAAAGGCGTATGGCGCGGCGATGCCCACCGCGCGGTCGCTCCGCTCGTCTACGCACGCAAAATTTCCGATGTCGACCAGCCAACCGAAGTTCGGGTGATCCACCGCGCAGATCAGCGATTCCACCCGCTCCGCGTCCTGGAACAGATAGCCGTGGTTCTCCGTGCAGGTGCGTATGCCGAGCCCTTGGGCGTATGCGGCTACCTCCCGAATTTCTGGCGCGACGCGTGGGATCGCCTCGCGCCAGGAGCGCACGCCTTCGGGCAGCCTCCAGGCGATGTCGTGCCGCATGACGCGCGCGCCCAGCGCCCGGCAGATATCCACGCAGCCCTTCACCCGCCGCGCCTCCTCCGCCGGGGGTACGCCGATTCCGTTCAGGAAATCTCCCTTCACGGTATAGGCGCATATTTCGATCCCCAGCGCCTCGCAGTGGGCCCGCAGCGCCTTGGCCGTATCCAAAAGGGTCGCGTCCTCCGGACGCTTATCAAACGGCAGGAATTCAACGCCGTCAAAGCCTTGCTGCTTGGCGATCTTGGCGATGTCGAAGCAATCCGCGCCCGTCTTGCTCCTGTAGCTTTCGTAGCTGTAGCTGGATATGCCGATCTTCATAAGCCCTCCTGTTAGAGTATCACTTCATGGCCCGTGCGAGCGGACTCGTAGATGGCGTCCAGGATGGTCATCAGCGTCACGCCGTCCTCCGCGGGGTTGCGGCAAGGGATGCCCAGGCGTACGCAATCGACAAAATGGTTGATCTCATTGGCAAACAATCCTTCAAAGTCCAGCGAAGTGGGCATGGGCAGCGTCACATCGGCCAGATAGCCGTTCGTCTCGGTGTACAGCTCCAGATCGGGCTCCAGCTTGGCGCCGGCCTTGGTGCCGAATAGCTCAATACGCCCCACCGGCTGCTTGATGTTCAGGGAGAAGCTCGCCTCTACCGTGACCACCGCGCCGTTATCGTAGCGGATCATGGCGCTGGCCAGGTCCTCCACGTCGCAGATGTCGTGATCTGTCGCGCTGGCCGAGCGGTAGAAGGGGCCGCTCTTCACGTCCCTGCGGTCGAACAGCTTTTGAAAGGTCGCCCCGTACACGGATATCGGCTTGGGGTTGCCCATCAGGTAACGGGTCATGTCGATCACGTGCACGCCCAGGTCGATCAGCGGCCCGCCGCCGGAGCGCGACTTGTCGCCAAACCAGCCGCCGGGGTTGCCCTTGCGCCGCAGATAGGTCGCCTTGGCGTAATAGATATCGCCGAAGGCGCCCTGGGCGATAAAGTCCTTGAGGATGTCGCAGTCGTTGCCAAAGCGGCGTACGAACCCGATCATGAGCAGCTTGCCGTTCTTTTCGGCCGCGGCCTGCATCTCGCGCGCCTGGCCGGCGTTTAGCGCCATCGGCTTTTCGCATAGCACGTGCTTGCCCGCATTCAGGGCGGCGATCGCGCAGGGCGCGTGCGCGCTGTTCCAGGTGCACACGCTCACCGCGTCGATCTCGCCGAGCGAGAGCATCTCGCGGTAATCGGTAAATGTGCGCTTCACGCCGAACGTCTCGGCGCGATCCTTTAGGATCTTTTCGTCCAAATCGCAAAGGGCGTACAGCTCGACGTGCGGGTTCTTTTGATAGGCCCGCAGATGCTCCAAAGAGATAGAGCCGGTGCCGATGACGCCGATTTTCAGCTTGTCCATATGTTTTTTCTTCCCTCCGTTTTGCGTATAGAAATAGGGACGCAAGACTCTCGCTCAGCCCATACGCTCCTTCAAAAATTCGACGGCCATGGCGATGTCCCTCGCGGGGTCGTCCCCCACCTCGCGCTCGATGGTGAGGAAGCCCTGATACCCGATGGCCTCTAGCGCGCCGAGCCAGCCGGTAAAGTCCACGTCGCCCTCGCCCAGGGGCAGCTCGATAAACGCGGGCGCGGTCACGACGCCGTCGCCTGGCACGACGCCGTAGATGATCTCCGGGTCCATATCGTACAGCTTGCGCCCATCCTTGGCGTGGGTATGGACGATGTAATCCTTCAATCGATAGACCGCCTGCACGGGGTCGTCCCCCGTGACCATCACCAGGTTGGCGGGGTCCAGGTTCACCGCCACGCCGGTAGAGTGCAGCCCATCCAAAAAGCCTTTAAGCGTCAGGGACGTCTCCGGCCCCGTCTCGATGGCAAAATGGGCTTGTACGCTGTCCGCGTACGCGGCAAGCTGCCCGCAGGCGTCCTGCATGATCCGGTAACGCGGATGGGCCGGGTCCTCCGGCACGACGCCGATATGAGTGGTCACCACGTCGGTCTCCAGATCCTTCGCCAGGTCGAGGATGCGTTTGGACTTCTCGATCAGCTCGGGGTTGAGCTCCGGCGTGCCGAAACCATGCCCCAAATCGCCGCACAGGGCGGAGATGATCAGCCCCTGGTCCTTCACGCGCCTAAGGAACTCCCTGCGCATCTGCGCGCTCAGGTTTTCCGGCGCCATATCTCCCTTGGTCGCAAACACCTGAACGCCTTGAGCCCCCGCCCGCTTTGCGCTTTCGAGCGCCTGCAATGCGCTCTGCCGGAACGAGTCGAGCAGCACGCCGATCGGAAAACTTTTCACTGATACGGCCTCCCTTGACATTTAGATGCCCCTATTATATAGTACTCATGAGCGAGAATAAAGCAGGATTCTGCCCTATTTTGACACAATCCTGCTTTTATCAATGATGCATAGGTGGGGTTCACTTGTCGAGCTATGAAAGCCATGCGTTTTTAAAAGACGACTTCCCGCTGATCTTTCACCGAGACCAGCTATCCCCGATGCGCAACGACTTCATCCCGCACTGGCACGACAACGTCGAGCTGCTCTGTTTTCTGTCCGGCAGCTGCCGCGTGCTCATCGAGGCGGAGCACCTGCCTGTGCAGGCGGGAGACCTGATCGTCGTCAATTCCAACCGGATGCACGCCGCCTACCCGGAGGACGGCGTCTGCCAGTACGACTGCCTGATCGTGGGGCGTTCCTTTCTCGAGGGGCTGGGCCTGCCCATGGGCCAGCTCGTCTTTGAGCAAAAGCTGTCCGCCGCCCCCTTCCTTCCCCTCCTAAATAGGTTGTGGGAGGAGAAGCAGGCCCGCAGGCCGTATTACAAGGCGTTGTGCAAAAGCCTGGCCGCGGAGCTCATGGTTTCCCTCGCCAGGGATCACGCCCAAACCGGCCAGACGGGCTCGCCCGGCCGTATGGACCGAATACGGGAAGGCCTCATCTATCTGACGGAAAATTTCAGCGAGCCCGTCACCGTGGAGCAGGTATGCAAAGCCGCCGGGCTGAGCAAATACTACTTTTGCCGGCTCTTTCGCGAATACACCGGCATGTCCGTCATCCAATACCTCAACCGCCTGCGCTGCGAGGAGGCGCGCCGCCTCCTCGCCTCCGGGCAGTACAACGTATCGCAGAGCGCCCAGATGGCTGGGTTCAACAACCTTTCCTACTTTACCCGGATGTACGCACGGCATATGGGCGCCCTGCCCTCGAAGGAGCGGTAAAGCGCCCTCGCGTCAAACGATCACCCCGCCGTGAAACCGGCATTCGTAATTCATGCGCCGACAAAGAAAGATTTCCTCGCGCCCGTGAAACCAGCGCCAGTCCCCCTGCGCGCTGCAATGATACGTCATCTCCCCTTCCCGATAGAGGGCAGGCCCCCGGAAAGGCATTTCCTCGGGCACGCGCATCAGCGCCGCCTTGAGGAAGGGGCCTGAGAACCCCTCCTCCACCACGCGCCCCGCATAGTTCATCGACCAGACGGGCTGTCCGTCCCGCCAGACGGCCTCCTCGCCGACGAAGCGCTCGCCCCCCAGGTATGTGTCGATGTACAGCAGATTTCCCTCTTCATACCGCAGGTCGTGCGACTGCGGCCTGCTCGCGGGCGCCTGCCCGCTGCCCGCCGCATAGGTCGCGCGCTTGGCGCGCAGCAGAAAAGGGAGCCAGTCCGATGCGGCGCCCTGGCCGTCCCCCGGGCGTTTCCCCAAACATTCCATCTGCGCGCCGCGCAGCAGCGCGTCTAAGCTAACGCCCAGGCAATCGCTGAGCGCGAGCAGACTGTCGATGTCCGGGCAGCCCAGTTCCCCCTCCCATTTGGCCACAGCCTGGCGCGTAACCCCCAGGCGCTCGGCGAGCTGCTCCTGCGTCATGCCGCGCGCCTTTCGCAGCGCGGCGATCCGTCCCGTCCATGCCATATGTATCGCCTCCTGGGTTCATTGTACACCGTGCGGCACGGCCGCGCCATCCACGCGCGCTTGCCCTCGCCGCAACCGGCGGTTGCGGCGGCGTTCATCTCACCATCCCCAGCCTGCGGACGGCCTCTATCTCGTCCGGGACGAAGAAAAAGTCGTTTCCCCGGTTGCTCTCGCGGATGAAATCCTTCAGCGGCTTGCTGGTATAGTGCGAATAGTCGCCATATATCGCTGCCTTGACGCCGTAGTTGATAAATTTTTGCAGGACCTCCCCGGCCATCCCCGTGCTGAGGATGAAAAACGCATCCTCTATCGCGTTTTTGTCCAGAGCGATTCGGTCCGCCTGATGCGCATACTGAATCGTCATGATAAGATCCAACGCCGATTGCGTATCCACGATGATCTTTTCACCCTCCGCGCCGCGCACGACGGCGATTGGATGGCCGTTTTCGATGGATACCTTTATCTGCATGATGCTTTGTTTCCCCCTATCGTCTTTGCGTTTCGATTGCAATCCTGAAATAGCCCTCACCCCTCACTCGAAATAGGACAATACGACGTCCATCGCAGCCCGCATGCCCGCGCGCAGGGAGGAAAGGCGCACCCATTCCTCGCGGGTATGCGCGCCGCCGCCCTCGTATACGCCAAAGCAGACCGCGGGGATGCCCATGGAGAGCGGTATATTGCAGTCGGTCGAGGCCGCGCCTGTAGGCACACGCTTGCCCGTTGCCCGCTCGATCGCCTCCAGACATCTGTCGGCGAGCGCCGCTTGCCGCGCAGGGTCCACGTCGCCCGTGCAGGGCCGCTCGCCGATCGTCTCCACGGTCACGTCGATCCCCCGCGCGCCGAACGCCTCAAGGACGCTGTAAAACGAGCTTTCCATCTCCGCGAGGCACCGGCGCGAAGTGGACCTGTACTCGTAGAGCAAGGAGGCCTCCTGCGCGATGGTGTTAACCGACGTTCCGCCCTCGATCAGCCCGACGTTATAGGTCGTGATGCTACCGCCGTCCGCCGTATGCGGGATGGCCTGCCCGTATAGCGCGCAGACGATCTGCGAGAGCGCGTGGATCGCATTTGGGCTTCCAAAGTTCGAAAAGCTATGCCCGCCCTTTGTAAACGCCGTCACGCGGTAGCGCGCTGAGCCGACCGCCGTATCGCTCAGCGAGTCGATCGTCGTGTCGAGCGAGACAAACGCCTCCACCTGGCCGCCGTAGCGCTCCATGATCGCGCGGCTGCCTTTGAGGTTGCCGAGCCCTTCCTCGCCCGCGTTGGCCACAAAGAGCACGCCCGTGCGCGGCCGAAGCGCATGCTGCGCAACGTAACGCGCGATGAGCATCAGCACGGCGAGGTTGGCCGTGTCGTCGCCCACGCCCGGGCAATACATGACGTCCCCCTCCACGCGTAGCGGCATGGGCTCCAGGTCCGGGAATACCGTATCCGTATGCGCCATGAAGATCACGAGGCGCTCGCTTTCTTCCAGCCCGACGGGGTAGACGACGTTCAGCGCCTCGTCGATGTACACGCCCTGTGCGCCCGCCCGCTCCAGCCATTCCTTGACGAACGCAGCGCGCTGCTCCTCGTGGTTTGAGGGCGCGGGGATCGCGCATAGCCGTGCGAGCAGGTCGATCAATTCCGCCTGCGTCGCGTCGATATAGGCAAGCGCCGCCTCGCAAAGTTCCTTCTGCATGGTACAAACCTCCGTTCAATACGCTCAAATCTTTCCTTTTGATTCGCCTTGTATCGACACAAATCCTGCCTCCTCCCTTGATAGGGCGGCGCATTTCGCCTATAATGGGGTTCTACAGCGCATACACACAAAGCGCCTTTGTCAAGCGAAAGGAGATCAGGATGCCTACCGACGCGCTTAAGCAATCCATGTCCTATCTCGTTCATCAAAACAAGATGCTTACGGGCCTCAGCGTGGCGTACGGTACCGCGGACGAGCACCAAAGCCTCACGGTCGGGAACGCACAGGAGGTGCTTCTCAACGAATCGGGCGTGTTCGTCCCCTGCGTCCGCCCCCTGACGGAGCGCACGCTCTACGACCTCGCCTCGCTCACCAAGCTCTTCACCTGCCTGTGCGTGCTGCGCCTGTGCGAGGACGGCCGCCTTTCGCTGGGCGAGGCTGTGGGCGAAGTGGACCCGCGCTTTGTGCATCTGAGGGGCGTATCCGTCGGCGACGTGCTGTCTTTTTGTGCGCATCTGCAGTCCAGCGAGCGCATCGATGCGCAGCAAACGCAAAGCGAGGCGCTTTCGCTCGTATTGAACATCGCGCCCGCCTCGCCCCCGCCCGTCAAGCTCTATTCCGACATGAACGCGCTCGTCCTGGGCTACGTCGTCGAAGCGCGCGCAGGCATGAGCCTCTATGAATACATTCAAAAGACCATTCTGCGCCCCGCGGGCATGCGCGAGACGTTTTGCAGCGTCCCCCAAGAGCGCCTGGACGACTGCGCCAACTACAACTACGAGCACCGGCTACTGGGTATGCGCGCGCTGGTGCGCACCGACGCGCCGCCCGGCACGCCGCATGACCCGAAGGCGCGCCTCCTCGGCCGCGCAGGCAGGGCGCTCACCGGCCACGCCGGGCTCTTCAGCACGCTTGGCGATATGGTGCGCTTTGCCCAGGCGCTGCTGAGGGGCGACATTTTGCCGCTCGTGCGCGTGCGTGAAATCGGGCTGAACCGGACGGGCCGTCCGAATGGCGACGGCACGTTTGTACAGTATCTGGGATATCTTTGCTTCACGAAGCACCCTGTGCAGCGTCTCAGCGAGGTGCCGGTCTACATGGGCAAGGGCGCCTTCGGCCTCAGCGGTTTTACGGGGAATCACCTGGCGGTGGATCCGCGGCGCGGAATCTTCACCCTCTTCCTGGGCAACCGCTGCCACAACCGCATCACTACGCTCGTGCCGCCGCCCGGAAAAAGCGAGGGCGACTATGGCCTCGACCCGGATTTTGCGGGCGCTTTCCCCTGGCCGGAGGGATCGCGCACGCGTGCCGTCTATTCGTCCATTCACTATGTCTACCAAAAAGACAAGCGCCTTCACGCGCCGGTCGCGGCGCACATGAAGGCGCTGGGATGGCTCCCGCAAAGCCTTTAATTTTCAGCACGGAACCCTTTGCCGATGATCTCGCTCGTATTGGTGATGAGCATGAACGCGTGCGGGTCGATCGCCTTGACGTGCTGGCGCAGGCGCACGGCCTGCCCGCGCGTGACCACGGTAACGATGATCTTGCGCTTCTTATGCGTAAACGCGCCCTCGCCGTCGTAGGTCGTCGCACCCCGGTTCAGCTCGTTGACGATGAACCGGCAGACAGGGTCCGGATGCTCCGTCATGATGGTAAAAAACTTACACAGGTTGATGTTCTCGATCACCCCGTCGACCATCAGCGATTTCATGCCCAGGCCGAGCAGCGAGAAAAGGCCCGTCTTCATGCCAAACACCGCCGTCGCCGCGACGACGATGAACACGTCCGTCAGCAGCAGCGCGCGGCCGATGTCCATGCGCGTGTATTTGCGCAGCAGCATGGCCACGATGTCCGTTCCGCCCGTCGAAGCGTTCATGTTAAAGAGGATCGCCGACCCAAACGCCGGCAGCATGACCGCGAACACGAGCTCCAGCAGCGGCTCGTCGGTAAACGGCGCGGCCATGGGATACACGCGCTCCAGAACGAACGTAATGCCGGACATGAGCATGCTCGCATAGGCCGTCGAAAGGCCGAATTTGCCGCCCAGCGCGGAAAACCCGATGACGAGCAGCGCCGCGTTGAGAATGAGCTGAATCGTGCCCGGCGTCATGTTCGGCACCACCGCGCCGAGGATGACCGCCAGGCCGCTGACGCCGCCCGTAGAAAAATGATTAGGAAATTTAAAAAAGTAGACGCCGATGGTGACCAGCAGCGTGCCCAACGTCAGCTTTGAAAAATAGATCAGCTTTTCTTTCATCTGTGATTCCCCGCTCGCTCCAGTTTCTGCAAATAGTGTATCACAGTCCGGCGCATTTTTCAATGCGTAGTTCTATCATCGCCGGGGTATACTGGAAGCGGAGGGATGATGCATGCAGTATAAGGACCTCAGCGAGCTGCTGGAGCGCGACGACAAGGCCCGCTCGCTCTTCGATACCCTGTCGCCAGACGCGCAAAACGCCCTGCAGGCCAGGGGCGATTCGATCTATTCCATCGAGGATCTGCGCCGGTATTACACGGCGTATCGCCAGCGTTAGGCCCGCTCATCCGTTGCCGGGCCAGTGGGGTTGGGGTTGTTCACGACGGCGTAGCCGCGCATATCCAGCTGCGCAAACGCCTCTTCAAAGGTGTGGGGCAACGTCGTAAAGTCCAGCGCCGTGACGTCGCTCCATGGATGCGCGCCGTAATACCGGCCGTCGTTGCGCGTCGGGCCGCTCCCTTCGTCATCGTGAAATACATAGTTCTCGCCCGCGCCAAAGTATCCCATCCCATTCGGGGTCATTCCCCACTGCAAAGACCAGCGCACGGCGTCATCGCAGCGCTGAAAGCTATAATGGCATTCATCCTGCCCCGTCCGCCAGCAGACGATGATCTCCCCCTCGCCGCGATGCGTGGTATCCAGCCAGCTGCCCTTCGGCAGCGTCCGCGTCGTATCCATCGCGTAGGCTCCCGCGTCTTCGTTCCATGCGCAAATGCTGATTCTTCGCTCCCCAGCCGCGTCTTCCGTCAGCAAAATGAGCGCTTCTTGCTGTACGTCGATCGCAACGAGCGAATCCCCCTCCGGCAAAAGCGCGCCCGCGACCTCGCCCAGCGCCTCGCCGTTCAGCGCGCCCGGCACGAGCGGAAAGGCGTCGATATCGAAGCGATCCAGCGGCATGCGCGCCTCAAACGTAGCGCTTACCGGCACCGGCGCGTATGGAAAGGTGTCCAGCACGTTCCCGTTCTCATCGCACAGCCAGTAGCTGTAACAAAGGTAGCCGTCTTGAACCCCCGCGCCCCATTCCTGCGTGTTTTCAATATAAATGGTGTCGACGTCGCTCCACGTCCCGTCCGCTTCTTTGACGGCATGATAGAGCGCCGACCTGGATGCGCCCTCATGATACGTGTAAAAGAGCGCATCTCCGCCCGTATCGATGAGCAGGCTGGGCAGCGCCTCCCCCTCATGAACCGCGTGCGTGTTCTCCACCGTGAAGGCGTAGGCCGCGTCCGCTTCCCTCCGTTCAGCGCAGGCCGTCCCAGAGGAACTCCGCCTCTCGTTCGTCGATGCCGAGGCGGTCGTAATCCTCGGCCGTCACGACTTCTTCCCATAGCACATCGTACGTGGTTCCATCCGCTTCGCTATAGACCGTCTCGATCACGCGCACGTGGATGCGGTCGTTGTCCAATGCCGTCGTGCTGATGCCGGTCTCTTCATCAAATTCCCACTGCGCGTATTCCTCAGCGATCGCCATGCGTACGCAGCGCAGCTCCGTTCCCTCCCAGCGGTATAGGCACCGCTGGTGCAGCGCGCCCGCCGAGCCATCGTCGCTAGCGGTATAGACGAGGCCCAGCTCCGGATAGAGCTCAAAATTGACAAGCCCCGCGTCGTCGCCCGCGTTATACGTCGCGCGGACGTACGCTTCGCCGTCCCAGACAAAGAAGGCGCAAAAGAAGTTGCTCGCTCCTAACGCTGTCGGTACGACGATGTCGTTCACCCCGTCGAAGTTCACGTCCTCAATCCGCATCCCCGCCTCCTCTTCCCTGGAGGTATAGTAAATCTCCTGACCGTTCGGCGCGAGGATGCGGTGGATGTAAACGTCCCCGTTCATGCCGTCCCTGCCGACGACCTCGGCCGCGGCGCCCGACGCCAGCACCGCCATGCAAAGCGCAGCCCCCATCGCCCTTATGAGCAACCGTCTCATATGTCTTCCTCCCTTATGCGTTCTTTCTCTTACCATTGAACGCTTCCGCTATGGAAAATATTGCAGAGACTCAAAGATTATGGCTGCAATAAAAGAAAAAGCCCGAAGGCCACGTAATTCGGCCTTCGGGCACAGACTGTTGAAAAACTGAATCTCTTCGTTGGGGAAGCATGAAGGGGAGGACTCCCCTTCATCTGGGATCGTATCGACCGGCTTTGCCGGTCGGGCGGGGCGTTTTCCGTAGTCAAATGCGTAGCATTTGCGGAGGAAAACATCTCCCGTAATCTTCGTGCAAAATGATCCTTCATTTTGCACGAGGCCGTCGACTTTGTCGACGGCCAGAGCCCGAAGGCCACGTAATTCGGCCTTCGGGCATTGTCCGATTTAAAAAGCGATGATCACGCCGCCGTTGTTAGCGTACATCGTAGAGAGCGCCGCCGTCGGTATGACGACGACCTCTTTAAGCTGCTTACAGGTGTCGAGCAGGTCCTGCTTGAACTTCACCGCGCGCTCCGGGCAGTTGCAAAACGCCATGACGAGCCGCGCAGAGCGCTCCGGGATATCCCCGAGACGCTCGGATACCACATCCGCCATCACGCGCAGCGCCTTCTGCATGCCGCGAACCTTCTGATACGCCTCAATCTCGCCGTCATTTGCCTGCATCACGGGCCGCAGAGAGAGCACCGACGCCAAAAGGCCCGCCACCTTGTTGATGCGCCCGTTGCGGATCAGGTTGCCCAAATCCTCAAGCACGAACATCGTCTCCATCTTGGCCGCCCGCGCCTCGGCAGCCTCCACCACCTCTTCAAATGTGCAGCCCGCCTCGATCTTTTCACCGATGAGCATCGCGAGCAGCACCTCGCCCGCCGAAGCGCTCTTGGAATCGATCACGTGGATCTTCTTTTGCGGGAAATGCTCGTGCACCATGTCGCGCGCGAGCATCGCCGCGTTATACGACCCGCTCAGCTTGCTGGAAAGGGTCACCACAATGCTCTCATCCGCTCGCTCCATGAAAGCCGCATATTCGTTCGGGGATGGGCATGCGGAGCGAATGTGCTTTTTTGAGGCTGCCATATCCTGTATAAATGCCGGGATATCCACCGTACCGTCGTCCACATACTCCCGCTCGTCGTCGATGATGATGCGAAGGTACGCCGTCTTAGCGTCGAAACGCGCGCGCATTTCCTCCGTCAAATCACAGCAACTATCTACGATCAACTGAATGCCCATTGCCATTCCTCCAATACCGCCGCCCGCGGAAAAATAGTTTTCAATACCATGTTATACAGTTTATTATACAGGTTTCTACTCTATCCGTCAACCGCTTCCGCACAAAAGTCAGTCGTTTGCCAGCAGCATCACCAGTTCCCGCAGCAAACCCGGCGCTTTGCCAAAGGAGTATGGGATATCCACGCGCTCGGTATAGCGGTGCGCGTCCTTGCCCAGCGGCCCAAAGTTGATGAAGGGGATATCCAACCGCCGCATGGCGGCGAGCGGCAGGCTGTACAGGCGGCCCCATACCGGATAATACGACGCAAGCGCCCGCTCGTCTACGTCGCCGCGCAAAGAAAGGTATGACATGTCCGTCAGTCCCATGAAGCACGGATCGATCGTGAGCCTCTCCCCCAACCGTTCCCCCTGCGGGATAAGGCGCTCGCACGCGCGCAGCGTAAGGCTTTCCCGCCCAGGCGCGGCTGCATGCGGGTAATACGGTGGGCAATAGAAGAGCACGATCAGCGGCTCCCTGTCCGGGTATAGGCTGTGCGCCTTGGCCACCGCGGCGATGCTGGCGTCGCGCACGTCCGCGTCCTCCTGCTCCAGCAAAAAATCCGCCATCACGCGGTCAAACGCCTCGCCATGCGCCTTGCGGCACACGTCGCACAGCTCAGGGTATGTGACCACGCGCGGTTCAAACCGCGCGCAGGCGATGGGCCTACCCACGCGCCGCTCGCAGGCGCCGCGCTTTTCCTGCACGTCTGCGAGCACCTGCTCGAACGCGCGCCGGGCTACGCCGCGCATGCGCTGCATCACCTCGTCGGGCGTGCTCAACGCCGTGACGACGTTGAAGTACGCATAGGCTGCACAGGGCGTCTGCACCGAATACGCCGTCTTTAAATCGCTCTGCTTTAAGCAGGTCGGCGCGGGCGTATAGAAGGAAGGCGTCACATCCATGAATGCCGGCGAAAGCTCCATCTCCCGTGTGATCGCCGAGGCCAGCAGGTTTGGATCCAGTCCGGCAAACGGCTCGCCCACATGCGTTTCCTTCCCCACGCAGTAAAAGGCGGGCATCAGCTTGCCCGCTGCGCCGACGTGCATGGGTCTTACGGCGTCGTCGCGCTCCGGCGAGATGTTCGGCTCGCTCACCACGCAGCAGGCGATGTCAAGGCCGTGCTCCAGGGCGTATTTCTCCAGCCTTTCCACCGCCCCGACCATGCCACAGGAGTTGCGCTCCTCATCGGGCACGCTCACCAGCAGCAGATTGCTCGAAAGCGCGCCCGGCGCCGCGCCAAACGCGTGCAGCAGCTCCACGTCCGCCGCAATGCCCCATTTCATGTCGCATACGCCCCGGCCGAAAAGATAATTGCCGCTGTCCAGGTCGGCTTGCGCCTCCCGCGGCAGGCGCAGCGCGCCCTCCCTCAGCGCCTGGGTGTAGCGTTCCGGATCGAATGCCGCGGCCCTCAGGGCCCCGTACTCTTCTACCCCCACCACGTCGAAATGGCTGAGCAGCAGAATCGTCCTTCCGGTCTCTTCCTTGCAGCGCAGCAATGCGAAGAGCATTTCGCCGTCCTCGTCGCGCGCAGAAACGGGAAAGACGTCAATCGCTCCAGGGGTCTGCTCAAAATAAGGAATTTCAAGCAATACCCGGCGTAAAACATCGGGGAACGCGCGTTCCCCGGCTGTATGGCTGACGCTTTCCACCTCGCACAGCGTCTGTAGGTTTCTTCTCATCCGCTCTCCGTTCATCCGGATGCCTCCTCGTTCAGCCCGCCCGTATTATATTGTCCGACGATTAGTATAACACATGCGCGGCCGGAAAAAAAGCGGGCGTTGCAGGGATGCACCTGCAATGGTATAATGTTTGCAGGTGTATTTCACATCAAACGGAGGATATCAATATGCAAAAACCGGTTACTGTGGCCATCGTCGGCCTTGGAGGCCGCGGCAAGGATACCTATGCGCCGATGGCGCACGCCCGTCCCGATTTGATGAAGATCGTCGCCATCGCAGACATTGTGCCTGAGAAGGTCGACGAGGTCGCCAGCCTGTATGGCGTAGCGCGCGAGCGGTGCTTTGCCAGCGCGGAAGAGCTGCTCGCGCAGCCGCGCCTCGCGGACGTGCTTTTCATCTGTACGCAGGATCGCCAGCACGTCGGCCATGCGATCCCCGCGCTGCAAAAGGGCTATCATCTGCTGTTGGAAAAGCCGATCTCTCCCCTGCTCTGCGAATGCCAGCGCGTGTTGGAGGAGGCCCGCCGTGCCAAACGGCAGGTCGTCGTCTGCCACGTGCTGCGCTACACGCCATTCTTTCAAAAGCTCAAGTCGATCCTGGATGCGGGCCGCATCGGCGAAGTCGTCTCCGTACAGTCGATCGAGAACGTGCAGTATTGGCATCAGGCGCACAGCTTCGTGCGCGGCAACTGGCGCCGCGCCGCGGATACCAGCCCCATGATTCTGCAAAAGAGCTGTCACGACATGGATATCCTCCTTTGGCTGCTGGGCGACCGCTGCGCGCGCGTCTCCTCCTTCGGTTCGTTGCGCCATTTCCGGCCCGATATGGCGCCGGAGGGCGCGTCAGAGCGCTGCCAGGATTGCAAAGCGCGCGAGGGCTGCCCTTACGATGCCTATAAGATCTATCTGACGAACAGGGAAACCGGCGTGCTGCACGGGCATACGGGATGGCCCTGCGATATCCTTACGCTGCATCCGGATGAACAAAGCATCCGGGCCGCCCTCGCGGACGGCCCCTATGGACGTTGCGTCTATCATTGCGACAACGACGTGGTCGACCACCAGATCGTAAATCTCGAGCTCGAACACGGCCAGACGGTCAGCTTTACCATGTGCGCGTTTACAAAAAAGGGCGGGCGCACGCTGCGGATCATGGGCACGCACGGCGATATCCACGCGGACATGCACGACAATACGATCGACGTCGAGCCCTTTGACGGCCCCGCCGAGCATATCGACGTGCGCACGCTCGCCGATAACCTCACCGGGCACGCGGGCGGCGACATCCGCATGGTCGAAGAATTCCTGGAGATGCTCGCCTCCGGCGGCCAGCCCAGCGGCACGCTTTCGACGCTGGAGGCGTCGGTCGAAAGCCATCTGGCCGCCCTTGCGGCGGAGGAATCGCGCAAGGACGGCGGCCGCGCGATTGAAATCGCGCCGATGCGCATCCTGTAAGCGGTGCATGGCATGAAACAACGCTTTAGGCTGCTCGCGACGCCTGCGGGGCTGCTTGCGCAATCCGCCGTCTTCGCGGCGCTGGGGGTTCTCTTTTTTACGTCGCCCGACTTCGTCATCGCCTTCCTCTATCGGATTCTCGTCGCCTCCGCCCTCGTCAGCGCGGCGCTCTCCATCGGGGCCTACGCGTTCAGCCGGCATAGCCGCATGCGCACCACGCTGCTGCGCGGCCTGCTCTCCCTGGCCGCCGCCCTCGTGCTGGTCTGTTTTCCGCGCACGCTCGGCGCGGGCGCCGGTATGCTCGTAGGCATTTGGGCGCTTACCAACGCGGTTATCTCCCTCTTCTTTTGCGCCCAGCTTCTTTACTCCCGCTCGGGCGGGTGGGTCAAGCATCTGCTTGTCGGACTCGTCACCCTGCTGTTTGCCGTCCTGCTGCTCGCGCGGCCCTTTGCAGGCCTCCCGGCAGCGACGTCGATCTGCGGCGTGTACTTTATCCTCTACGCCGCGGGCTCGTTTGGCGATTTTTTGCGCGAGGCTTTTGCCTCGGATATCAGCAGCGGCCGCCTGAAACGCCGCCTGCGCGTCGCGCTCCCCGTGCTCCTCACAGCCTTCATCCCGCAGCGCCTCGTCGCATCCGTCAACGACGTGCTGCGCCCAAGCGCCAAGCCCGATGCGCGCGTGTCCGCTGCGCGGCGGCCGCACCGGCTGGAGATCTTCTTTCACCTTGGGCGGCAGGTGGCCGCGGGCTTTGGGCATGTGGATATCGCCCTGGACGACACGGTCTATTCCTATGCCTGCTATGATCAACGCAGCACCCGGCTCTTCACCCTGCTCTCCGACGGCGTGTTCATGCATTGTGAGCGCGATGCTTACGTCCGCTATAGCACGCAGGTTGAAAAAAAGACGCTCATGGGCTTCGTGCTCGCGCTCACGGACGAGCAAGCCGATGCCGTTCTCGCCAAAGCGAACGAGCTGCTCGCCCTGTGCGCGCCGTGGGAACCGCGGCGCGACGTCAAGCTCCCCCTATCGCAAGACTATACCTACCTCATGCGCCGCGAGACGGGCTGTGTGTACGGCAAGGTCTCCCGCGGGCCCTACCGCACGTACAATTTGCTTAAGACCAACTGCGTCGTCCTGGCCGAGCTGCTCGTGGGCGCAGCGGGAATGGATCTTTTGCAGGGTAACGGCGTCATCACGCCGGGCTCGTACCTGCAGTTTCTGGATAGCCAGCTCTCGCTGCGCCACAGCGCCGTCATCGAGAAAAACGTATATACCGCGGGGCAATAGGCCCATATGACGAAGAGCGCAAAGCCGATTAAACCGCTTTGCGCTCTCTTTTTCTTTTACAGTTCGCACCCCAGCACCGCGCCCTCCCCCGCCTTCAGGCGCAGGCGTACGGCGCCCGCCGTAACGGGGTAGATTTTGCCGCGGAGCAGGTCGCGCAGGCGCTTCTCGCCCGTAAAGGCGCCCTCAAGCGACAACAGCACGTCGCAGGGCTCGTCGCCCGTGTTGAGCGCGCACAGCGCGGTCTCATCCTCCGTTTCGCGCCTGTAGGCGTATACGTCGCCCAGCAGCGCGTGCGTACGAAAGCTGCCCCAGCGCAGCGGCGCATTCGCGTTGCGCAGCGCGATCAAGCGGCGGTAATACGAAAGCAGCCTGTTACCCTCAATACGGTCCCAGGCCATGGGCCGCCTGCAATCCGGATCCGGGCCGCCTCGCATGCCCAGCTCGTCCCCATAGTAGACGATCGGCACGCCTGGGTGTGTCATCTGAAAAAAAGCCGCCATGCGCAGGCCTCGCTCGCCGCCCGCGCCGCGCGAGATTATGCGCGGCGTATCGTGGCTGGAGAGAAAATTCCACAGCACCTCCTGCGTCC
The DNA here is from genome assembly GCA_023404715.1 of Bacillota bacterium. GTDB lineage: Bacteria > Bacillota > Clostridia > Christensenellales > Aristaeellaceae > Beduinella. The sequence continues at coordinate 2,953 of JAEYAR010000120.1, read as the reverse complement.
CGTGCGGATACAGCGCGAGCGCTTTGTTAATTCGCGCGTCAAACGTCTGCAGGGAAATTTCACGCTCCGCAAAGAAAGCCCACATCGAACGGGATAGCACGTAATGCATCGTGCTGTCGAACATGTCGCCCACGGTCAGCCATTCGCGCGCGTCGTCCCAGCATTCGGCGACGAGCAGAGCCTGCGGATTCACAGCCTTGACCGTCTTGCGCAGCGCGCGCCAAAAGTCCGGCCATACCTCCGGCGATACGTCCAGCCGCCAGCCGTCCACGCGGCAGGCTTCCAGCCAATAGCGCGCCACAGAGAGGAAATACGCCTGCGCCCGAGGGTTTTGCAGGTTCAGCTTGGGCATGTAGCGCCAATAGCCGAACGTTTGATACCCGCATTCGTATCGTTCGTCAAAGAAGAACCAATCGTAAAAGGCCGAATCCTTCCCGTTTTTCAGCGCGTCCTGAAAGGGCGCAAAGCCCAGTCCGCAGTGATTGAACACGCCGTCGAGAATGATACGGATGCCTGCCGCGTGCAGATCGTCCGTCAGGGCGGCAAGCTCCTCCCGCGTGCCGAGCAGCGGGTCGATTTGAAAGTAATCGAACGTATTGTAGCGGTGAGACGTGTCGGAGCTGAAAATGGGCGTCATGTAGACGAGGCCTACGCCCAGCGTTTTGAGATAAGGGATCGCTGCACGGATGCCCGCGAGGTTTCCGCCAAAGCGGTATTCGTTTGCGTAGTTTGCGCTCGTCCAGGGTTCGACCGTCCCGTCCTGCGCTCCACCTTCGCGGCGAAATCGGTCCGGAAAGATTTGATATCCCACGCAGCCGCGCGCCCAGCGGGGCTTCTCTTCGGCCGCATACGCGTACGCATAAGGGAAAAACACCGGTCCGCCCTTGCGCATACGGCTTTCGGGGAAGATGCCGTCCTGATCGAGATAAAAGCGTGCGCCGTCCTCCTCCAAGCGGAAAAAGTAACGGATGCGGGGATCTACCGGCGCGAAGACCGCCTCGTAAACGTCGTGCAGCTCGTCGCGATACGCCAGCGCCATCGGCGCTTCCTTGAGCGTTTCCATTTCAGGCGCGTCCAGATACGCCTCTGTGTACAGCGCAGCGATGCTTTCAAAGTCCCCCCGCCCGACGCGCACGCGCAGGCAAACGCGCCCGTCGGCAAGCGCATGCCTGTATTCGAGCCATGGCATGTGCAGGATCGCGCTCAAGTTCAGTGCTCTCATGCAACCACCCCCAGCGCTTTTACGCGTCCCTTCCGTAGATCTCCCACTCCGTCAGTGCAGGGAAGGCGGAGGGATCGTCCGATTTTTGCAGCTGCTCCAGGCGCATCCAGGTGACCGTATGCGCCCCCAGCTCGACGCGTTGACGCTCCGCCACCTGCTGCAGCGGGAATGTCTTCTCCGTCCCATCCGAGAGAACGACCGTCGCCTGCGTCCAATAAGCGTCGTGCGGGAAGTCCGCCCTTAGCGTGAGCGCCATCGCGTCTATGACGACGGGGCGTCCGAAATCGACCGTCAGATAGGCGTCTGTGCGCGCGCCGATGCCCCAGGATTGAAACGGCCACTCGCCATGGCTGTCGTTGAGGCGCATGCCGTCGATGACGTTGCGAGCGGCGAAGACCGCTTCTCCCCGTGTTTCCACATTGGCCGTAGCATGGGGATAGCACTCCACATCCCCGCGCTGGTCCACCGGATTGAGCGCGACATTGCGGTATACCTTTTGCTCCGCCGCTGCACAGGTTCGCGCCGTGATGACGTGGCGGGTTCCTTCAAACGCCTGCGGCGGAAAGGCCAGGCGTCCCTCGCCCTGTTCGATGCGATAGGCCATGCGGCCGAGGGGCATATACACAACGGCCTCCGCCATGGCCTGATCCACCTTGACCGCACCGAAGCGGCAATCGTCTTCCAGCGTGATCAAGAGATAATCCCCCGCCTGATAGGCGTTCTCATAAAACAGTGAAACCTCCAGCGCGTGGTCCGCACGCGCGAGGCACTGGTGGCCTGCGTTGAATACCTGAATCGTTGGCATTGTATTCCACCTCCCAAAAGATAAATCTACGGTATCACAAAACGCGCCCGATTGCAAGTATGCTAATATTGACAGAATTCGCCGCAAATTCTGGAAATGTATGCAAACTTATCTTTATGTGATGAAAATTTTTACACCAAAGGGATAAAGGCTTGACAAGGCATGGCGCCTAGGTGGTATGCTATGGAAAAGAACTTTGTCGATATCGGAGGTTTCCCATGACGATCGCGGATGTTGCCAAAAAGTATGGCCTTACTGCGGATACGTTGCGCTATTACGAACGTATCGGCCTGATTCCGCCCGTTCACCGCGCGGCCAGCGGCATTCGGGATTATACCGAGATGGATTGCCGCTGGGTAGAATTCATCAAATGTATGCGCGGCGCGGGCGTCTCGATCGAGACATTGGCGGAGTACGTCGCGCTGTTCGCAAAAGGGGACGAGACGGCGCAGGCGCGAAAGGCGCTGCTGCTCGAGCAGCGCCAGCAAATCGCCGCACGCATCGAAGAAATGCAATCTGTGTTGAAAAATCTGGACATAAAAATATGCGGTTACGAGGACCAGATGATGCAGGTCGAGGCGCAGCTCAAGCAACCGACGTAATCAAGCGCCAAACGCGCGACTCCGATGTCTCGGAATCGCGCATTTTCACACAAAAAATCCGTCTCTTTTGAGACGGATTCGGATTCTGGTGCGCCATCAGGGGCTCGAACCCGGGACACCCTGATTAAGAGTCAGGTGCTCTACCAACTGAGCTAATGGCGCATAAAATGGGGCGCGTGGGCCTTTCCTGCACCCTATTGGAGCGGGTGATGGGAATCGAACCCACGTAGCCAGCTTGGAAGGCTGGAACTCTACCATTGAGCTACACCCGCAAATGGAGCGGTAGACGAGATTCGAACTCGCGACATCCACCTTGGCAAGGTG
>JAEYAR010000096.1 GCA_023404715.1 Bacillota bacterium | reverse complement strand
CCATAATATCACTCATCTTTACAGGCCGCAATCTAACAAAAATGATAAAATTGAAAAATACAAACAACCTCGGTTGTAATTTCCCTACATAAAAAAAGCCCCGCACAATGCGGAGCGCCTAAATTTTACCCCCCCCCCCGCCTTCTGTACTTTTCAGGCGGCATGGCGTACTTTTTAGAAAACTGACGGATGAGGTATCCCGCGTCCCCAATACCCACCTGCTTTGCAATCTCGCGCACGGAAAGCGTGGTGCGCATGAGCAGCTCGCGCGCTTTCTCCAGCCGGTAGTCAGCCAGCCAGCGCGTGTAGGTGGCGCCAAACTCGGCGGAGAACAGGCGGCTGAAGTGCGCGGTAGAGTAGTGGAAGGCCTGCGAGATCTCATGGAGCGAGCAGGCCGTGCCATAGTGAGCGTCGATATAGATGCGCACGTTATGCTCGAAGCCGCCGGAAGCCTCGTCCGAAGGCGCCGTGAGCGCCTCCGCAATCTTTTCACACAGTGCCTCCGGCGTGTCGCAGCGGTCCATTTCCTCTGTCAGCACCTTAAGCAAATCGCTCTGACGCTGCGGATACACATGCAGCAGGCGGCTCTCGTTAACCAGCGCCGCAATTTCCCCCTTCGCCGTCTCTGAAAGGGCCGAAAGCGTAAGCCTGCCGCCTTGAACCGCCATGCGCAGGGGGGCCGCCATCGCATTCACAGCGCGGACATCCTGCTCGCGGATAGCCTGTGAAAAGCCGTCCAGCAGCGCACAATCCGTCGTGCTTTGCACAACCAGCCTGAGCTTCATGCGGCGCGCTGTGTCCAAATGCAGCTTCAGCTCCCTCCAGCGCTGCGGCATGTCCTCCAACGTACAGGGGCTACTCACAGCCATCGTCCCCTCCGCAGGCGCAGGGATGGCTTCGCCCAGCGTTCCCCACGGAACTGCCGCAAAGGCCAGAAAGCGTTTCTCCGAAAGCTGCTCCACACACGTGGAGGAGGGCATGGCTTTCATCCATGCCGCCGCGTCCGCACAATCCTCGATGAGGATCATACGTATTCTGTCGCCAAAGCTGCGAATGGCGTTTTCCTCCTGCTCGCTCACCATCAGGCCGCTGGCCTTTTTGTAGAGCGCCATGGCGCGTTGCCTGCTGGTAAAGACGCTTTTCAGCCGCCTTTGCTGGTCGTCCGCCTCCAGCTTCTCCTCCAGCTTGCGCAGCGCCTGCTGCAGGCTGTCGCCATGGATGGGCTTGAGCAGGTATTCCCGCACTTCAAAGGAAATGGCGGAGCGAGCGTACTGAAAGTCGTCAAAGCCGCTCAATATGATGATTTCTAGCGGTTCGATGTGCATCGCCCTGGCCTGCCGGATCAGCTCAATGCCGTTCATCTGAGGCATTTTTACGTCGGTCATCAGCGCGTTGAACGCCCGCGTACGAAGCATTTTCAGCGCCTCCATGGGCTGATGCGTCGTAACCACCTCATAATCCGGTCTGTAACGGCGAATAATGGCGCCTATGAGATTTAATTGCAGGATTTCGTCATCTACGATAAGAATCTTTACCTTCATATCGCATCCCTCCCGATCTGTGATTATTGTATGGAGGGGTGATTGTTTTGTCAAGGGAGGCTCCATTATGCGTAAAGACAAGTACGCCGGCACGGCCGCAGATTATAAAGTGCGCCATTTCAAGCGAAGCATGCGCTATCTAGTCGTGGCGCTGCTGCCGTTGCTGCTATGCTGGATTCTCATTATCAACCAGTCCCGCGACTGGGCCATGCGTATCACCGAACAGAACGCCGCCAATTTAGTGGAGAAAAACGCTTCCCTGATCGACAAGCATCTCTCAGGCCTGCGGCAGGATGTCTATTCCCTGCTCAACGACCAATATTTCAACGAGCTGCTGATTGAAAGCGCCGCCAGCGCGCTGAATTACTACGAAAAATCGGACGAGCTCAACACCATCGTAGGTCAATACTTCTGGAATCTAGAAAGCATCAATTCCATATACCTGGTTTCCTCTTGGTATTCCGATGTTTTTTTCAACACAACTTCCCTGCCGCGCATTCTGAAGCCGGCAAACGTGGCCTACCGGGATGCCGTCACCTCTTCTCCCACATGGTTTCCTGCCGCGAGAATCGACGAAGTCATCTCCATCAGCGACCGCTATAATAAATACTTTTCTGACTTTCAGGTGATTACGCTGGGCGTAAAGGCGCCTATGTCCTATGTTTCCAAGGGCGTATGGCACCGCAGCAGTCAGGCAGCCGATGCGCCCATGCTACTGCTCAACCTCAATACCTCTATTTTCGACAATTGGCTCAAGCGCGACCACCTGCTGGATGATACCAGCTACCGCATCTACACGCCCGGTCTCAGCCCGGTCTATGCCTCTGAAGCCCTCAGCTGGGAAGAGCTCGACCCCCATCTGCTGCCTGTGCCTACAGACGCCCAAGCGCCTGCTCCCTATAGCACTTTTCTGGAGGAAAACGGGCAGGGCCTGTTCATCTACAGCCGTGTGCTGGAGGAAACCGGCTGGATCATCACCTCCTACACCTCGGTAGACAGCGCTTTCCTCTACTTCGGCAGCGGTATCAGCCTTGTATCGCTGATCGTGATTCTGCTCACCATCCTGCTGGTGCTCGTCGTGGTCAGGGTCACCATGCGCGGCATCTCCGAGCCGCTGGCGCTTCTGTGCGAGGGCCTGCACGAAACCGCCGAGGGCAACTACGCCTACCGCATACACAATACGCGCTATACCAATTACCGGACGGCTTTTCGCGCCTACAACAGCATGAACGAACACATCGACCGGCTGATCAAAGAAAACTATGAGGTGAAGCTGAGCGAAAAAGAATTGGAAATCCAAATGGTGAACATGCAGTTCAACCCGCATTTTCTCTACAACATGCTCAACACCATCAGCCTCATGGCGCTGGAGAGCGGCAACGAAAAGGTGAGCGTCATGCTCAGCAAGCTCAGCTACATGATGCGCTACTCGGCAAAAACCGCCAGCGGCATTGTGCCCTTCCACGAGGATTTGCACTACATCGAAGCCTACATTTCCGCCATGCAGTTGCGCGCCAACGACAATTTTGAATATGTGTGCGACGTCGCGCCCGCGTTGATGTACCACCCTGTGCCGAAATTCATGCTGCAGCCTTTTGTAGAGAATGCCATTCAACACGGTTTCTGCGATGCATCTCCCGATTTTACATACACGCTGCGCATTACCGGCCGCCGTGAGGGCGACGACCTCTACTTCTCTGTGGCCGACAACGGCAAGGGGTTTGAGCGGCAGGCCATCGAAACCCTGTGGAAGAAGGAGAACGCGGGCATCGGCATCGCGAACACCCACAAGCGCATTCAGCTCTACTACGGCAAGCGCTACGGCGTAACGATAGCGTCCAAGCCCCAAGGCGGCGCGGTGGTCACGGTGCACATCCCCTATGCGGGCCGGCAAGAAGCAGGTAAGGCGTCTGGCCAGGGGAGATAGTCGTCCAACAGTATGAGTCGCTGACGGCAACGCCAGGTTTCTGTATTCGGGTCATATGGGCGCAGGCAGGCACCAGCCCATAGCGACGTGGATCTGCATATCGAAAAAGGAGAAGGGCGGCGTTTGCTACAACTAATCGCGTTTCAGCAGGATATTGAAGAAGCGTTGAACCTCCCTGTGGATATGGTGACGAACGACATCTCCGACAAGCGCTTTCTGGACAGAATCAAGGATGATGAGGTTGTATTGTATGAACAATAGGGATCGTATTATTATCGAAAAAATAATCGACTACTGCGATCAGTTGAAGCAGACTTGTCAAATATTCGAAAGCTCTCTGGCGGAGTTTTCGTAAAATACCGTCTTTAGGAACGCCCGCTGTATGTGCATATTACAAATAGGTGAACTGGCTGGAACATGGCATGGCACAACGAATGCAGATTCTATTGAACCAAAACACAAAAAGGCCCTTCATTTCCGAAGGGCCTTTGGAGCTGATACCCGGATTCGAACCGGGGACCTCATCCTTACCAAGGATGCGCTCTACCGACTGAGCTATATCAGCGCATGCATAACAGCAGAAATTATTGTACCGTATTTTCCGCCCAAAAGCAAGCCCTTTTTGACGGCATGCAAAAAAATTATCGTCTTTTAAGGCGTTGACACATTTGGTTCTATATAGTACAATATAAGCGTTCTATAGGACGGTGCAGGAGCAAACGCATGGACAAGATTACCCAGGGAGGCTTTCTCGTCACCCAGATCAAGCAGTTACAAGGCCGGGTATTCGACCGGCTGCTCGCGCAGGCGGGCGTCGACGCGTTCAACGGGGCGCAAGGGCGCATTCTCTACGTACTCTGGCAGACGGACGACGTGCCCATTTCCACGCTCGTGCAAAAGACCGGCCTGGCAAAAAACACGCTCACCAGCATGCTCGCGCGCATGGAGGGCTGCGGGCTGATCACCCGCATGGCCGACGCCCGCGATCGCAGGCGGTGTATCGTGCGCCTCACCGGGAAGGCGCGCCGCCTGCGCGGCGAATACGACCGCATCTCCGAGCGCATGAACGACCTCTTCTATGCGGGCTTTACGCCGGACGAAATCGACGCCTTAGAGCATGCGCTGCGCCGCATCGTCCAGAATCTAGAGAATGCGCAAGCCCTGCGTGACGACCCGCCGCCCGTAGCGGGCGGCAGCGGAAAGGAAGACGAAACGCCGTGAAGAAGCTATCGCTTACCCCCAACAACGACTACTGCCCGCAAACGCTCTTCGCCTACGGCACCTATAAAGAAGACGGCGCGCCCAACTTCGGCCTGTTTTGCTGGCTGAGCTATTGCTGGGACGACGCGCTTTGCGTCATGTGCTGCATCGGCGAAGAAAAACTGACAAAGGACCGTATTTTGGCGACGGGACGCTTCTCCGCCTGCCTGATCACGGAGCCTTTGCTCCCCCTGGCGGATTATCTGGGCAGCACGAGCGGCCGCGATCCAGGCAAGATGAACGTGGATGTCGCCATCGGCAAGGGCGCCCGTCTGGACGTGCCCATTCTGGAAGAAAGCCCTATTTGCTATGAGCTGGAAGTCAAGCGGACGATGCCGCTGAGCGAAGGCAGCACGCTCTTCGTCTGCCGCATCGTAAATGTACTCGCGGACGCGCGTTGCGCACAGGCCGGGGACGTGGAATCGCTGCTGCGCGCCTTTGCGCCCGTCAGCACGACGTGTCAGACGTATTTTTCCCATGACGGACGCGCGATGGGCAAATGGGGCGAGCCCGGCAGATCGGTGCGTCCGCTGACGCCCTTGCCGCAAACCCCTGATGCGTAGAGGCCCTCGGTAAAAAGTTTCGCAATTTGTTTGACATTGTCCCGTCTTTTGCTTATACTAGGAGGGTAAATCCGATATGTATACGCATGGATGGGGAACGCATCCGCAATCGCGCTAAAAGAGAGCCGCCGGTCGGTGCAAGACGGCAGCGCGATGCGGTTCACTCGCCCCGGAGCGTTCCAGATTTGGACGGGCCGCACCCGTTATCGTGCGCCGAGCGGGCGGCCTGTGCCGTCAAGTCGAGTGGTACCGCGGAACAGACGTTCCGTCTCTGACAGTGGGAGACGGAGCGTCTTTTGTTATCACATCTGCGAATAAAGCAAGGAGGAGACCCCATGAGCACCCCATACAGCCCGGCGGCCATCGAGAAAAAGTGGCAGCAGATTTGGGAGGACGCGCACGCCTTCGAGGCGGAGGCATCCCACGACAAGCCGAAGTTTTACGCCTTAATCGAGTTTCCCTATCCGTCCGGCGCGGGCCTGCACGTCGGCCACCCGCGCTCCAATACCGCGCTAGACATCATCACGCGCAAGCGCCGCATGGAGGGCTATAACGTCCTCTATCCGATCGGCTGGGACGCCTTCGGCCTGCCGACCGAGAACTACGCGATCAAGAACCACGTGCACCCCGCGAAGGTCACGAAGCAAAACATCGACCACTTCCGCGAGCAGCTCAAGAAGATCGGTTTTTCGTTCGACTATACGCGCGAGGTAAACACCACGGACCCCAAGTATTACAAGTGGACGCAGTGGATCTTTCTGAAGCTCTTCGAAAAAGGCCTGGCCTATAAGGCGGAGATGCCCGTCAACTGGTGCACGAGCTGCAAATGCGGCCTGGCGAACGAAGAGGTCGTGGGCGGCGTGTGCGAGCGGTGCGGCGGCGAGGTCATCCGCAAGGTCAAAAGCCAGTGGATGCTCAAGATCACCGACTACGCGCAAAAGCTGCTGGACGGTCTTAGCGACGTGGACTTCATCGAGAAAGTGAAGATACAGCAGCGCAATTGGATCGGCCGCAGCGAGGGCGCGGAGGTGGACTTCGGCATCGCCGGCGCGGAAAGCAAGATCCGCGTATTCACCACGCGGCCGGATACCCTGTTCGGCGCGACTTATATGGTGCTCGCGCCCGAGCATCCGCTCGTGGACGAGATGAAAGCGCGCATCGAAAATTGGGAAGACGTCGCCGCCTACCGTGCACAGGCGCAGAAAAAATCCGACTTTGAACGTACGGAGCTCGCCAAGGATAAGACCGGCGTAGAGCTAAAGGGCCTGCGCGCGATCAACCCCGTGACCGGGCAGGAAATCCCCGTATGGATCTCCGATTACGTGCTCGTCACCTACGGCACGGGCGCGATCATGGCCGTACCGGCGCACGATACGCGCGACTGGGAATTCGCCAAGAAGTTCGACCTGCCCATCGTAGAGGTCGTCGCCGGAGGGCGCGTGCAGGAGGAGGCGTATACAGACGTGGCCGACGGCGTGCTGGTCAATTCGGGCTTCCTCGACGGCCTGCGCGTCGCCGAGGCGAAGCGCAAGATCACCGATTGGCTCGAGGAGAAGGGCATCGGCACGCGCAAGGTCAACTTCAAGCTGCGCGATTGGGTGTTCAGCCGCCAGCGCTACTGGGGCGAGCCGATCCCGCTGATTCACTGCGAGCATTGCGGATGGGTGCCCGTGCCCGAAAAGGACCTGCCTGTGCTGCTGCCGGACGTAGATAATTACGAACCCACGGACAGCGGCGAATCTCCTCTTTCCGTCATGACGGACTGGGTGAACACCGTCTGCCCGCATTGCGGCGGCCCCGCCCGGCGCGAGACCGACACCATGCCGCAGTGGGCCGGCTCCTCCTGGTATTTCCTGCGCTACATCGACCCGCATAACGACGACATGCTCGCCGCGATGGAGGAACTCAAATACTGGCTACCGGTCGATTGGTACAACGGCGGCATGGAGCACACCACGCTGCACCTGCTCTACAGCCGCTTCTGGCATAAGTTCCTCTACGACGAGGGCTTCGTGCCTACGCCGGAGCCCTACCAAAAGCGAACGAGCCACGGCATGATCCTGGGTTCTAACGGCGAAAAGATGAGCAAGTCGCGCGGCAACGTCATCAATCCCGACGACACCATCGCCGAAATCGGCGCGGACGCGTTCCGGCTGTATGAGATGTTCATGGGCGCGTTCGACCAGGCGATCCCGTGGTCGACCGAGGGCGCGCGCGGCTGCCGGCGTTTCCTCGAGCGCGTGTGGCGCCTGCAGGACATGATGAACGGCGGCGAGGGCATCTCCAAGAACCTGGAGACGCTCGTGCATCAGACGATCAAGAAGGTCTCCGAGGACTATGAGAAGATGAAGTTCAACACGGCGATCGCGCAGATGATGACGCTAGTCAACGAGTTCTACGCGGCCGGCCAGGTAACGCGCGGCGACCTACGGACGCTGCTTGTGCTGCTAAACCCCGTCGCCCCGCACATTACGGAGGAGATGTGGGAGATTTGCGGCTTCGGCGCGCCGATCTACACACAGCGCTGGCCCAAGTGGGATGAGCGCAAGCTGCAAGCGGCGACGGTCGAGATCGCGGTACAGATCAACGGCAAGGTGCGCGGGCGCATCACCGTTCCGGCCGGCATGGGCAAGGAGCAAGCTGAGCGCGAACTGCCCGAGCACGAGGACGTAAAGCGCCTGATCGCCGGAAAAACCATCAAAAAGCTCGTCTATGTGCCCGGACGCCTTCTGAATGTGGTTGTCGGATAACACGCGGGCTGGTATAATAGAATAAGCCAGTTGAGCCGGTGCGCGATCTGCGCGCCGGCTTTTTAGACCATTTGAACACCAACCGCGAACAGGAGGGATCCCCGTGCGACACCGTTATGCCCGCTTTCCGTACGTGCAGCGCGCGGTCATCGCCCTGTGCGCTTCGCTCGCCCTCGTGGCCGATATCGCCCACGGCCAGGGCAACATCACGCTTGCCCGATCCGCCTTCTGCGGAACGCTCATGCTTTTGCTCGTCGCCTTCGCGCTCATGCGTTGCTGCCTGCTCGTGGATGCGGACGGCGTCTTCATCGGCACGCCCCTGCGCCGCCATCGCCTACTCTGGCGCGACATGGCCGCGCTCGGTTACGTGCAGTGCAACTCCCGCCGCGTCTACCTTTACGGCATGGCCCGCGGCGACGGCTCCTTTGCCCGCCTCATGCACGACGCGCCCTTTTGCAGCGCCCGCCACTTCGTAGCGCCCGCCACCCCGGCGCTGCGCGCTGCGCTCGTCTCCCTGTGCCCTTTCCCGCCGGAGAGCGGCTTTGGCCATGCAGACCCGTTGCCTCGCTCGCACAGGCGCCTGCTCTCGCGGCTGTATCTGCCCGCGCTCCTGCTGCTCCCCGGCGGCCTGCTCGCCTTGTTTACGGCATGGCGCCTGGCGCTCAGCGCCGCGAGCGACGTGTACCCAACCGGAACGCTCGTGCTGCTGTGCGCGCTCTCGCTGATCTGCTGCGCCGCGGGGCTGTATCTGCTATCCTGCGCGCATAACACGCTGGCGGCCAACCCCGTGCTCGGCCCTGAAGGCGTGCGCGTGGGCTTTGCGGGGCGGTCTTTAACCCTGCGATGGACGGACGCGCGAGACCTATGCCGGCTAAAAGGTCCCGGGTCGAGCACGCTTTACGTGCTCTCTTGCCCTATGCCCCCGGCGGGCTCCGGTATCGCGCAGCCCCCGATGCGCTGCCTCTCCCTGTACGACACGCGCAACGTGCTCTTCGCGGTGCATTCCTTCTGCCTGCGTCCGATGCGCGAGGTGCGGATCCCCTCGCGTCTTGACCATTTGATCCACAGAGGTGACGACGCATGACCCTTTACGCGATTGAAAATACACTCCGCCGGTTGGACGGCTTGCCGCAAAAGCCGCATGCGCCACTCGCGCTATCGCTCGCGTTTGACGAGCTGGCAAGCTGTCCGCTCGCAGACGACGCGGTACGCCCGCTTTTGCAACGCAGCCGCGAAAGCCGCTTTTGCAAGGCGGAGCTGCATCTGTGCGGCATCGTCGGCACCGTGAGCATGCCGCCCAAGTCGGGCGAGCGTGAGCCTGTGCGCTTCTCCTTCCTGCTGCGCCGGGAATTTGTGCTGTTTCTTTGCGATTCAGGCAAGATCGCGCGCGTGCTCGAGAAGCTCTCTTTGCGGCGCGATTGGGCCTCACCCGATAGCGGCGAGCTGCTGTGCAGCGTGCTTTTCACGCTCATCGACGACGACCTGATCTTGCTTGAGGCGCTGGATAACCGCCTGGAGCGCCTGGAGAACGCGGTGCTCTCGGGCAAGATCGACGTCTTCAGCCATGAAATGCCAGCTCTGCGCAAGCGTTTGACCGCCCTGCAACGCTTTTACTCGCAGCTCATCGACGTGGGACAAAAGCTGATCGAAACCGGCGAGCGCTTTCTCGACGCCGACGCGCTTTTGCTCCTGCGCCTCTTCGTCGAACGCTGCGCGCGCTTGCGCGAGGAAGCCCAATCCCTTCGCGAATACGCCATGCAGGTTCGTGAAGAATATCAGGGACAGATCGACCTGCGGCAAAACCGCATCATGCAAATTCTCACCGTCGTCACCGTGATCTTCCTGCCGCTCACGCTGATCGTCGGTTGGTTTGGTATGAACCTCAAAATGCCCGAATTTGAATGGGATTACGGCTACCCGATGGTCATAGGCCTGAGCATCGCCGTCGTAGCCCTGTGTATGTGGATCTGCAAGAAGAAAAAATTCTGGTAAACACATCCCGATTTTTCGACACATACATTTCTACCGTAGCAGGGAATCCTGCATAAAGCCGCGAATTTCTGAACGCTATGCGTTTGCAATTATCCAGGCCCGGCGCTCCTCGCCGGGTTTGATCGGAGGAAGACACCATGCACCTTTACCATGACAGCCGAGATTCCTTCTACCGCTCTCCTCCCGGCGCCGTCCCCTGCTCGCAAACGGTCCGCCTGCGGCTGCGCGTCGTTGCCGACGCCGCCCCGGACCTCGTCTTTGTGCGCACCTGGAACGGAAGCGAAACGCGCGCCGCGCTACGCATGCTCGGCGCACAGGACGGCGGATATCTATATGAGACGGACGTGACGGTATGCGACCACCCGTGCCTGACGTGGTACCGCTTTGAAGTGAGGCGCGGCCAGGAGACCGTCATCTACGGCAACGCTGCGGACAACCTGGGCGGCGTCGGGCAGGAAGGGCATGCGGATTCCTACCAGATCACGGTATACGACCCCGCTTATCAAACGCCCAAGTGGATGCGCGAGGGCGTCATGTATCAGATCATGGTCGACCGGTTTTACAACGGCGTCCCGGACGGCAGCCTGCTTAGCGCGCGAAACGACGTGCACATCCATCCGGATTGGAACGAAAGGCCCGAATGTGAGATCGCCCAAAACGGCGACAACGTCGCGCGCGATTTCTTCGGCGGCAATCTCGAGGGCATTCGCCAGAAGCTGCCCTATTTGCGCGATCTGGGCGTGACGGTGCTCTACTTAAACCCGATCTTTAAGGCCCGCTCCAACCACAAGTATGACACGGGCGATTACCGCACGATCGATCCCATGTTCGGCACGGAGGAGGACTTTGCGCGCCTGTGCCGGGATGCCGGGGCGATGGGCATCCGCGTGATGCTCGACGGCGTGTTCTCTCACGTAGGCGACGACAGCGTCTACTTCAACCGCTATGGCCGCTACGACAGCGTCGGCGCCTATCAGTCGAAGGATTCCCCTTATGCCAGCTGGTTTCGCTTCAAGCAGTTCCCCGAGGCCTACGACTGCTGGTGGGGTTTTGATACGCTGCCCAACGTAAATGAGATGAACCCCGACTACCAGCGCTTCATGCTTACAGACGACGACTCGGTCGTGCGCCGCTGGCTGCGCGCGGGCGCGAGCGGCTGGCGGCTGGACGTGGCGGACGAGCTGCCCATGGAGTTTTTGCGCACGCTGCGCGCCCGCGTCAAAGACCTGTCCGAGGAGGACGCTGTGCTCGGCGAGGTGTGGGAGGATGCGTCCCACAAGGTGACGTACGACAAGATGCGCTCCTACGTGCTGGGCGATACGCTGGACTCGGTGATGAACTATCCCCTGCGCGAGGCGCTCATCGCCTTCCTGCGCGGGGAAAAGACGGCGCTTCAGGCGGCGCGCATCGTCGAATCCCTGCGCGAAAACTATCCCAAGCCCTTCTTTTACTCCCTGATGAACCTGCTGGGCAGCCATGATCGCGCGCGCATCATCGACGTATTGGCCGCCCCCTCGGTCGAAACGCTCTCCCGCGAGCAGCGCGGCGAGCATAGCCTGACGCCGGAGCAGCGGCGGACGGGCATTTCGCGTACGCGCATGATGCTGCGCATGGTCGCCTCTCTTCCGGGCATGCCGTGCATCTATTACGGCGACGAGGCGGGCATGACGGGCGCCGGCGACCCCTTCTGCCGCGCCGCCTATCCCTGGGGGCGCGAGGACGCGTCTCAGCTCGCGTTCTTCCGGGAGATGCTGCGCCTGCGCGCGGCGCATCCGGTGCTGCGCACGGGCGAGATGCGCATGCTCTCCCCCTGTGCCGACGTGCTGGGCGTCCTACGCACCGCGCACGGCGGGCGCGACGCCTTTGGCCGCGAGGTGCGGGAGGAGGCCGCGATTTGCCTGATCAACCGCAGCCCGCGGCCGGTGACCGTGCGCGTCCCCGAGCAGGATGTGGGCTGTGATGCGCTCGTTCTCTCTACGGGCGAGAGCATACGCGCGCAGGACGGCGCGCTCTATCTGACGGTGCCGCCCCAGTCCGGCGAAACGTTCTTTCGCGCACGGAGCGGGTTTGAGGCGCTCAAAACGACAACTCATCGGGAAAGCGTTGCGCAGCTGCGCGCAGTCGGGTATGATAAGGTCATGTAAGCGGCCCCAAGCCGCCTATTCTTTCCATCGGGCAACATCAGTCACGCCCCGACGACGAAGCTGATGCATAAGGAGGGTTCAACATGTTCTTCTACGACTGGACGATGATTATCGTGCTGCCGGCGCTGCTGCTGGCTTTGTTCGCGCAATCGAAGGTCTCCAGCACGTTTAACCGTTACGCCAAAGTGTATGCGCGATCCGGGCTGACGGCGGCTCAGGCCGCGGATGCCATCATGCAAAAGAGCGGCATCACCGACGTGCGCATCGAGCGCGTGCGCGGCAACCTCACCGACCATTACGATCCGCGCGACCGCGTTCTGCGGCTGTCGGACGGGGTGTATGATTCCACCTCCATCGCGGCGCTTGGCGTCGCCGCGCATGAGGCAGGCCATGCCGTGCAGCACGCGCAGGGATACATGCCCCTGGAGATCCGCAACGTCTTCGCGCCCGTCGCTTCCATCGGGTCCAACGCCGCCATCCCGCTCTTCATCGTCGGCCTGCTCTTCTCGTGGGAGCCCCTGGTGACGATCGGCCTGGTCTGCTTTTCATTCGCCGTCGTCTTCTCGCTGATCACGCTGCCGGTGGAGTTTAACGCCTCCAACCGCGCGGTCGCAGCGCTCTCGGGCTACGGCTATCTCACGCAGGAGGAGACCCAGGGCGCAAGCAAGGTGCTGAGCGCCGCGGCCCTTACCTATGTGGCCTCCGCGCTGACGGCGATCTTGCAGCTCGTGCGCTTGTTCATCCTTTCGGGCCGAAACAACCGCGACTGATTCCAAACAGGCCCTGTATCGAGCGGATATCCGCTCGATACAGGGCCTATTTTTATGCATCCGCCGCCGCCTCCGCGTACGTCCGGTCAAAGGCTGCGTCAAACGCATCCCCCGTGGGCCAGCCGGCGTCCGCCGCCGCCTCCACCGCCGCGCCGAACACGGGGCGCCTTTGGGGGCGGAGCAGGTAATACCCCGCGCCCAACTCGCGCCGCACTCCTAAAAAGACGCGATCGCTCTTCCAAATGCTGCCCGCCGCCACCACGGGAATCTCCTGCCGCGCGCTGTGAATATACGCTCCTGCCGTTCGGGCCATCTGCGCCAGCTCCGCGCAAGCGCGATCTACGATGGCCTGTGCCGCCGCGTCCTGCTCCGTCCCCAGGACGACGGGCGCGAAGCCGGCGACCCGCTGCTTGCCGCCCTCGTAAATCAGTGCCAGGGATTCCCACGGGCGCGCGCCGCCCAGATGGTCGATGAAGCGCTGGGTCATCGCCGTCTCGGGCGCGCGCCCGTCGTGCGCGCGCAGCACCGCGCGTAGCCCCAGACGGCCGATATCGTAGCCGCTGCCCGCGTCGTCGATGAGATGGCCCCAGCCGCCGACACGAAAGTATGCGCCGTCGCGGCGCGCGAACGCTGCTGAGCCGGTGCCCGCGATGACCACGACGCCGTCCGCGCGCTTAATGCCGCTGCTCATACAGCCCAGCGCGTCGCTGCCCACGCGCACGCTGCACGCCGGCGGCGCCTGCATGCGCATCGCCTGCGTCATCCGCGCCTCGATGTCCGGCGTACCCGCGCCCGCGAGGCTGAGGCATATCGCCTCGATCTCGCCCGCCGCCCGGCAGCGGGCGATCATGCCGCCGAGCGTCCTTGCGGCGGCCTCAAAGCCGCTGACGTTCGGGTTACTCCCCGCGTCCAATAGCCTGAGCACGACGCCGGACGCGCGGTCGACCAGCACCGCCTCGGTCTTCGTTCCGCCGCCGTCTATCCCGATGACCATCCGCATTCCTCCTCTTCAATTTTCTTTCCCGATTTTGTCCCATCGCTTCGGCTGTTCTCATTTTGTCGTCGCATCCGTTTGCCGTAAACCGTCTCCTTGCCTCTCCTTGACGGTCCTATTTCCTTGCAGTATAATGTCCATAACTTTTTCAATCGTTCTTATACCTTTATGAACTTTTTCACAAGCAAGGAGGATTCAATCGTGAAAACTCTAAACGGTATCGACCGGCTCGACATGTTGGATCGACTGCTTTCCCGTCGAAACGTGGCCTTGGTCAGCGGTGGCTCGGCCATCAACCGCGCGCTCGCGCCAGCCGTAGATGTGCTGTGCGAGCGATACCATGTCGTCAAGCTCTTCAACCTAATCTACGGCATCCGCGGCGAGTTCATCTACGGCGAGCGTACGTCCCGCTATACGGATCGGCGCACGGGCCTGCCTGTCGAAAGTCTTTTCAGTCGCACGTGTATCGCCCCTACGCAAGCGATGCTCGAGGGAGTAGACGTGCTCGTCTTCGACATCGCCGAGGCAGGCGTGCGCTATTACGAATACCTCGCCTGCGCCGGGCAGCTGCTGAGCGCCTGCAGCGCGCGCCGGGTTCCTCTGGTGGTGCTGGACCGGGCCGCACCCATCGATGGCGTGACCGTCGAGGGAACCGTCTGTCCTCCGCAGATGCACACCATAGTCGGCGATTTTGAGCTCGCCTCTCGGACGGCGCTGACCCTGGGCGAATTTTGCCGCTACGTAAACGGGGAATACCATCTGGGCTGTGATCTGACGGTCGTTCCGGTCCTCGGCTGGAAACGAAACATGTATCACGATGAAACCGCTTTGCCCTGGACGCTGCCCTCCCCGAGCCTGCCGCACGTCACCGCCAACCTGCTGTACGTCGGCATGTGTATCTTTGAAGGCGTGCGTACCGTAAGCGAAGGCCGCGGCACCGCCAAGCCGTTCGAGCTCATCGGCGCGCCTTGGATTGACGCGTACGAGCTCGCGTTGCGCATGAATCGCCTGGGGCTTAGCGGCGTACAATTCGGGCCCGTCTTCTTCCGCCCGGCCGCTTCCAAGCATGCGGGCGAGGTCTGCGGGGGCGTTCAGGTCTACGTGCGCGAGCGCAGGACGTTCGAATCCTTCCGTACCGCGCTTTGCCTGCTGGAGGAAATTCGCGCCCTCTATCCGGAGCGCATCGAATGGTGCGACTGCAGCGCAGGCCACGACGTAAAGCAGCTGCCTTCCTCGCCGGACTTTGAGCGTTATACGGACAAGCTGCTCGCGACCGACGCATTCACGACCGGACGGCAAACCGCGGCGCAGCTCATCGACGCCTATGCGCCCGCGCGGGCCCAATACGTCGAGCGCAAGTCCCGCTATCACCTGTACGAATAAAGATTGGCGCGGTGTTGACAGGGCGATGCAAATTGCCCGTTCCACGTGAAAGCCCGTAGGCTTGCATAGGCGAACGCTCAGGCATCCGCCGCCATATCCCGGCACTTCGACGCGCCCTGCATGATGTCCACGATGACGCGGTTGGTCTCGCGCATGCCCTCTTGTACCAGCTGACCCAGATTCTCAAAGAGCGCTTTCAAATCGCTGGCGAGGATGCCGTCGTCCATGCCGATGCTCATGCCGTTCATCGCCAGGAATGCGGCCTGCACCGCCAGGCCGGAGGATAGCTCCACCTTGTTTGCGCAGCCCTCCTTCGCCCCGTCGCAGATCATGCCCGAGATGGAGCCCAGGATGTTCTTCATCGCCCCCAGCATCTGACGCTCCCCGCCTCCGAGCATGTAGACGACGCCGACCGACGCCCCCAGGCCCGAAGCCACGCCGCAAGCGCACACGGCGGACAGCATGCCGGTGTAGGACTTGACGTAGATGTTCACGAGGTTCGCGAGTGCGGCGGCGCGCAGCTTTTTCTCCGGATCGGTCCTGCACTCGCGGGCGACCGCCTCCAGCGTCAGCAGCAGCGTGATGCCCTGGTTGCCGCTGCCCGTGGCGGTCATCACCGGCAGAGATATGCCCGACATGCGCGCATACGAGGCGGACGCGCACAGCAGCTGCGCGGCGGAGACCGGCGAGCGCCCGATCACGCCCTGCCCGATCAGCGTATCGATCGCCAGCCCCAGGCCGAACTGCCTGCCCGCATCGGCGACCGCGAGGTTCATCTCGATGCCTTCCTGTAAAAAGGCGAGCTTTTCCGCGGGCACGCGATCCGCAAAGCCAATCATGTCCGCCAGCGTGCTCTCGCGGATCGGGCACTGCGCCACGCAGGCCGCCTGCGGCCTGTACGTTTCAAACGGCGCATGCTCGACGCCGACGATATTCGTATGGCTGCCGAGCGTGATCACGCGCACGCAGTCCTCCCCCGTCTCCAGCACCGATTCCACGAAAAGCTCCGGTACGTCCTCGCGCGTACGCACGCTCACGAGGCCGTCCCTCACCATCTGCTTGGCCGCCTGCAGGGCCTGCGGCGCCACGTGGCCCAGCACGCGCAGCTGCGCATCCGCATCTCCCGCGGTCACGCCCATGGCCGCGCAAAGGGCCACGCCGCGCTCGTCCGCGCCCGGGATGCCCACGCCCATCGCGTTCTTATACAAATACGTGTCGAGCGTCAGCGTCAGGCGCTTGACGTCACCGCGCGCATGCTTTCGCGCCGTCGCCGTGTTTAGCGCGATCGCCACGGGCTCGGTGCAGCCGGTGGAGGGCATGAGCGCCTTATGCATTTCGCTAAGAAAAAACTGTTCGTCCCACATGGTGTGCTCCTTCGTAGTGATATGATATACCGCATTATAACACGGCGCGGCCCGTAGGAACAAGGGACAGATGGCCGCCTGACAGCGCAACACCCCTTTCTTTCGTATTTCAAAAGGCAGTCTGTTTTATGGGCTGCCTTTTTACATGATCGTCCGGCCTAATCTTGCGTGGATTACTCATGCGCCGCGCCCGTTTCGCCGCTAAACTATGACCATACCAGGAGCGGCACAGCGCGCCCAAAGAGCGCGCCGATGAAGCCGCGGGGAAGGAGCGAAACCATGAGCACGCTATTACAAGTCGAAAATATCACCAAGGCCTATAAGAACCAAGCGAAGCCCGGCCTCGATCATGTTTCATTCGAGGTAGGGAAGGGGGAATTCCTCGGCATTATGGGGGCCTCCGGATCCGGCAAGACGACGCTGCTGAACGTCCTGTCAACCATCGACACCCCGACGGAGGGGGCAATTTGCATGGGCAAGACGCAAATTCAGGGTTTGCGTCAGAAGGAAGCCGCCGACTTTCGCAAGAACCACCTCGGGTTTATCTTTCAGGAGTACTTCCTGCTGGAAAGCCTGACGGTACGGGAAAACATCGCCATCCCGCTCGCGCTGCTGCATAAGCCCGCCCAGGAGATCGATCACAGGGTCGAGGAGCTCGCGGAGCTATTCGGCATCGCCTCTCAGCTTCCCAAATATCCCAGCGAATTGTCCGGCGGCCAGCGCCAGCGCGTCGCCGCAGCCCGCGCCCTGATCAAACGCCCGCCCATTCTCTTTGCCGACGAGCCCACCGGCGCGCTCGATTCCAACTCCGCTACGGAGCTGCTCCGTGCGCTTACCTATGCGAATCAAAAGCTGGGAACCACCATTTTAATGGTTACCCACGATCCCTACGCCTCCAGCTACACCGACCGTATCCTGTACTTTAAGGATGGGCGCATCCTCTCCGAGCTGCATCGAGGCGAGCGCAGCCGTAGAGACTTCTACGAAGAAATCTTACAGGAATCCGCGCGGCAAGATGGTGAAAGGTAAGGTGGGCATATGAAATTGACCGTCTTCGCGCTGAAAAACCTGAGGCGAAACTTTTCCTTCTACTCCCTCTACCTGTTTTCCGTCTCCGTCGTGCTGATGACCTTTTTTTGCTTTACCTCGTTCTCCATGAACGAAGCCATTCTGGAGAAAATCTCCGCCGACGGCCGCGTCGAGACGATGAGCCGCACCATCGCGGCACTGATCGTCGCCTTCGTGATCTTTTACATGTTTTACGCTAACAAGTTCTTCATGC
Organism: Bacillota bacterium; assembly: GCA_023404715.1. Classification (GTDB taxonomy): domain Bacteria; phylum Bacillota; class Clostridia; order Christensenellales; family Aristaeellaceae; genus Beduinella. The sequence continues at coordinate 31,588 of JAEYAR010000096.1, read as the reverse complement.
GCCGCCGCATGCACGAGCTGGGCATTTATGCGCTGCTTGGCTACCGCAAATCCGCCATTTTGGCGCTGTTGACCTTTGAAAACGCTTTCGTATGTCTCGGCAGCCTCCTCGTCGGCATCGTCACCGGCGGTTTGCTGCACAAGGCCGTGACAGCGGGCGTTACGGCCCTACTGGGACTGACGATCGACAATGGCCGCGTCCCCCTCTTCGATGCCGGTGCGATAAAGCTCAACCTGATATTCGTGGCCGCCGTGTTGCTGACGCTGACGCTATCGAACGCAAAGCTGCTATGGCGTTCGACGCTCCTGCAATTGGTGCGGCTGGAAAAGAAGGTGGAAAAGCCCGTCCGCCCAAGCGGCGCCGTTGCCCTCATGGGCGCAGGCCTGCTCCTCTGCGGCTATGCGCTTGCGCTGGACATGATGCGCGGGAGGCGCTCCGTCTGGTACACGGTCGGGTTTTCGCCCATCGCCCTGCTGACGATGGTGAGCGTCGTCTCCGGTACCGCTCTGTTTATCTACTCTTTTCTACCCTACGCCTGCCGACAGATCCGGCATCGCCGCAGCCTCCTCTATCGGGAGAATACGATCGTCGTCATCCCGAAGTTTATGCACCGTATCCGCCTGAATGCAAAATCCATCATCCTGCTGATCCTCATGACAGCGGGCACGCTCTCCATTTTCGGCGCGACCGTTCTGTCCATTTGGTACCCATACCGGATGTTCGGAAGAATCATTCCCTCCGCGGTCGAATTCCGGGTGACGGACGACCGCCAGCTAGACGCCTCCCTCCTGGCTCTTCGCAGCGCGGTAGACGAAAGCCGGCTATTGATTCGCGAGACGGTCATCGTGAAGACAACCGCCTCATCCGAACGTCTCCCGGCCGAATATCATATCAGTCGGGATAAGGGAAGGGCCCCCGGTTTTGAATGCATCAGCCAGGCGGACTACGAAGCCCTGCTCGCGCAACAGGGGAAGCAGACAGACGCCCCGGCGCTCTCAGACGCCGAATGCCTCCTCATCAAGTATCGCCCGGATCCGGATCAGACCGACATAGGCGCGCTCTATTGCCTGCAGATCGGCGACGCGCAAACGGCAAATGTCACGGTCGTTCAGACCAGCCTCGACAATCCCATCGGTTTTGGCAACAGCGTCGGCACGTTAGTCGTATCCAACGCCCTATACCGGCGGCTGATGACCGGCCCGATGGAGCAAATCAGGGTCCTCAGCGTCAACGGCCACGGGATGAGAAAAGACCCGGCGCCCTATGAGGCCCTGCACGCCGCCATGCCGGACAATATATACCTGGTAAGCGCCTATCAGCGGGAAGCGGAGTTCTTCAACCTGAACAGCTCTACGCTGCTGCTGATCTGCTTTGTCACCGTCATCTTTCTGATCGCAACCGGAAGCATCCTATACTTTCAAAACCTCTCGTCGGTCGCCTACGACAAACCGGATTACGAAATTTTGCAGCGCATGGGCTACGATGACGCCATGATCAAGCGCTGTATACGCCGTCAAATTCAAATATACTTTATGATCCCCTACGTCCTCGGCCTGGTGCACAGCGCTTTTGCCATCGTCTGCTATAAGTATGCGCTTATGGACGATCTGCTGGGCGACAACGCCGCGGTCGCCGCGCCGGTCTTGCTTGCCGCAGGCATTTTTTCGGCGGTGTATCTGGTCTACTATCTCGTGACGAAGCGCTCATGCTATCGGGTCGCTTTGGGCGGCGCGCTTGAATAAAGAGCGAAATCCCTGTACAATGATCAGGAGGCGGAGGTGAAATCAGTGCATGACACGTATGGACGCAGGCAGGCCTATATAACCGTAAACCAGGCCGCGCTTATCGCCTATCTATGCGCGATGACGGCGCTGGGGCACGATCTCAGGCCGGACAACTTCGTTCACCTTTGCCTCACGGCGCTGCTCTTCGGCGACGCCGCCTTCGTCTCCTATCGAAACATGCAAAACAACCGGGCGCTAAACCACTTTGCCTATCTGCTGATCCTGCTCGGCTGGTCGTTTTTGCTGTCGCTGTTTGCACGAGAACCCGCCTCCGCCGCGCTCGCCACGCTGTCGCTCCCCATCTGCCAGTATCAGACGCTTTACTTCTTGCAGCTCTTCGTCTTTCAAGCCTGTGCGTATCCGGGGCAAAGAACCGCGATCGCCATCCTTAACGCGTCGTGGGTGATCTCCACGATCGCATATTTTATCTCGCCGCGGGCCTTTGCGATCTGTTATCAGGCGCAGCTGCTGCTATCCCTGATCGTCGCGCTAATCGTCGGCATCTTGCATCGAAAGCGATTGCGATTTTTGATCATGAGCCAAAAGCGCGCGCTATGCTTGTCCTTTGCGCTCGTCCTCCTGCCGTTTGTCTGCTATACGTATCACTTCTATGACCGCGCCGCCTATATGTCGAGCATGGGCGGCTATCTTACGGTCATGCTTACGTTTGGCAGCGTTCACAGCATCGTATTTCAGGGCGGCGCACGGCGATGGCGGGGCGCTCCGCTCCACAGGCCAGAGGTCGCCTCGCTCGCCATAGGCGCCATAGCAGGCTGGGTTCTCGTCGCCCGCTTGTTTCACATTCCCTTCATGGCCGGCATCATCCTGCTGCACATGGCCGTGCTGCTCCTGCTGATGCATAACCTTTTGCTGTACCTGCAGATGCGCAGGCAGTCCATGGACTTTGCGGTTGCGTCCGACAGGCGGCATTTCTACGCCTACAGCCTGGCGCAAATGGAGCGGGAGGAAGCGTTAAAGAACGAATTCTCCAATTATTTGCACGACGATGTTTTACAGGACCTGCTTTCGATAAAGAACCTGATATCCAAGGCGGAACGGGCGGACGTGCGCGCCCTCGTGTCCGATACGCTCGATGCGCTGAACCAATCCATCCGCGCGCAGATGCAGGCCTATCATCCCACGTATCTAAAAGACCTGACGCTGAAGGAAAACATACGGCTGCAGATCGAATCCATCGTGGAATCTCAGCCAGATTGCCCCTGCAAAATCAGCCTCGATTGCGACGAGCGCCTCTTTCTGGTAGAACCCTACGACGTCATCTTGTATCGGATCATCACGGAGCTGGTGACCAACATTTTGAAGCACGCCTCGGCCGGCGAAGGGATGGTGCGGCTTATTCAGGATCGCGGTGAAATCACGCTCTACGTGACCGACGACGGCGTAGGGCCAGGGCGCTTTATGCAGCATACCGCCGGGCATCGGGGCCTCGCCACCATTCAGGAGCAGGTCGCGCAGCTCAACGGCAGGATGAGCGTAAAGGCCAACCGGCCCAGGGGCACGCAGGTGACCATCACCATGCCGATGAAGGGGGAGAAATCCTATGAAAGTTTTATTGGTCGATGACCATACCCTATTTTCTCAAAGCCTTGCGATCGCGCTGGAGGATTGCCAAGACATTCAAAGCTTTAAGAGCGTCGGCGACGCGTCCGCTTTGGCCGCTTCGCTCCGGCGGGAGCGGCCTGACGTGCTCTTGATGGACATCCACCTGGGGCGAATGGCGCAGACGGACGGCCTATCCCTGTGCAAATCGGTTCTGGAGCAGTTTCCCGAGCAGCCGGTCATCATCCTGTCCGGGTACAACCTGCCCGTCTACCGCAGGGAGGCGAGGCGCATAGGCGCAAGAGGCTTTGTCAGCAAGGACGTAATGCCGGAGGAATTGCTCGCCATCATGCGTCGCGTCGTACAGGGGCACGCCTATTTCCCGCGCGACGCCGAGGTGATCGAGGAGCTTACGCACGCCGAGAAGCATATTCTCGAGTTGACCGCTTCGGGCATGAAAAGAAAGGAGATCGCCGCCGCCTGCTACATGAGCGAGCGAACCGTATCCAACCACCTGCAGCATATCTTCGCAAAGCTGCAGGTAACCTCCGCTGTAGAGGCCGTAGCCAAGGCGATTCAAATGGGCTATATTCCCCCGATGGTATGACGGCTCGTGATAAGCGGCTTTATTCCTCTCAGCTCGAACACCGCCGGTGCGAAAAATACGCCCGGCGGCTTTTTGGCGGTCTTTTAAATGAGCCCGATCCAGTGGAGCAGATAGACGCAATCGCGAAAGCCCTGTTGGTAGACGAAAATGTCGTACATGTTCAGCATATGCGTACGCGCACCGTCAAAATCGCCGATCAGGAACCCGTCCTTGCCCAATTTTACTTTGATGCGGCCATAGAGCTCTTGGTACTCCTTTTCTGCCTCGATAAACTCAGGGTCTTCTGCCGTTAGTGTTTGACACGCGGTGCGGGGTGTCGTACAATGTAGGCAGAAAGGGTGGCGGGCCGTTGGGCATTAATGCCGAGGTAAAGCGGCTCTGGCGGACTACGATCTTTCGGATCAATATGCCGCGACGAAGGAATGGTACGACGGCTACCGCTTTGGCAATGCGGACGTCTACTGCCCGTGGGACGTCATCGATTATGCAAAAAAGCTGCTCACGGATCCCGGCGCGCAGCCGCGGGCGTTTTGGCTCAACACCAGCGGGAACGATCTGGTGAAGCGGGCCGGAGCGATATCCTGGTAGAACGCAGCGACCGGAAATGCGGGTTCATTGTCGAGCTCAAGAGCGTGAAAAAGGAGGCGGCGCTGGAGGCCGCCTGTCAGGCGGGCCTCGCTCAAATAGAGGCGAAGGACTGTGCGGCGGCGCTGCGGCGCAGCCGGGTCGAGCGCATCTGGCTCTACGGCATCGCCTTTGCGGATAAGGCGTGCCGGGTGCTCGCCAGGCAGGCGGACAGGGCGTAACGCCGGTCTCATGGCGGAACGCAGCATATCGGCGATTTAGGTGGCAAAACCGCTTCCCGCATCAAAAAGAAAACTTACACATACACAATCCACCCTGCTTAAAGAATGCTTTTCTTAAAAAGGGTGGATTGTCGTATTGATGGATACCCCTTTTGACCCAATTCCGTAAAGCTTTCCGAGGGGACCGCTATCGCGTGCAGATAAACATCCCATATTCCTTGGGAATGCGCAGCACGCCGTCCGCGTCCTTGCGCGCCTCGAAGAGCGCCCGCAGCGCCCCGCGATCGAGATCTTCTCCAATGCCGATGGACATCATCGAAAACACGTAGTCGAGCAAATCCTCGACATCTGTGATCGCAAGCGCGTCCGGATAAAAATCCCGCTGAACTTGCGAAAAGAAGGGCCGTAAAATCTCCCTGCCGCTTTGCAGCGTAAACGGGCCGGTAATGTCACAGTTTATTCCAAAATGAGAAAGCGCCTCGTTTAAATAGCGGTTCAGACCGTTTTCCCCGAATGTCGCGCAGTAAAACGTCCCACCCGGCCGAAGCACACGTTGCACCTGCGCCAGCCCCGCGGGAATGTCCGGCACGTGATAGAGCATCATGTTAGCGATCACCACATCGAAGGTCGCGTCCGAATAGGGGATATCTTGCATGTCGATCTGCTCCGCACGCACCTGCGGACGTCCCTCGCTCGCTTGGGCCGCCTCCGCGACGAACGCGGGCGAAAAATCGGAGAGCACGAGCTCGACCCCATCCTTCAAAAGATCCCAGTGATCTTTCCACATATAGGCCGTCCCACAGCCCAGCTCCAGCACGCGACCGCCCGCCGGGAAGCGGTAGTGCGCGGCAATCCAGCTCCCAAACCCCTGTTTGTTCGTGCTGTACTTCTCGTGCAGCGAAATGCGCGTGGCGAGCCCGTCCTTCCCTGCGTACTGCTTTTGGACGCCCTCGCGGTCCTGCATGGCGTGCGGCATGACGGCACCTACTTCCCGGTATTTTGGCATCAGTATACCAGAAAACCCGTATTGATGCAAACCCGATTATCTCTTCCCCTTTTCGGTTATCCTCTTCATGTTGACAATTCGCCGTTCAGGGCGTATACTGTAGGCATGATACCCCCACCCCCTGGGGGTGTATGAGGAGATTGGATATCATGAAAGAAAAATTTGATGTCAGCGGTATGACCTGCGCATCTTGCCAGGCGCACGTAGAAAAGGCCGTGCGCAAGGTGCCCGGCGTCAAGGATGTAACGGTCAACCTGCTGTCGAACAACATGGTGGTCGAATACGCGGAAGGCGAAAGCCCGGCGCAGGAGGTCGTCCGCGCGGTAGAGAACGCAGGCTACGGCGCGTCCATTCCCAGCGCCAAGCCCGCAGACCGGGCTGCGCAGCCCGGCGAAATGCCGGCCGAACGCCAGATGCGTAGCATGCGCTTTCGCTTGATCGTCTCCATCGCGATGCTCGTGCCCATGATGTACGTCTCGATGGGGCATATGGTGGGCCTGCCGCTTCCGCATATCCTGCACGGAACGCAGAACGCGATGTCGTTCGCGCTCGTCCAGTTCATTTTGGCGCTGCCCGTGCTCTACGTGAACCGCGCCTACTTTGAAAACGGCTTCAAGGCGCTCTATCACCGCGCGCCAAACATGGATTCCCTGATCGCCATCGGGTCGGCAGCCTCGATGATTTACGGCGTGATCGCCCTCTTTGAAATCGGCTACGGCCTGGGCCACGGCGAGGCGGAACGCGTAATGCGCTTTTCGATGGATCTGTACTTCGAGTCCGCCGCCATGATCCTCGCGCTCATCACCCTGGGGAAATATCTGGAGACGCGCTCCAAGGGCAAGACGGGCGAGGCGATCCGTCGCCTGATGGACCTCGCGCCCAAGACGGCGACCGTCGAGCGCGACGGTCAGGAGGTCACCGTGCCGCTCGAGGAGGTAGCCCTGGGCGATATCGTGCTCGTGCGCCCGGGCGGGAGCATCCCGGTCGACGGGGTCGTCGTCTCCGGCCAGACGAGCGTGGACCAGTCCGCGTTGACCGGCGAGAGCATCCCGGTCGAGCGCGGCGAGGGCGACGCGGTATCCGCCGCGACGATCAACAAGAGCGGCTTCATCAAGCTCCGTGCCACGCGCGTGGGCGACGACACGACGCTCTCGCAGATCATCCGCCTCGTGGAAGAGGCGGGCAACTCCAAAGCCCCCATCGCCAAGCTTGCCGACCGCATTAGCGGCGTGTTCGTGCCCATCGTCATCGTCGTCGCTATCCTCACCACGGTCGTCTGGCTGTTGCTGTGCGAGCAGGTATCGGTCGCGCTCTCCTTCGGCATCGCGGTGCTCGTCATCTCCTGCCCCTGCGCGCTCGGCCTGGCTACGCCGGTCGCCATCATGGTCGGCACGGGCAAAGGCGCGGAGCACGGCATCCTCTTCAAGTCCGCCGAGGCGCTGGAGACCGCCCACGCCGTAAAGACCGTCGTGCTCGATAAGACCGGCACGATCACGGAGGGACGCCCGCGTGTAACGGACGTGCGCACCACGCAGCGCGCGGACGAAGCGCGGCTGCTGGCCGTCGCGGCCTCTATGGAGCACGCCTCTGAGCACCCGCTGGCCGAGGCGGTGATGCAGCATGCCAAGCAGCGCGGCGTGGAGCTGCTGCGCGTAGAGCGCTTTACCTCCATCCCCGGCCGCGGCATCGAGGCCGACGTCGAGGGCGCGCCCTACCTGGCGGGCAACATCGCGCTCATGCAAGAGCGCGGCGTTAACATGTACGGCATCCAGGAGGCCGGGGAAGCGCTCGCCCGCGAGGGCAAGACCCCGCTCTACTTCGCCGAGGGGGGCCAAGGCGCGCGGGCGCTGGGCGTCATCGCCGTGGCGGACGTCGTCAAGCCCACCAGTCGCGAAGCCATCGCGGCCCTGAAACAGATGGGCATCAAGGTGGTCATGCTGACGGGCGACCACAAGGCCACGGCGGAGGCCATTCGCGCGCAGATGGGCATCGACGAGGCGGTCGCCGAGGTGCTGCCCCAGGATAAGGAACGCGAGGTACGCCGGCTGCAGGAGGGCGGGCGCAAGGTCGCCATGATCGGCGACGGCATTAACGACGCGCCCGCGCTCGCCCGCGCGGACGTCGGCATCGCCATCGGCGCGGGCACGGACGTGGCGATCGACTCAGCGGACGTCGTGCTCATGCGCAGCGACCTGACCGATGCGGTCACCGCCGTCGAGCTCAGCCATAAGGTGCTCGCGAACATCAAGATGAACCTGTTCTGGGCGTTCTTTTACAACGCGATCGGCATCCCGCTCGCCGCAGGCCTGCTCTACCCCTTGCTCGGGTGGCGCCTATCGCCGATGTTTGCCGCCGCCGCGATGAGCCTGAGCAGCGTATGCGTCGTCACCAACGCGCTACGCCTGCGGTTTTGGAGGCCGCTGGCGCGCGCGAAGGATAATCAGGCGATCCCCGAAACGAGGACGCCCGAAACCAGAAACCTTGAGACGAACCCCAAAGAGGAGGACGATGGAACCATGAAGAAGATCATGACGGTTGAGGGCATGAGCTGCAATCACTGCAAGATGAGCGTGGAAAAGGCGTTGACGGCGCTGGACGGCGTCAAGGGCGCGCAAGTGGACCTGGAAAAGAAGACCGCGACCATCGCGCTGGAGCGCGACGTCGCGGACGACGTACTGAAAAAAGCGGTGGCCGAGGCGGGCTTTGAACCCGGCGCAGTCACCGCAAAGAAGGGACTGTTTGCCTGATGCAGGCGGATCGCGATACGGTCGCGCGCCTGCTGCGAACGGCAAGAGGCCAGATCGACGGCGTGCTCAAGATGGTGGATGAGGATCGCTACTGCATCGACATCGCCAACCAGCTGCTCGCCGCCGAGGCGGTGCTGCGCAAGGCGCATACGGAGGTGCTGCGCGCGCACATGAAGGGCTGCGTGCGCGAGGCCGCGCACAACGGCAACGTCGACGAGAAGATCGACGAGGTCATGGAGCTTTTGACAAAGCTGTCGAAATAAGGATCCCCGGGCATTCTCAAAGCGGAATGCCCGGGGTTTTCGTTCCCCTGCCATTTTACTTTCTGCTCCGCTTGCTCCGTTTGTTGATGAAGTAAGCGCAAACGAACGACGCGACGTTCAGCGCTGCGATGCCCATGAGCATCGCGGCTGAAAACTCGCTCGACACCTGGTAGCCCACGAGCGTCGCCGTCAGCATGCCCGGCAGCATGCCGATGAACGATCCGAGCACAAACGAGGCGTACTTCATGCGGATCGAGCCCATAAACAGGCTCGCCAGATCCTCGGGCACGAAGCCCAGCACGCGCAGCGTATACGCGAGCAGGATGTCGTTATCCCGGTTGACGTCGCGGACCTGTTCAAGCTTGGGATGCTTTTGAATCAGCCTCGTCACGATGTCCGTACACGAGAAGCGGCCGATCACATACGGCACGCTCGTGCTGATGAAGATGCCGAGCCCCCCCACGGTCACGGCCCATAGTGGCGGCAGAATCAATCCGGTGGCGAAGTAAAGCACCATGACCGGAAAGATGATGAGCAGCGGCTCCACCGCATAGGCTGCCAGCATAGCGGCTGACGCCGCCCAAAGGTTCTTCGGCGTATAGTTGAGCACGTCCTCCACCGTAACGCCGCGTACCCGGAAGCCTACAAAGAGCATGAGCGCGAGCATCCCCAGCAGCGGCAGGCGCCGGAGCCACGTGTTTTTTCCCTCTTTGATTCTATCTTTTTTGTCCATTTCATCCCTCCATGGTCCTGGCGCCGCCTTAATTATCGCGTGAACGTCCGCGCCTCGGCCTCACGGTAGAATACGCCCTGCGGCGCTCTGTATTGCTCGTTCCAGGGCTTGTTCTTGCCGCAATAATGCACGATGGCCGTATGGCTGCGCACGTAATCAATGTCAAACTTTTGAAGCGACGTCGCGCTGAGCAGTGCAAAGTAGCGCATATCCAGGTTATAGATCAGCGGATCGAGCAGCGCGGTGTCGCGATGATATAGCGCGTTGAGCGCATCCTGATCCGGCAAGACGAGCCGCGAGCGGTTCTGTTCGATGTATGCCAGCGCTTCCGCTACGTTCTGGCGCTGCCGCAGCAGCCCCAGGTTCATGAGCAGCACGCCGGAGTTAAAGTAGCGGCTTTCCGTCGGCATGTGCAGACGCACCTTGTAGGCCAGCTCGGCGACCGTGTTGATCGACCGGGCGGCCGCGAAGAACCGGTCTCCCATGTCCATATCGTACATCGCGGAGAGATCCCTGAGGATGACCATGTCCGGGTCCAGATAGAGCGCGCGCGGGGCCTCCTCCGGCAAAAGCCCCGCCGCGAAAATCCGGAAGTACATTTCACGCGAAAAATGGAAAGTTACGGGCGCGTCCTTTAAAAAATCTCGGCTTACGGGCACCGCGTGCAGCGCATATCCGCCCGCGCCGAGCGTTTCCTCGATAAAGGCGATGTCCTCGTGCGTCAGCTCCGTATGCAGGATGTAGATGTCGACCGTCCGATGCGGATGCGCGTCCAGAAAGGAGCGCAGCATGACGCATAGCGGGCGCAGATATTTGCGGTTGATCGTCACGACGATATTCATGAGTGCCTCCATTACACAAAACGAACGCCCCTTGATGGAGCGTTCGTCAATACGCATCCTCCGGTTCGTATAGGACGGATCGGAAAGCCGATAGCGGGAAGATGACCTGAACGACCTGACCGATGATCGCATCCCGCGCAATGGGCCCGACATCGCGGCTATCCCGGCTGTTTTGCCGGTTATCGCCCATCACAAAGTAATAGCCGGGCGGCAGGGTAAGCGGCCCCAGGTCGTCCAGCCGCGGATGCGCCAGCATGTCCTGCGGCGTGTAAACGCCGTCTACGTAAAGCACGCCCTGGCGCAGCTCGATCGTTTCGCCCGGCAGGCCGAACACGCGTTTGACGTTCAGCTTTTCCGCGTCGTCCGGATAGTAGCAGGCGACGATATCGTACCGCTTAGGGTCGTCGAAGAGGTAGGGATACTTGGCGACGAGCACGTATTCGCCGTCCCGCAGCGTCTGCAGCATAGATCTGCCGTCCACCAGCACGGGCTCCGCGATATACGTGCGCACAAACCCGGCGATGAGCAGCACGGCTACAAAGATGATCAGCCACTCGAGCAGCTCTCTACCGCTTCGGCTCGTGGCCTGCGCTTCATCCTCTTGCGCCGGGATGGTGGGTTCCTTCGGCGCGAAGGGCGCTTGCGTCATACCCATCCCACCTCTTTACTTCGCAGGCGGGCCTTGCTGCGCGCGCAGACCGCGCGGCATGCAGAGGGCTACGCTCAATCCTCGATTTTTCGGAAATTGTTGAGCGGGAGGATGACGTACTGAACGTGCCCCTTAATCGCAGAGCGCGAAAGCGCCCCGACCTGGGGGTTACGGCTGTCGTTGGAGTGGTCGCGGTTATCGCCCATCACAAAGTAGCAGCCCTGCGGCACCGTATAGGGGCCATAGTTGGTCACGCTCGCCGTCCGGTCGAAGTCTTGTTCCACGTATTCGCCGTTCACATATAGCTCGCCGGCGCGCAGCTCGATCGTTTCACCCGGCAGGCCGATCACGCGCTTGACAAAATTCTCGGGTACCTCGCCGATGCCGATAAGCGTCTTGCGCATGCGGTCCGGGTAATGGCAGATGACGATATCGAACCGCTCGGGGTCGTTAAAGAGATAGTCGTACTTCGTCGCGATCATGTATTCGTGGTCGAGCAGCGTGTTCATCATCGACTGCCCATCCACGCTGACCGGTTCAAAAAGGAACGTGCGCACGACAATTGCCAGCACACAGGCGACGACCAAGACCATGATCCATTCAAACACTTCGCGCTTCGCACTCTTCTTTTTTTTCTCTTTTTTGCCCTTCTGGGCATTTGCAGGGGTTTCCAGCTTTTCCGCTTCGTTTTCAGCCATGGGGTTCTCCTCTTTTCCAGATGCTTATTCGGCCACGGGGGAGGCGTCAGCCTCCTCCGCATGGGCGATGCATTTTTTCATGCGCTTGACGAATTCGGCCCGGTCCATCATCACGATGCGCCCGCAGCCCGCGCACTTGATCTTGATATCCGCGCCCACGCGGATGATCGTCCACCGGTCGCTTCCGCACGGGTGCGTCTTGCGCATCTGCACCAGATCGCCCAGCCGTAAATCGTCCATCGCGCAGTCTCCTTTTCGTCGTCCCGCAGGGGATTTGCCAACGCGGGAAATTCATTTGTATATTATATCAACATTGCGCGCGCTTGGCAAGCAGATGTGCGCCCCAAATGTTGTTAGCCGCTCTGCGCCTGCCGCGGCCCTGCCGCAGGGGCTCGGCATCGCGCAGAGCGCCAGCGCCACAATCGCCGCGGCGGCGAGCATGCGCCCCAGCCGCCTGCGGGCGCATGCCACGCCCGGGCGTTCCATCGCCCGCAGGATCGCGCTTTCCATCTGGGGCGAAAGCGCGAATGCCTCCGCCTGCGCCCGCCGCCGGAGTGCCGCTTCAAATTCTCTATTCTTCATAACTCTTCCTCCTCCAACATTTTCTTGAGCTGCTCGCGCCCTCGCGATAGGCGCATGAGCACCGTGGACAGCGGGCACGCGAGGATGCCTGCGATTTCACGGGCCTTAAACCCTTCGTAATAGTGCAATATCAGCACCTGCCGGGTCTGCTCTGGTAAGCGCAGGAGCATCTCGTACAATCCGCCGGCCTGCGAGGCCAGGGGCGCGGGCGCGTCAAAGCGTTCCATGTCCGCGAAAGCCTGCTCGCGCCTTTGCGCGCGCAGGATGTCCGTCGCGCAGCGCGCGGTGATGCGCAGCAGCCAAGGCCTCAGGCGCTGCGCATCCCGCAGGTCCTCGATCCGCGTGTATGCGCGAACGATCGCCTCGGAAACGGCGTCCTCCGCATCCTGCGGGCATCTTACGATGCTCGCCGCCAGGCGCACCATGCTCAGGCGGTTGTCCCAGATGCCCCGGTCCAGCGCCTCCCGGTCCATACCGCCATTCCCCCTGCCTGCCTTTGTTTGTCATGACGCTTATATGACGGTTGAACGGGCGAATTTATCACATCCCAGATCATTTTTGCTCGAAATGCGTGGAATAAAAAAGCATTGCAATCACAGAGCGGTTTTTGTACAATGCTTGATAAGAGTACAGATAGCCAGGGAGCACGCCGCGAAACATCCTGAAATCTATAAATCCACACTACACCACGAGCCGCTTGAGAGGTACAGCATGAAGTATTGGTTCATCCTCGCCAAGTCCTTTAAATCGCAGACGATGTATCGTAGCGCGGTTCTTTCCAAGCTGGTCGGTTCCGCCCTTGCGCTGTTTATTCAGGCAAATCTGTGGACGGCGCTGCTCAGTGCGGGCGTAAGGCAAGACACGACGCTGGGCGATATGCTGGTTTACGTCCTCGTCAGCATGTTCATCGGCGAGCTTACGCATATCAACATCGCGACGATGCTGGAGCCCGAGATACGGGACGGCTCCGTCTCCCGGCATTTTCTCAAGCCGGTCTCCTTTAAACTATACTGTATCTGCTCTGCCATGGGCAAAAATCTCTATTCCTTCGTCGTATCGTTCCTGCCCGCCCTCCTGCTTGCCTTGGTCTTTTTCTCCCTCCCGCCGGTATTGAGCGCCGCACGCTTTGCGCTATTCCTGCTATCAGCTTGCCTGGGCGTCTTCATCGTACTGGAGTTATCGTATATCGCCGGCCTATTGGCCTTCTGTACGCAGCGCGCATGGTACCTGAATTGGTACTTAAGCGCAGGCAAAACCATCTTTGGGGGCGCTGCCGTGCCCATATGGTTTTATCCGGCCTTTTTAAGCGTCCTGAGCCGTTATCTCCCCTTTCGTTATGTTTCCTTTGAACCCATCAATATCCTGCTCGGCAAGCCGTCCTTCGCGCCTGTAAGCGTGCTGATCGTCATCGCGCTGTGTTGGCTGCTCGCCCTTTGCGCGTTGAGTCATCTGCTCTATCGCCACATTCTGAAGCGTATTACGGTTAACGGGGGGTGATCTCAATTGAAGTTTCTTTCTTTATACGTCTATTCGGCGAAGCAAACCATTCGCGAGGAGCTTGTCCATCGGGCCTCCTTTCTCACAGGCGTCGTAGGCCAGTGGCTGTACTATGGCGGCACGTGCCTGACGCTCTATATCCTGGTGACGACATTCGGTTCCCTGGGCGGGTGGAATGCCTCTGAGATCGCTTTTCTCTTTGCTTTTACGCTGCTGACTTATGCATTGGCAGCGACCGTATTTTTTAATCCTTGCCGGAACCTAGCGGACAAGATCCGTTCGGGTGACTTTGACGGCGCGCTCGTCCGGCCTGTCGACCCGCTTCTATTTGAGATCTCTCAGGGCTTTAATTTCGGATATATCGGGCATATTCTGTTGAGCAGCGCAATCCTTATCCTCTGCGCGCCCCGGACCGCCTTTTCATGCACGCTGCCTGGCATCCTTTTGTTCTTGCTGATGCTCGCCAGCGCCGTCCTGCTTCAGACTGCGCTGCTGCTGTTCGCATCGACGTTCAGCTTCTTTACCGTCGGCGACAACCCGCTGCTTTTCCTGTTGACCCACAATTTAAAGCAATTTGTCGACTATCCGCTCTCGATTTATTCAACCGCCATTCAAACCGTGCTGACTTTCGTATTGCCCTACGGCTTCTTAAACTTTTATCCGGCCGGCGTCGTCCTGCAAAAGCAAGGCACGTTTGTGTATCCGGGGCTTTGCAGCGTACTGCCGCCGTTCGTCAGCCTTTCCGCCTTTTTACTGAGCGTCTATTTATGGAAGCGGTCGTTAAAGCACTATCAAAGCACAGGCTCTTGAGGAGGACATATGGCCATCATCAGCGCGCAAAACCTGTACAAGACGTACAGGATCGTCCAGCAAGCCCCCGGCTTGGTCGGGAGCATCTTATCCGTATTCAAAAGGACCTACATTCTCAAAGAAGCCGTAAAGGACGTCTCCTTTGACATCGAGCGCGGCGAGATCGTCGGGTATATCGGCTCCAACGGCGCCGGAAAATCCACTACGCTTAAGATGCTCAGCGGCATTTTAACGCCTACTTCCGGCAGAGCGGTCGTCGCCGGGCGCATTCCTTATGAGCAGCGAAAGGAGAACGCCCGGCATATCGGCGTCGTCTTTGGTCAACGCTCACAGCTCTATTGGGATCTGCCCGTGAGCGATAGCTTTGAACTGAGCCGCAAGCTTTACGACATCGACGAAGGCGTATACCGGCAAAACCGCGAATGCTTCGTCGAACTGCTCGGCATGGCCGATTTTATCGATCAGCCTGCCCGGCAATTGAGCTTGGGACAGAAGATGAAAGCGAACCTCGCGCTGGCGATGCTGCACGACCCGGACATCCTCTTCCTGGATGAGCCCACGATCGGTCTCGACGTGACGACCAAAAAGGCGCTCCGGCGTTGTATCCGCATGCTCAATCATGAAAAGAAGACGACGATTATGCTCACTACGCATGATATGGACGATATTGAGGCCGTCTGTAGCCGTATCATCCTGATTGATTCGGGCATGCTGCTCTTCGACGGCAGTTTGCAAAACTTTCGAGGGCAATATAAAAAGGGGTTCGTCATCAACATGCAATTCATTGATACGCCGCCGCAATGGCAGGGCTCGCCGGATTTCGTACTGTTGGATCACAACGCCAACGCGTGGACCGTGCAAGCCGCCAAGACCTTGTCCTCTCAAGAAGCCCTGACGCGCCTTATCCACCTGTACAACCCGACGAATATCCTCATCCGGGAGGAGGATATCGAGCAAATCGTCAGCAGGGTTTTGAGCCGTCCCGCCTCCTGATCTCGTCGCGGCATCATCCATTCGTCAGAATTCCGTATGAATTTCGTCAGAAAACGGGCGACAGGCTTTGATATACTATGGGATGAAAGCAAGGGAGGGATCAGGCGATGGCAGACGGAATCCTCGTAGTGGACGACGAAAAAGAGATTGCGGACTTGGTGGCGCTGTATCTGGAAAACGAAGGCTATACGGTCTATCGTTGCCTCAACGCGACCGACGCGTTGTCCTGCGTTCAGCGCGAAAATCTGCAACTCGCCGTCCTGGATGTCATGCTGCCGGACATGAGCGGCTTTGCGCTTTGCCAGAAGATCCGCGAGACGCATATGTTCCCCATCATCATGCTCACCGCCAAGGTAGAGGATATGGACAAGATCACGGGGCTCACCATGGGCGCGGACGATTACATGACCAAGCCGTTTAACCCCCTGGAGCTCGTCGCGCGCGTCAAAACGCAGCTGCGCCGCTATACGAGGTACAACGCCTCCAGCGCAGCGGAAGCTACCCGCCAGGTCTTCGACTTTTCAGGGCTCTGCATCAGCCGGGATAGCCGTAAATGCACGCTGTACGGGGCGGAGCTCTCCCTGACCCCGATCGAGTTTGACATCCTCTTTTACCTGTGCGAGCACCGGGGGAAGGTAGTCTCGTCGGAGGAGTTGTTTGAAGCGGTATGGAAGGAAAAGTATCTGGATAACAACAACACGGTGATGGCGCACATCGCAAGGCTTCGTGAGAAGATGAAGGAGCCGAGCCGCAAGCCGAAATTTATCAAGACCGTGTGGGGGGTAGGGTATACCATTGAAGCATGATGTAAAACGCTACGCGTGCGGCAGGGCGAGCAGGAGCCAGATCACCCGGCAGATCATGGTGCAATACGTGATTACGCTTACGGTCTTTCTCCTAACGCTCGCGCTATCGGTCTTTCTCGCATGGCAGATCTCCGCGCAGATTACCTGGCGGGCCGACAACCCGCTGTATTGGATCTTGCGGTTCATCAAAGACACCCTGTTCGTCTGGCTCGGCGCTGCCGCGCTGGCCGGATGGATCTTTATCACCTATTATTTTATGCAAAAACCGCTTCGGTATCTCGACGAGCTTGTCGTCGCAGCGCAGCGCCTCGCCACGCCCGGCAGCGAGCCGGTCGCGCTATCCCCCGCGCTGCGCGATACGCAAAACGAGCTCAACCTCGTCCGCGAGCAGGCGCTGCGCGACGCCCAGAACGCGCGGGAGGCCGAGCAGCGCAAAAACGACCTGATCGTCTACCTGGCGCACGACTTAAAGACGCCGCTCACCAGCACCATCGGTTACCTAACGCTGCTGCGCGACGAACCCCAGCTCTCCGGCGAACTGCGGGCCAAATATACGGATATCGCGCTGCGTAAGGCCGAACGCCTCGAGGACCTGATCAACGAATTCTTCGACATCACCCGCTTCAGCCTCACCCATCTGACGCTCGAGGAGGAATCGGTTAACCTGACCCGCCTTCTCGAGCAGGTGGCGTTCGAGTTTGCGCCCATCCTGGCGGAAAAAAGCGTATCCTTCGACCTGCGGCTGTGCCCCGACGTACAATTTGTCTGCGACCCGGACAAGCTGCAGCGCGTTTTCGACAACCTGTTTCGCAACGCCGTCCACTACAGCTATCCGGATACCAGCATCCTCGTCGCCCTGGAACAGCGCGCAGACCGCGTCGTGGTCCGCGTCCAAAACGCGGGCAAGACCATCCCGCCGGAGAAGCTCGGCCGTATCTTCGAGCAGTTCTTCCGTCTCGACGCCGCCCGCGACAGCTCCACCGGCGGCGCTGGGCTCGGCCTGGCCATCGCGAAGGAAATCGTCGAGCTGCACGGCGGCGCCATCCGCGCCGAAAGCGCGGATGAAAGCATCACGTTTACCGTCACGCTCCCGCTCTCCCGTCAGAAAATCGTATGATTCCCGCAAGGAAACCGTCAGGCCCCGCTCACGAAAAACGAAAGTATATTCCGCCCCGCTTTGGTACGATAAACGTACAAGGCGGGGCGCTTGCTTGCCCGTCTTTCATGAAGGAGGCCCTCATCCATGGCACGAAAATGCGTCACACAGTTCCTTCCCTGGCTGCTGCCGCTGCGCAAAAAACAGCGGCGCCTTTGCACCTATGCGAAAATGCGGCTGGACGGCAACCGCTATGCGGACGAACAGTCTACGCAGCCGCTGCCTTATCTGCTCTTTGAGACGCGATGCCCGCTCCTCAACCGCAACACGGGCTTTGACATGGTCTATCAGGAGAACAAGGCGTTCAACGTCCGCCTCGCCGCCGCGACCCTGGACAAGCTGCTGATTCGCCCGCGCGAGACGTTCTCCTTTTGGTGGCGTGTGCGGCACGCGGACCGTATAACGCCCTATAAGGACGCGCTCGCGGAGGTCAACGGCAAGCTCACGACGCAGCCGGGCGGCGGGCTGTGCCAAATCAGCAACCTGCTCAATTGGATGTTCCTGCACACGCCGCTGACGCCTCTGGAGCGGCACGGGCATGCGATCAAATACTTTCCCGAGCCGCCCAGCGACGCGCCCATGGGCGTGGACGCGACCGTCTCCGAGGGCTGGCTGGACCTGCGGGTTCGCAACGACACCGGCGTCTGCTTTCAAATCGCCCTCGACTTTGACGACGCGCACATCATCGGGCGCATCCTGACCGATGTGGATACGGGCGTCTCCTATCGCGTCTATAACGGCGAACCGTCGTACTACGCCCATGGCGACGCAATTTATGAAGAGGTGGACGTCTATCGGGATACGCTCGACAAAGCGGCGGGGGAAAAGCGCCGCACCGAGCATCTATATCAAAACCGCTGCCGGGTGGTCTATCCGCTGCCGGACGATACGCCGGTAAGAAACAGATAATACGGAAAGGATGACGCACATGCAGATCGTCGTTTTATTCGGAGGCTGCTCTTCGGAGTACAGCGTCTCGCTCAAGTCCGCCGCAGCGGTTCTCGAGGGCATGGACAGATCCCGTTTCACGCCCATACCGGTCGGCATCACGCCGGAGGGCCGGTGGTTCCTCTATACCGGCGATACGCAAAGGATCGCGGGGGACGCGTGGCAGGGCGCCGCGGACTGCACGCCCGCGCTGCTCTCCCCCCAGCGCGGCGAGCATGCGTTGCTCGTGCTGCGCGGGGATACGTTCGAGCGGATTCCTGTCGACGCCGTCTTCCCCGTCCTGCACGGTCTATACGGCGAGGACGGCACGGTGCAGGGCCTTTGCGAGCTCGCCGGCATTCCCCTCGTCGGCTGCGGCACGCTTTCCTCTGCGCTGTGCATGGATAAGGACAGGGCCCACCATCTGGTGGAGACCGCCGGCATCCCGGCGCCGCGCTCGTTCCTCGTCGAAAAGGGGGTTGACCCGCAACGCTTGCGCGTGCAGGCCGAGGCCCTCGGTTACCCGCTGTTCGTCAAACCCGTCCGGTCTGGCTCCTCCTACGGCGTCGCCCGGATCACGGCGCCTGGCGATCTGAACGACGCCGTCGCCTCCGCGTTCAATCATGACCGCCAGGTCCTCTTAGAGGAGGCGATCCCCGGCTTTGAGGTCGGCTGCGCTGTGCTCGAGGACGGGGATCTCATGACCGGCGAAATCGACGAGATCGAGCTCACCGGCGGCATTTTTGACTATACAGAAAAGTATAACCTCCTCACCGCCAAAATTCACGTGCCTGCGCGCGTCAGCGCGCAGCAGGCGGCCCAGATCAAGCGCGCGGCCAAGCGGATCTTTCGGGCGCTCGGCTGCCGCGGCTTCGCCCGGGTGGACATGTTCCTGACCCCTGCGGGCAAAATCGTCTTCAACGAGGTCAACACCATCCCCGGCTTTACGGCGCACAGCCGCTTTCCCGCCATGCTACGCTCCGCGGGCATGCCGTTTGAGCTGGTCATCACCCGGGCGATCGAGGCCGCGCTCAGGGACGGGGGAGGCCGGTGCAAATGAATGCAAGGGAATGGCTGCAGGGCGTTTCCAAGGGCGATAGCCTCCGGCTTTTCTGGTTTCTTTTTCACCTGCGCGAGAGGACGCGCTTAAAGATCGCCGCAGACCTCATCACATATGCCCTGAACCGCTCGGCGCACCGGCACGGCGGATACGTCGGCCGCGGGGCACAACTCGCCTCGATTCCTTCCCTGCCGCACGGGCTGCACGGCGTCTACATCTCTCGCTACGCGCGCATCGGCGCGGGCTGCCGCATCTACCAGAACGTCACCATCGGGGAGGTGCGGCGCGCGGCCCCGCAGATCGGGAATCACTGCCTCATCGGCGCGGGCGCCGTGCTCGTCGGCGGCATCACCATCGGCGACCACGTGCGCATCGGCGCGGGCGCCGTCGTAAACACCGACATCCCCGACCACTGTACCGTGGTCTGTAAAGCCCCGCGCGTGCTAAAAAGGGGGGAAGCTTGAGTGCAATCGTCCAACGCGGCGGCCGGCGGCCGGTACAGAGCCTGGATCGAGATCGACCCGCAATGCCTCATGCACAACGTCGCGCTCCTTCGCGCCAGGCTTCCCCAAGGCTGCGAGCTGATGCCGGCGCTCAAGGCGAACGCCTACGGCCACGGCGCCGTTCCCGTCGCGCGGATGCTCAACGCCTGCGGCATCCACGCCTTCTGCGTCGCGACCGCGCAGGAAGGGGCCGCCCTGCGCCGCGAAGGCATCCGAGGGCTCATCCTCGTGCTCGGCTATACGCATCCGGCTCTGTTCTCCCTGCTCGACCGCAACGAGCTGACGCAGGCGGTCGTAGACTATGATTATGCCAAGGCGCTGAGCGGCTATGGGCGGGCGCTGAGCGTCCATATCGCGCTGGATACCGGCATGCACCGCCTGGGCGAGAGCCACCGCCATTTTGCCGCGATCGAGCAGATATATCGCCTACCCCATCTGCGTGTCGAGGGCATTTTCACCCATCTATGTACGGCGGACGCCTCCGACCCGCAGGGCGTAGCCTACGCGCACATGCAGGGGGAGGCGTTCTATCAAACGGTCGAGGCGCTAAAGGCGCGCGGTTGCCTGTGCAAAAAAGCGCACATCCTGAGCAGCTACGGGCTATTCAACCATCCGCAGCTGGCGGGCGACTACGCGCGCGTCGGCATCGCGCTTTACGGCCTGCTCAGTACGCGCGCGGATACCGAAAGGCTCGGCGCGGGGCTGCGGCCAGTCCTGTCCCTCAAGGCGAGAATCGCCTCTGTCAAGACCCTGCGGTCCGGCGAACGCGCGGGGTACGGCCTTTCGTTCGTAGCCGGAAGGGAGGCGCGCATCGCCGTGCTCGCGATCGGCTATGCGGACGGCCTGCCCCGCGCGCTCTCCTGCGGCGCGGGCAGCGTCCTGGTCCACGGCCGCGCGGCGCCCATCGCCGGCCGGGTCTGCATGGACCAGACGCTGATCGATGTCACGGACATCCCGCGCGTAAGGCCCGGCGATGTCGCCGTGATCATCGGCAGATCCGGGGACGCGGTCCTCAGCGCCTGCGATCTGGCCGCGCAGGCCGGCACGATCAGCAACGAGATCCTCAGCCGCCTGGGCGCGCGGCTCGAGCGCGTGATCGTCCGGCGCGCGGATGGGCCCGCGCAGATAGGCGGTTGAGTTCCGCGGGGGATTCTGTTATGATAGAGGCATCCGCCCTATGACGGGCATAGAGAACGGGGGCTTCTGATTTGATGACATCGCGTGAGTTCGCGCAGTTGATCGGCGTCTCGCAGGCCACCGTATCAAGAGCGCTCAACGGCAGCAATCTGGTTTCGGAAAAGACGCGCCAATACGTGGTACAAAAGGCCGCGGATTACGGCTTTGTGCTCAACAGCCAGGCCCGCAGCCTCAAGACGAGCAAGACCGGGACGGTGGGCGTCATGTTCCCGCTCTACTTTGACAGCCTGAGCAAAAACCTGATGTTCACCAACATTTACGATCACCTCCAGCGGGAGCTCAGCAAGCGCGATATCGACACCATGGTCATCTACGATTACGAAAACCCCGCCGCGAATAACACGCTCGAGCGCGTGGTCAAAAGCCTTAAGGTGGATGGGATCATCAATTTCCGCCCTCAGCTGCTGCCGGAGGAAATCGGGCTGATTGAAGAGCATGAAATTCCCTTTGTCTCGCTGCACAGCGGGCGGCAGGATCATGCCGCCCTGCACCAGTTCATGATCGACGAGGAACACGCCGGCGAAGAGATCGGGCGCTACTACGGCCGTCTGGACGGCGAGCGTTATGTCTTCGTCTCCACGCAGGAAAGCCTGGCCGAGCAAAAAGGCCGCTTTCACGGGTTTCAAAAGGGCCTGGCAGCGTACGGCAAGCACCTGCGCGAGGCGGATATCCTCGCCTGCCCGCTTTCCATGGACGCCGCCCGCGAGGAGACGCTCCGCCGCCGGGATCTGTTTACCGGCGGCAATACGAGCATCTTCGTCTATAACGACATGATGGCGGTCGGCGTGCTCAACGCCCTGCACATGCTGGGCGTGCCCGTCCCCCAGCGCGCGCAGATCATCAGCATGGACGACATCCCCCTGGCCTCCTGGGTATACCCGAGGCTCACGACCCTGCACGCCCCGGTGCAAAGGATGGTGAAGGACGGATGCGACCGGCTTCTCGCGCTCATCGACGGTGAAAAGGCGGCGCCACAGACAGTTTACTATCGCTCGCAGATGATCCTGCGGGATACGACGAGATAAAATTTGATATCACGTATTTTTGCATATTGACATCAGTGCGATTACGTGATATATTATTTTTGTCAAAATGAATACGTATTCATCAAGTGATGTATACAAATATCGTTAATCAAAAAGAACAAACGGACGATCCCCCGGCGCACAAGGTTCAGCGGCTGTTTCCGGTTGGAAGCAGTGAATAAAAGGAGGTATCCCCATGAAAAAAATCGTATCCCTCATCCTCGCCCTCGCGCTCTGCCTTGGCAGCGTCAGCGCGTTGGCCGCCGACGCCTGGACCGTGACCTGCCCCTGGGCTCCCTCGGGCGTGGCCGCAATGGTCAATCAAAAGGCCGCCGCGCTCTCAACGACGTACAGCGACGACATCGTCCTCGTGGCCACGGCTGAAAAGGGCGACGCGGCGACGCTCAACAGCTGGATCACCAAGACGGACGCGAACGACCCGCAGCTCGTTTTCGCGGGCGAGGGCCTGTTCGGCATCACCATCATCCTCGATCCCGACCGCATGCATTTCACATACGACGACTTCACGTATGTAGAAAATCTGTACTCCTCTATCTTTGTGATGAGCGCCGACGCGAAGCTCGGCATCAAAAACGTCGACGGCCTGAAGGCCTATCTGGAAGCCGGCAACGAGATCACCGTCGCGACCAACGGCGCGACGGGCTCCGAGGCGTTCCTGGCGGCCGCGCTGGTCGGCGCGATGGGCTATGGCGACCAGTTCTCGCTGATCCCCTACGAGAGCGCTGCGGAGGCTGCCCAGGCGGTCGCTCGCGGCGAGACCAATCTGGCCATCTCGCATCAGAGCCAGATCCTCGAAACCTTCCAGCAGGGCGGGGTCGACATCGTCTGCGCGTTTGACGCGGAGGATATCGCCCAGGGTCCGTTTGCGGGCGTCGAGGGCGTGGGCAAGTATGGCTACCCGTACTTCCGCAACCGCTGCTTCATCTTCGCCAAGGCGGGCACGGACGAGGCCAAGATCGCCGAGCTGAAAGCGCTTTACGGCAAAATCCTCGCCGACACGGAAATGGTCGATTGGCTGAACAACACGATGCTGCTGGAGGCCGATCCCATGGCTGAGGCGGACGTCATCGCGCACATCGACAACGTAAAGGCCATCGTCAGCGAGTATTACGACCTGGTTGCTGAATAAGCAACTGCGATAGCGCTTTGAGGGCAATGCAGCGTCCCGTAAACCCTGCATTGCCCTTTTTGCGCAAGCTGATACGGGAGGATAACATGAAAAACGACAATGCCTCCGGCTGGGGCCAACGCATCGACCGGACGCTCGACGGCATGGGCGCAAAGCTGCTAAAGAGGCAGTGGAACATCCCGACGGACCTGTTGGGCGGCATCCTCTTCCTTTTGTTCGGCCTGGCGATGCTCTTCATCATTCCCGATCAAATCGAAATCAAGAAAAAGGAGATCGTGAACGGCCGCGCCTTCCCCAATCTGCTGATGTACATCATGATCGCCTGCAGCCTCGTCTTAATCGTCACGCAGATCGTCAAGATCGTGCGCAGGCAGCCCGTCAAGACCACGGCGATCAATCTGCTGGTGGAGGTCAAGGCGCTCCTCCTCTTCCTGTTCATGCTCGTCTATTACTTCGTCTGCCAGTGGACGAACTTCGCCGTCGGCTCGTGCGCCTTTGTGGTGCTGATGCTGCTCTTTTTCCGGTGTAAAAAGCCGCTGTATTACGCCGTCACGCTGTCGGCGGCCGTGCTCATCTGGGCGGCCTTCCGCTTTGGCCTGGGCGTGCTCTTTTGACGGAGGTAAAAAATGCTTGAATACATCGTTCCGGCGCTGCAAAACCTCTTTACCTTTCAAAACCTGCTGTGGATCAACCTCGGCGTCTTCATCGGCAGCGTGTTTGCCTCCATTCCGGGGCTTACGGTCATCCTGTGCATCATCCTCTTCCTGCCTTTCACGTATCAGATGAGCGCCATCCCGGGCATGATGTTCCTTCTGGGCATCTACTGCGCGGGCGGCTACGGCGGCAGCGTGAGCGCCATCCTCATCAACACACCCGGCACCCCGCACGCTGCGGCCACCATGCTGGACGGCTATCCCCTGAACCAAAAGGGGCGCACGAAGGCCGCCCTCAAGATCGCGCTGTACGCCAGCACGTTCGGCGGCATCTTTTCGGCGTTCGTGCTACTGTTCCTTGCGCCGCAGGTGGCCAAGGTCGCCGCGCAGCTGGGCACGGCGGAGTACTTCCTCGTCTGCCTCTTCGGCCTGACGATCATCGCCGGCATCTCGGGGGCCAGCATGTGCAAGGGCATCATCGCCGCGTGCCTCGGCCTGCTCATCTCCTGCATCGGTTCCGACCCCATGAGCAGCCGTGCGCGCCTGACGTTTGGGGTGGAGCGGCTCTACCTGGGGCTGGATTTGGCGATCTGCCTCATCGGCCTGTTTGCGCTGGTGCAGGTGCTCTCAAAGGCCGAATTGAAGGAAGACCGCCTGATCATGGATACGTCCAAGCTCAAAGACGGCGGAAAGATCACGAGGGAAGAAAAGAAGCGCATGGCGCTGCCGATGCTCGTCAGCTCCATCATCGGCACGATCATCGGCATCATCCCGGGTACCGGCGCGTCGATGGCCTCCTGGTTCAGCTACGACCGGGCGCGGGCGATGTCCAAGCACAAGGAGGAGTTCGGTCACGGCTCCGTCGAGGGCATCGCCGCGGCGGAATCGGCGAACAACGCTGTGACGGGGGCGACGCTCATCCCGCTGCTGACACTGGGCATCCCCGGCGACGGCTGCGTGGCCATCATGCTCTCGGCGCTGATGATCAACGGCCTCAACCCGGGCCTGAGCCTCTTCACCGAGCAGGGCGACATCATGTACGCCATCATGCTCGGCCTGATCCTCGTCAACCTCTTCATGTTTATACAGGGGAAGTTCCTGACGAACCTGTTCGCCAAGATCGTCAGCGTGCCACAGGAGATCCTCACGCCGATTATCGTCGTCTTCTGCTTCGCGGGCGCGTTCTCCGTAAACAAGAGCTACTTCGACGTCGGCGTCACCCTCGTCTTTTGCGCCATCGCATGGCTGCTGCGCAAGATCAACTTTCCCGCCGTGCCGATCCTGCTGGGCCTCGTGCTGGGGAAGATGACGGAGACCAACTTCCGCCGGGCGCTGCAGCTCTCCAGGGGCAGCGCGTCCATCTTCTTCTCCAGCCCCTACTGCATCGTCTTCATCGCGCTGACGGTGCTCGTCGTCGCCTCCGTGCTGTACGCCAAGTTTAAAGAAGGAAGGAATAAAGCCGATGGCCCCTCTGCAAAAGCCTAATATCGTATTCTACTTCACCGATCAACAGCGGGCCGATACCTGCGGCTGCTACGGCCAGAAGCTGCCCATCACCCCGCGGCTCGATCAGCTGGCGCAAGAGGGCGTCCGTTTTGAGCATGCGTTTACCCCCCAGCCGGTCTGCGGGCCCTGCCGCGCGCTGTTTCAGACGGGCAAATACCCGACGGAAACCGGATGCTTCCGCAACAACGTCATGCTGCCGCGCGGCGTCAAGACGCTGGCCCAGTACATCGAGGAGGCGGGCTACGAGACCGCCTACATCGGCAAATGGCACCTAGCCAGCGACGGCGAGCTCGAAAAGCCGCCGAAAATCGATCATACGGTCACCGCCATCCCCCCGGAATACCGCGGCGGCTATACGGGCTTCTGGCGCGCCGCCGACGTGCTGGAATTCACATCCCACGGCTACGACGGGTATGTCTTTGACGAGAACAATAACCGTATCGACTTCAAAGGCTACCGCGCGGACTGTATCACCAATCTAGCGCTCGAATTCTTCGATCAATACAGCGGCGACAAGCCCTTTTTCATGACGATCTCCCACATCGAGCCGCACCATCAAAACGATCGCGGCCATTACGAGGGGCCCAAAGGCTCGAAGGAAAAGTACGCGCATTACGAGCTGCCCGCCGACCTCGCGGCGCTTAAGGGCGACTACCGCGAGGAGTACCCCGATTACCTGGGCGCGTGCGCGGCGCTGGATGAAAACCTTGGCAAGCTGATCGACCGGCTGAAAAAAGAGGGCTTATACGACAATACGGTGATCCTCTTCGCCTCCGATCACGGATCGCACTTCCGCACCCGCAACCGCGACGGCCACCTGTGCGGCTACGACGACTACAAGCGCACCTGCCACGACGCCGCCCTGCGCGTGCCGCTGGTGATCGCGGGTGGTCCCTTCACCGGCGGCCTGGTGGAGGAGCAGCTGGTCAGCACCGAGAGCTTGCCCAAGACGGTCCTTGCGTTGGCGGGTGTCGACGTGGGCGACCGGATGATCGGCGAAAACCTGGCGGACGTCGTCGCGAAGAAGGACCCCGATCGCCCTAACGAGGTGTTCGCGCAGATCAGCGAGAGCCGCGTCGCCCGCTGCATCCGTACGGCGGATTACCTCTACGCCGTCTATGCGCCGGGCGTAAACGGCGGCGCGCGCGCCGCCTCCGACGTCTACGCGGACGACTACCTCTACGACCTGCGGACGGACCCCAACGAGCTAAATAACCTCGTGCACGAGGACGCGTACGCGCCTATCAAGGCGCTGCTGCGCGAGCGGCTGCTGGCGTGGATTCGCCGCGCGGAGGGCGCGTCGCCCGTCATCATGGATTAAAAACATATCTGATGAACCCGCATCGGGCCTGTGCTTTGCAGCCCGATGCGGGTTTTGTATAAATAAGTGACGCTTACATCCCTATCACATATTTATTGATCACGCTTTGTATGATCATCTTCCTTCGCAAATAAAATCATGATATAATATCAACGATTAAAAGGTGCAAGGAAAAAAATTTGTCCAGCAACAGAAGAACTAGAGGCAAAAAAATCCAGTTCCCAAAATTTGATTGCATATGATGAAGATGCTGTAAAGAAATTATCTCTTTTATGCTTTCAAAAAGCGGAGGGCGACTGGTTAAATTTTGTAGCACAAAACAGAAGAGGCATATATAGAGGTCCAAAATTTGATATGATTATTTCTGGACTCTCAGACGCATCAAATGTTGACATAAACAGTTTGTATTCTTTACCTACTTGCTTGAAAGTTATGCGGCATATAAAGAGACGACGGCGGGTGAAGTGCTAAAGACGTTGGACGAGAAAAACCTGACGGATTTCGTATATAACATGGATAAAATGTATCATTCCGAGGCGTTGAGTAATGCTTTTATGGATATCGATAGTTTGATCGCTACAGGACAACCGGCGTGGTAAGTTGACCGAAATTGGCCTCAGATCTCCCCGGTTTAGCGCCGCGCGCCTGAATTAGATTTTTGGAGGTAATTATGAGAGCGCCATTTCAAATACTCGCAATTCCATTTCAAATAGTTGACGATTGTCCGCTATACTGCGTATTTCATCGTGCAGATTTGGATCAATGGCAATTCATAGCCGGGGGTGGTGAAGACGACGAAACGCCTATCCAAGCTGCAAAACGAGAAGTATTTGAGGAAAGCGGCGTCTGTGGGGTTCGCCTCATAGGGCTAAAATCTATGTGCTATATCCCTGTCGGCATTTTTCCTGAGCGACACCTCTATCATTGGCCGAAAGATACCTATGTTGTGCCCGAATATGCTTTCGGTTTCGAATGGAAAGGTGATGTGAAGCTCTCCCATGAACATACAGAGTATGTTTGGTTGTCTTACGCAGAAGTAAAAGCAAAGCTTAAGTGGGACTCAAACCGAACGGCTCTTTATGAGCTGCATTGCCGCTTAGGAGGTGACAATGCAGTTCCAGGAGCGGTATAAACAAAAAAATCTTCAAGCAGAGGAGAAGCCCGATGAATAAACACTTAAAGAATCTGAATCGCATAGAATTCGTCGTCACAAACGCCTGTACCGGCAGATGCAAGCATTGCTCTGAGGGCGATCATGTGAACTCCGGCGAACATATAGATAAGGATGCCGCAGCTCAAGCCGTCCGCAAAGTCGCAGCGCTTTATGATATACAGTCGTTGATGACCTTTGGCGGGGAACCGCTGCTCTACCCCGATACGGTCTGTGAGATACACGCTGTCGCAAAGGAAATGCATATCCCCAAAAGGCAGCTGATCACAAACGGGTATTTCAGCCGGGATTCTGAAAAAATACAGTCCGTCGCCAGTCAAATCGCCGACTGCGGCGTAAACGATATCCTGCTATCGGTCGACGCCTTTCACCAGGAAACCATACCCCTTGAGTTTGTAAAATGGTTCGCTGCCGCGATTCAACGGACGGGCGTCCGGCTGCGTACGCATCCCGCGTGGCTCGTGAGCTGTGACGCGTATAATTCGTATAATACAATAACAAAAGAGATTCTCAATACATTTGAATCGATGGGGATCGAAGCAAGCGACGGCAACGTCATATTCCCGAGTGGAAACGCGCTCAAATACTTAAAAGAGTATTTTGATTTAAGCGAGGAAACCCGAAGCCCGTATTGGGAAGACCCGGAGGACATACGCTCGCTCTGCTTTGGTGCGAACGGCGACGTTTTAAAGGGAAATATATATAAACAAGATGTATGCGATATCCTTTCATCTTATACCATTTAAAGGCCGAGATGTAACGCTACAATCGAAAAATGAAGGTAGCCCATTGCGGACTACCTTTTGTTTTGCTGTACACAGTAGCAAAAAGCCAAATCAACACGGCATGGTCATGCCAGTAAATCGCCGAACGGGTTATCGATGACCACGCGTCCTTCATGCGTATCGCCTATGCCGCTATACAGATCCACCTTGCCGTGCGCACGCGGCACGATGCCCGATGTAAAGGCGCAGTCCGCCAAATTCGGCATTTTAGCCGGCGCGTCCGGGTAGCTCTTGCGTGTGGCGATGATCGCGGGCTCCGTGGCCTCGTGCGTCTTCGGATCGAAGATGAAGGCCACGTTCATGTAAACCAATTGATCCACGCCCTTCGCGTCAAGCTCTTGATAGCATTTGTGGCCGATGACGCCGACGCGCCCGTCCTTGAGCAGATAGCATTGGTTGCAGCCGCCCCATTCGCCTTTTCCGAATAGATTGCCGATCACCGGCGCGCGCTCAATAATATCCGCCGTCAACTCCTCCAGGCGATCGATGACGGCAAAGCCGATTACAGAGCCTGAACCGTATTTTTCTTCGACCTCCTTGCCTCGCGGGCGCGAAAACACGCCGATGCGCCCATCCTCTAGCTGTACGAGGCGTATATCCTTCATCTTATCCGGCCCGGTCGTAAAATACTTCAAGTTTTCCAGGTCGTTGCCCCGGTAAAAGTAGCCGTAATACGTCTCGATATTCCCCGCCTGCTTGCGTACATGCGTGCCGCCCAGCACGATTTCGCCCCCAATATGCTGGATGTAGGGATCCTCCAGCTGATAGGTCATCGATCCTGGAACGGCGCTATAGGCATCCTTCCCCCGCTTCTCAAAGAGCCACACCCAGGATCTCGCCCATTCATCCCGACGCTCGACGCGTCCGTAGATATATTCATGTCCCGCCCACGTAAATGGGATAGAGCAATTGTAAACATCAAAGCCCTCAGCTCCCGAAAATGTAAGCAGCGCCGATTCATAGATCCTGCCCTCGCGCTCAAAGCATGCCTTCTGTTCCCGCATATTCATATCTGTTTCCTCCCTGTCGTGCTTTGGCCGTCCTCAGCCCCGGGGTGACGGTTGCATTCCGGTTTACTCGATATAAGGCATGATTTCCATCAGGCCCATTGCAAAGATATTCGGCATACGTCGCGGGCTGTCCTGCATGGCAGGGAATAAATCGAACGCTGCAGTCAAGGTCGGCCTAATGAGATAGATGTTAGACTATTGCGACGGTTATATCGCAATATGGAGGCGTTCATATAGCGCTTTAATATGATCCATATTTTCCCGGAAATCTGGTTCAACAAGTTTACATTGGTATAATCCATATTCAACACCGAATAAAAACATGAAACGAAGATGGATATTGCCTAACACAATTGCGCAATCGTACCAGCTATCAAGGTGTATCACTAGTTCACCATCATTTAGAACAGGTTCGAGCTGATCATACTGGCATTGCATTTGACGTACAAGGCTAAAATACACCTTTTGTTCACACATTTTTTGTTCATTATAAAGCAAGCTTTCAGGTGTATTACCTAGTAAGTATGGTATCTTCAAAAACATTCTATATGCGGATAATATACCTTGAGCATAAGCATGTCGCAATTCATATCTTTCAAGCTCCATATAACATTCTAAATATCCATTTAATATCGGTTGATAGTTGCCAGGGCATGACATATAGGCTTTTTCTCTAAGTTTATGCTTTTTATTCTTTAGTTTTTGCGCTTCTAAGCTATTACATATCACGTATTGATAGATATCTTCAATATGAGACGGATCATCCATGTATATGCACATTTCTTGCACGTTCATTCTGCTCATAGGTGTTTCCCTCCTTTTTTGCTCTTTACTTTAGATTCTCCAACCCCAACATATCAGTGCTATCCAAAGTTGCTATTGCATCAATGGTAAGGCGATAAATCGCGTCTATGTACTTCGTATCCTCCTTATAATCGGTCGCAACGTATTTATATATATAAATTCCAAATTCGAGAGCAAATAGAAACGTATAATATCCGTGTGCCAAGCACAAATTCATAAATGTATGATAGTAATTGCATATATCCACTTTCCGTTTTGGCAACACCATGATCATCTCGTTGTAATTGGTTTTTATTCTTTTTACTGCAAGAACGCTCCCAGTCTTTTTTTGCAGTTCCATTAAATTACAAAAGGTGTCCGTGTTTATAGCATCAGGTTTTGATTTGCCTAAAAACATCATACTGGCCAGCATTAATCCCTGACCATACATATCTGTATTCAAGCAATCTGAAAAATCTGCAAATAAACCATTTGTATCCTCGTGTAGTTTTTGCTTTTCTTTGGGTAGAAGGTGATATAACTTGTTCCCCATATCTCTTACATCATTTTCCATGTCTCGACAGGTTTTTGATGTAGTCAGCATATAGTCGTCCGCCGCATTTACAAAACATGGATCGTCCATATACGCAATGACTTCTTTCATGTCTATTCTTTGCATTTTTGCCTTATCCTTTCTCTCGCAATGTTCTTTTGGTTATTATTTTAACCATTAGAATTATACCAGCATAATATAGAATTTACAAGCATAAATATGTCTTGCGATACTGTCTCCTAAAAAGCGACAAAAAAAGGACCTCTTGTAGGTCCTTTCAGGCTGTCGATAAACCCATCGAAGCCAGACAAACCCAAAGCCGTCTGCAAGACTGTAATCGTATCCGCCGGCTTTGCCGGTGGGGCGGGGATTTTTCCGCAGCAAAATGCAATTTTGCGGAGGAAA
>JAEYAR010000082.1 GCA_023404715.1 Bacillota bacterium | reverse complement strand
TTTCCTCCGCAAAATTGCATTTTGCTGCGGAAAAATCCCCGCCCCACCGGCAAAGCCGGCGGATACGATTACAGTCTTGCAGACGGCTTTGGGTTTGTCTGGCTTCGATGGGTTTATCGACAGCCTGGAGCGGCCGCGTATGCGGCCGCTTTTGACGTCTTAACACAATCTTAGCGGCCTGCGGCGCGGATCGGGACACCGCGTTAACCCCTTTGCGTCTATGATAGAGACAGGCAGGTGATTGAGGATGGTTGCGGTATTGTTGCTATCGATGGCGTGGGTCGTATGGCTGGGGTATTGGGTCATGGGCAGGGTGGACGCCTTTATCGCTGGCGGCGGATTTGTGGATGAGCCGCAGCCCGCGCCGATCCTGCTGCTCTATTTAGGCGACTGCCAGGCCGCGGACGAACCGGCCGCCGAAGCGCTGCCGGGGAGCTGGGAGCTGATCGAAACGCCGGAGATTCGTCCGGACGTTTCGCCCAAGGTAGTGGCCGCCCTGTCTGAGGACGACCTGGAAAACATCCTTTTGAGCACGCAGGCCCGGCGGATGTGCCCGCAGTGCGTGACCATCGCGCGGCTGAACGACCCGGCCTACGCCGGGCTGTTCAATAGGGCGCATATATCGCATGTGGTGAGGCGGGAGCTGTCCGTGCGGGAGCTGCTCAACCTCGCGCAAGGGGGAAGGGCATCTTGCGATTGCATGTAAAACCGACCGCTATACAGACGCTGGCCGCCGGCTTCGCGCTGATCATCCTGCTGGGCGCGCTGCTGCTCATGTTGCCGGCCGCAAGCCGCGACCGAGGGAGCATCCCCTTTGTCGACGCGCTGTTCACGTCCGCCTCGGCGACGTGCGTGACGGGCCTGGTGGTCTACGATACCTACACGCAGTTCACGTTTTTCGGGCAGCTGGTGATCTTATGCCTCATTCAGATCGGTGGGCTCGGCTTTATGACGATCGCCGTGCTCTTCTCGCTCGTGCTCGGCAAGCGCATCGGCCTGCGGGAACGTTCCTACCTGATGGAAGCGGTCTCCTCCTTTCAGCTCGGTGGGATCGTGCGCTTTGTCCGCCGGATCCTGATCGGCACGGCGGCCGTCGAATGCGTCGGGGCGGCGCTGCTGGCGCTGCGCTTTTGCCCCCTGTTCGGACTGAGGACGGGGCTTTATTATGCGGTCTTTCATTCCATTTCCGCGTTTTGCAACGCCGGGTTCGACCTCATGGGGCGCATCCGCCCCTATTGCTCGCTCGAACCGTTTGCGGCGGATCCCCTCGTCAACGGGGTGATCCTGGCGCTGATCGTCATCGGCGGCATCGGCTTTCTCGTCTGGGACGACCTGGCCGAGCACAAGCACCATTTCAGCAGGTATCTGCTGCACACGAAGATCATGCTGTGCGGCACGGCTGCGCTCATATTGGGCGCGTTCGCGGGATTCTTCTGGCTGGAGGCGGACGGCGCGTTTGCGGGGATGACCGGCGGGCAGCGGGCCTTGGCCGCGCTCTTTCAGGCGGTCACCCCGCGGACCGCCGGATTTAACACGGCGGACCTGTCGCGCCTGACGGAGCCCGGATCGACCCTGACCCTCATTCTTATGCTCATCGGGGCCGGGACGGGCTCGACCGGCGGCGGCATCAAGGTGACGACGATGGTGGTGATGCTGCTCTCCACCCTCTCCTATACCCGGGGGCGGGAGGACATCAACCTCTTCGGCAGGCGGATCGAGGACGGACTCGTGCGGCGCGCTTACTGCGGCGCCATGCTGTATCTGCTGCTCGCCTTTGCTGGCTGCTTCGTGCTGCTGCACCAGCAGACGGGCTTTTCGCTGATGGACGCGATGTTCGAGACGTTTTCGGCGATCGGCACGGTCGGCCTGTCGAAAGGGGGCACGCGCGCGCTGACACCGGTCTCCCGCTTGACGCTCATCGTCCTCATGTACAGCGGGCGGGTCGGCAGCCTGTCGGTGGCGATGGCGCTCGCCGAAAAGCGGCATGCGCCGCGTCTGCGAAACACGGTAGGCAAGATCATCGTCGGCTGAATACACGCTTTAGGGTTTTGCGGAAAGGAAGATGCAAGATGCGTTCGATGCTGGTCATCGGGCTGGGCCGCTTTGGCAGGCACCTGGCGACGAAGCTCGCCGAGCTGGGCAACGAGGTGATGGTGGTCGATCAGGACGAGGCGGCGGTGAACCGCCTGGCGACGGTGGCGACGGCCGCGCATATCGGCGACTGCATGGACGAAGAGGTCATTCAATCGCTCGGCGTGCGCAATTTTGACGTCTGCTTCGTGTGCATCAGCGATCACTTTCAATCGTCGCTGGAGATCACGTCGCTGCTCAAGGAGGCGGGGGCCAAGTGGGTCGTATCCAAGACGGACCGGGAG
Organism: Bacillota bacterium; assembly: GCA_023404715.1. Lineage (GTDB taxonomy): Bacteria > Bacillota > Clostridia > Christensenellales > Aristaeellaceae > Beduinella. The sequence continues at coordinate 33,181 of JAEYAR010000082.1, read as the reverse complement.
ATGCACGCAAAATTCCTGCTCAAGATCGGCGCGGACGCGGTCATCCACCCCGAGCGCGACATGGCCCAGCGCACCGCCATGAAATACAGTATGCGCAACGCGTTTGATTACATTGAGGTGACGCCTGAATACGCGATCTCGGAGATGCGCGTGCCTGATGGCTGGGTCGGGCAGACCGTGGGCGATCTGAAGGTGCGCTCGCGCTTTCGCGTAAATGTGATCGGTGTCAAGGCGGGGGAGAACGTGCTGCCGCTCGTGAACGCCGAGCACGTCTTTCAAGCGGACGAGCATCTATTGGTCGCAGGCGGTAAAAAGGACATCACGCGCCTGATGTACAAATGAGCCGGTTGGCTGTATAATGGGGGCGGAGGTGAGCGACGCATATGAAGCATTGGGCGTTTAAGGGCCGGCCCACGGCCGGACGCGCGCTGACGACGCTTGCGCTGCTGCTCGGCGCTACGGCCTTCTCGCTGCTCATCAGCGCCGCGGGCATCGAAAAAGAGTGCGTCATCATGGTCTTTTTGCTCGGCGTACTCTTTACGACCGTGCTGACGCATGGGTACGGCTATGGCGTGGTGTCCTCGCTCGTCAGCGTGCTATTGTTTAACTTCTTGTTTACGGAGCCGAAGTATACATTTCTGATCCACAGCCCGAGCGACGTGATGCTGCTCGTCTTTTTTGAGGTGACGGCGATCGTCTCCGGCAGCGTGATGAACCGGATGCGCCTTTTGATGGAGGCCTCCGGCGAGAACGAGCGCACCACGCAGCTGCTCTACCGGATCGCGACGGGCTTTCTGCACTGCACGGGGGAGAAGAACATCGTGCAGCAGGGCGTCGTCTTCATCCGTGAATACGCGGGGCAGGCCTGCACCGTAGCGCTCGGGGAAATGCCAGGATCGGGCGGGAGCTCGGCCGCGCCGCGCATATACGGCATCCCCAGCGCGGCCGGCCTGCTGGGCACGGTGCACGTGCACGGCGACGAGCCCATCGATAAGCGCGCGGAGCTCGTCGTCAAGACGGTGGCCACGCAGATGGGCATCGCGCTGGACCGCGAGTACGTCTACCACGAGCGCGAGAACATCCGCGTCGCCATGGAGCGCGAACGGCTGCGCAGCACGCTCTTGCGATCGGTCGCGCACGACCTGCGCAGCCCGCTCACGGCGCTTTCCGGCGCGAGCACGCTGCTTTTCGACGACTATGAACGCCTGAGCGAGCCGGAGAAGAAGCAGCTTGCCGGGGATATCAGCGAAGAGATGGTCTGGCTATCCAATCTGGTGGAAAACATACTCAATATGACGCGCATCAACGAGTCGCGCCTGGAGCTGAATAAGGAAGACGAGGTCGTAGACGACGTAGTGGGCGAGGCCGTATCGCACATGAGCCGGTTGCTGAAGCTGCGAAAGTTCAGGGCGGTGCTGCCCGACGAAGTGCTAATGGCGCCCATGGACGGCAAGCTGATCGTGCAAGCGCTCGTAAACCTGCTGGAAAACGCGGTGAAGCACACGCAGGCGGACAGCGAGATCGTCCTGACGGTGCGCAAGCGGGAGCGCGCCATTGAGTTTTGCGTCAGCGATACGGGCGCGGGCATCGACGAGAGCGTTAAGGATACGCTGTTCGATGGCTTTGTGACATCCGATCACGGGCGCTCGGACAGCAAGCGCGGCATGGGCCTGGGATTGGCCATCTGCAAGGCGGTGGCGGAGGCGCACGGAGGCGAGATTCACGTGGAGCCGAACCGCCCCCACGGCTCGCGCTTTATCTTTACGTTGCCGATGGAGGAAGCTTATGCTGGCGGGATTTAAGATTTTGCTCATCGAGGACGATCGATACATCTCGGGCTTCACAGCCGTATCCCTGCGCAAGGAGGGATACGAGGTATACGTCGCGGAATCCGCGAGCGAGGGACTCTTCCTCTACGCATCGCACCATCCGCATATCGTGCTGCTCGATCTGGGTCTGCCGGACCGGGATGGCCTGGAGGTGCTCGCGCAGATCCGCCGGGACGGGGAGACGCCCATCCTGGTGGTCTCCGCCAGGGGACAGGAGCGCGAGAAGGTCGCCGCGCTCGACGCGGGCGCCGACGACTACATCACCAAGCCGTTTTTCATGGGCGAGCTCATGGCGCGCATCCGCGTCGTCGAACGGAAGATGGAGCGCAGCCAGGCGCAGGGCGGGGAGACGCGCTTTCAATGCGATTCCCTGGTCGTGGAGTACGACCGCCGGCGCGTGCTGGTGGATGCGTGCGAGGTGCACCTGACGCCCATCGAATACAAGCTCTTGCTGCTCCTGATCGCGAACCGGGGCAAGGTGCTCACGCACGGGTATATCGTGCGGCAGGTCTGGGGATACGAGGAGAGCGGGGATACGAAGAGCGTGCGCGTATTCATGGCCAGCCTGCGGCGCAAGATCGAAAAAGACACGGCAAACCCGCGCTTTATCCTGACGGAAGTCGGCGTCGGCTATCGGTTTGCGGCGGAATGAAGCGTATTACTACGATGGACAAAAACCTCTAGATTGGCGGCGCGGATTTCGTGTCGCTATTCCTGTTTTCATGCTCTTGGAAATGTGCTAGAATAAAATAATCAGTACGTTTTGTATCACAGAGAGGAAAAAGAGAGCGGCAAACGCAGATCTTGAGAGAAGAAAAAAAGCATTCCATACGCTCTCCACATGGAGACGCTATACTGTGACAGGGGGTGATTTTTAAGGTGACGCTGTTGATTGTGGAGGACGATCGCCAAACCAATGAAGCGATATGCGAATATATGAAGGCTGCCGGACATAAGACCCTCCCGGCCTATGACGGAGCGGAGGCGGTCCGGCGTTTTCAGGAGGAGAAGCCCGACCTGGTGGTTCTGGATATCATGCTCCCCCAAATGACCGGGCTGGCGGTACTGCACGAAATCCGGCGAACAAGCGCCGTCCCCGTGCTCATGCTCACCGCGATTGAGGATGAATACACGCAGGTGCAAAGCTTTGACGAGCAGGCGGACGACTATATCACCAAGCCCTTCTCCATGGTTTTGCTGGGGAAGCGGATCATGGCGCTGCTGCGCCGGAGCGGGCGGAGCGTGATGCCGGAGACCATGACCTTTGGGGATGTGACCGTGGACTTTTCGGGCTACACGGCAAGGGACATGGAAGGGAAAATCGAGCTGACGCCCAAAGAGATCGACCTGCTGCGCCTCTTTGTGGAACACAAGGGCCTCGTCCTGACCAGAAATCAGATCTTGGACGAGTTGTGGGGCGACGACAACCCGATCATCGACCGGACCGTTGATACCTACGTCAAAAATTTGCGCAAAAAGCTGCGGCTCGACTGCTTGGTTACGGTGAAGGGGATCGGTTATAAGTTCGAGGTGGGCCAATGAAACGGTTAAAAATCTATCCAAAGACATTTTTCTACACCCTAGGACTTATGCTGTTCATTGTCCTGGTGGCCCACGCGCTGCTGTACTTCCTCACCCCGCAGGTGGCCCTCGAATTATCCACCAATCCCGGCAGCGGCGACCTGGTCGTCACCGGCCAATTCAATTTGACGCCCTATATTACACAGACGATTCAGAAGGTACTGCCAATTTCCATCCTTTGCTGCGTTGGGGTCTCTATCCTCTGCTCCCTCCTGTTTTCTAGGCAAATTACGGTCCCCGTCAAGGAGATTTCCGCCGTGACCGCGCGGATGGCGCAGATGGACAAGACCGCGGTTTGCCGGGTCCGGGCCGAAGACGAGATTGGCGTGCTGGCGGGCAACATCAACGTCTTATACCAAAACCTGCTGGCAGCCATTGAAACCCTGGAACTTGAAAAGCAACGCGTGCAGGAGGCGGAACAGTCCAAGGTGGATTTCATGCGGGCAGCGTCCCACGAGCTGAAAACGCCATTGACCGCCCTGAACGCCACGCTGGAGAACATGATCCTCGGCATAGGGAAATACCGGGAGGTTGAGGCCTATCTGCCAGCGTGCAAGGAGATGGCGGAGCAGTTGTCAGGCATGATAAAAGAGATCCTGGAAGCGTCCAGGGCGGGCGGCGCGCTGCACAACGAGGTCTCGGTTCAGACGGACCTGCCCGGGCTGCTGGCCGCGTTATGCGAGCCGTATGAGCAGATCGCCAAAGCCCGCGGCATTGTTTTTCGGTTGGACCTATCGGGCGGCCTCTCCGCAAAGCTGCCCCCAAAACGTTTTCGAAAAGCGGTGTCCAACATTCTCGCCAACGCCGTCGCCTATACGGATCCCGGTAAGACGGTCTGCGTTTATCTTAAAAGGCGTACCCTGGTGATCGAAAATGAATGCACGCCGATTCCGCCCGAGGACCTGCCACATCTCTTTGAGCCGTTTTACCGGCCCAACTACGCCCGCAGCCGCGAGTACGGCGGGAATGGGTTGGGGCTGTATCTTGTCGATAAGCTTCTGGGCGCGATGGGGCTGTCCTATTCTTTCCACCCGATGGAGCGGCCAAACGGGATGCGCTTTGTCATTCATCTATAAATGCCATTGAAGACTCCCTGAGCAATCGGGGCGTTTTTTCATTCCTTGCCCGTTCCATATGCGTTTCATATAGCTTCCATATTGGCGCGCTATTCTATCCATGCAAACAAAATGGAGGTGTTCGCTATGGGATTTATCAAACGTGCGTATTTCTACGTCACAAGAAAAAGAGGCAAAAGCATTCTGCTGTTCATCATTCTCTTGGTGATGGCGACCTTTGTACTGACGGGGCTTGCCATCTGGAAGGCGTCCCAGACCGCGCAGCTCGACCTGCGGCAGAGCCTGGGCGGCAGGTTCGACGTTTTTGTGGATTGGGAGAACAGCCCGTACGTGGTCAAGGAAACCCTTAAAGAAGAGGTCGACGAGGAATCCGGAAAGGTCTCCACCGGATTTCTTCAGTATTCCACCGTGCAGTTGACCCCGGACAACGTCGCCGCCATCAGGGCCATACCGGGCGTGAAGTTTTGCTGCGCAAGACAGGGGCATCTTGCCCCCTTTGAGGAGCTTTCCCTCTTTCCTGGAACCATTGCGACCGACGCAAAGTACAAGAGCCGTACCAAGGTGCTGGGCGTGTGCAACACGGAGGACGACGACTTTTTCACCTCTGGGACGATGATGCTGGCGGAGGGGAGGCACCTTTCCATGACCGACAGCCATGCGGCGATTATCAGCGGGGACCTGGCGGAAAAAAGCGGCCTGAAACTCGGGGACTACATCACCACGCACAGCTACAGCGTCGAAGATCAGGACTTTATCGGGCAGGAGATACGGGTACAGATCATCGGACTGTTTACCCCCAATACTGTGGAGCAGTTTGGAGAGATTGTCACAACCTACGACAAAGTCCAAAACCAGATTTTCGTGGATCTACAGACGGCCGTTCAAATTGAGGGAGGCGCTATCAACTACGGATTTTCCGCAATCCATGTCACCATAGAGGACCCGCAGGAGATGACGCGGGTGGTGTCTGATGTAAGGGCACTGCCCGGCATCGACTGGAAGGCGTTTACCGTAGAGGCAGACAACGAGACCTATGAAAATGCCGCCGCACCGCTCGCTACGCTGGGTGAGCTCGTCCTGACCCTGTTGGTGGTGATCATCGTTGTCAGCGCCATCATTCTGGCGCTCATCTTGACGCTCTGGACAAAGACCCGCATCCATGAAATGGGCGTCTTCCTGTCCGTGGGCATCCGGAAACCGGCCATTATCGGCCAGTATTTGATCGAAGTGTTGCTGATCGCCGTCCTTGCCTTTGGACTATCCTACTTCACCAGCAACGCTGTAGCGGGGCAAATCGGCAATCGCCTGTTGAAGCAGAGTATGCGCTCAGAACCGGAGGACGATGTGGACGTGACCGCCGTCGCCGCCGGCGTCGAAGTGGGCGCCGACAATTTGATCCAGAGGCCGCTGCCCGCGGAGGATGGCATCGAGGTATCGGTTGGGGTGGATACCCTGGTCCAGCTCTACCTGATCGGATTCGCCATCATCATTGTGGCCGTGAGCATATCGTCTGTCACCGTCATGCGGCTTAAGCCCCGGGAAATCCTATCCAAAATGAGCTGAAGGAGGGATCAACATGTCCACACTGGAACTCAAAGATGTCTGCTATGCATACGAAAAGGGCAAAGAGATTTTATCAAACGCTTATATGGAGCTGAAGACGGGGAAGTTGTACGCCATCCTTGGCCCATCCGGGTCCGGAAAGACCACGCTGCTGGCCCTGCTGGGCGGGCTTGATACGCCAACCCAGGGATACATCCTGTTCGACGGCGAGGACATCAGTGCAAAGCGCCTGAAAAACCACCGCAAGAACCATATCGCCCTGATTTTTCAAAGCTACAACCTGATCGACTATATGACGCCAATGGAGAATGTGCGGCTCACTGCAAAGCTGGAGGCAGTGCCGATCCTCGAGCGGCTGGGACTGGCCAGGGACGAGATCACCCGGAACGTGCTGAAGCTATCCGGCGGGCAACAGCAGCGGGTGGCGATTGCGCGGGCGCTGGCCTCTGATGCCCCGGTCATTCTGGCGGACGAGCCCACTGGAAATCTTGACGCGGATACTGCCGAAGAAATCACAGCGGTTTTGAAAGAGAGCGCCCATGTGTTCGGAAAATGCGTTGTAGTGGTGACGCACTCCGCCGAGGTGGCAAAACAGGCGGATGTAGTGCTGGAAATCAAGCGAGGGCAATTGAAAGCGAGGGAGAGATGATGCGGAAAATGGCAATTCTTCTCGTTTGTACGCTGGCCTGTTTGACCCTGTTTACCGGTTGCACCGATCGAGAAGACATTGACGATCAGGCGTTGAATGGGGACAACGATGGGGGAGTCGATATTGCAGACGATGTGAACGGCTTGGATGAACTGGCCGGCGCGGATGCGCTGCCCGACGGCTTAACCTATCGCCTTAAAGAACTGGAGAAGAGCGACGGCATTGTAGCCACGCCGAAAGAATAATCCCGCCATAATCGGTTATAAGTGGGATGATTCCAATCCTCGCGTGGATCCCCACACCTCCAAGAGGGACTGTCGGCTCACCGCCGTTAGCCCCTCTTCTGTCGTCGTATGCCGCTTACCGGTGGCCCATTCACGGGCGGTCATTGTTTTTCCGCCGGGTACGTGGTAAAATGGACGTACCAGTATTGCCTCGCCTGCATGGCGAGGGGCGCGGAAGGGCGGAAGGCGCTGTGACAAACCAGACGCAAAGAGAGTATTCCCTAAAATTTGCATCGAGGGACGGCGAGAACATATCCGACGGCATCGCCAGAAATCTGCTCGAACTGCTCAATCGGAACATCCCCGGCGGTATCATGGGCGGGTATCTAGAGGACGGGTTCCCGCTCTTTTGCGTGAACGATTACATGCTGAACCATTTGGGCTTCACGTACGACGAGTTCGTCGCGGACATCGACGGCCTCGTCATCAACTGCATGCACCCCGAGGACCGGGCGCGCGTCGACCGGGCGGTAGAAGAAGCGTTTTCTCAAAACCTCGAATACGAGGTGCAGTACCGCATGCGCAAGAAGGACGGCAGCTATATCTGGATTAACGACATCGGCCGAAAGGTGCGCACGGAGGCGGGCGAGGAGGTTTGTGTCAGCACAATTCGGGATATCACGCAAAAGGAAAGGCATATCGCCGAAATCGAGCGGCAAAAGGCGCTTTACAGATCGCTTTTCGAATCCGCGGTCTGCGGCATCGTGCAGTATAAGCTGGCCGAAGAGGGACAGGTCGAGTTCAAGAGCGCCAATCGGGAGGCCATACGCATATTCGGCTATAGCGCCGATGCATTTTGGAAAAAGAAGCAATGGAACCTGAATCACCTGATCGACGAGCAGGACAGGGAACGCATCTTGCGAGAGATCAGCCGCATCCGCGAAGTGGGGGACAAACAGGCTTATGAGTATCGCCTGTCGCAGCAGGACGGATCGCCCTGCTGGATTATCGGCACGGCCGAGCTGATCCGCGACTTGGACGGCGAGGTCGTGATGCAGAGCGTATTTATGGACGTCGACCAGCGCAAGAAGGCGGAGCTGCGCAATATCGAGCTGCTGCGCGAAAACCGGGCGAGCAGCGAGCTGCTGCGCATGACGCTGGAAGGGACGGAAATCTGTGAATTTTCCTATTATCCGCAGCTGAACCGGGCGGACATCCCCGAACGGACACGCCGTATTTACGGCTGTAAGCCCAGATACGAGAACATGGCCCATGCATTTGCGCAGGAGATGGTGCTCGAAGAGGATCGGGAGGCTTACTTTGACGTATTCAGGCGCATCCATGCGGGCGAGCGCTACGCGCGGGCGGAGTTTCGCAGCAAAGACCATAAAAAATGGGTGCGGATGACGCTATCGACCGTCGAATACGACACGCTGGGCCAGCCTGTGACGACGGTCGGTTTGGTCGAGGACATCATGCGTCAAAAGCGCACCGAGACGGAACGCACGGAGCTGTCAAAGCTGAACCAGGAGATCTTGACATCGCTGAGCGACCTCTTCTTCGGCGTCTACCGCCTAAACCTGAGGGAAGGGACGATCCGCGTCATCCGCAGGCCGGACGGCCTAGAGGACGGGAGCGTCGGCCCCGGCGACAGCCCCTATTGCGTGGAGCAGATCGCCGAGTTCTATCATCCGGATGAGCGCCCGGCCTATTGCCGAATGCATTCCCTTGAAAACCTGCGCGCGCTCAAAGCGCAGGGGATTCGCTCGATATCCAACGAGTTCCGCCGGAGGGTGAACGGAGAATTCTGCTGGGTGATGAATACGGCCTACCTGAACGCGCACGGCGCGGACGACGACAGCGTGGTCCTGGCGCTCATGGACGTATCGGAAAGGCGCAGGCAGGACGAGATCATCGCGGCGCTGAGCAGGGAATACTATGCCCTGTATTACATCAATTTAGGGCGCGATACCTATCAAATTTTACGGGCGGACCCGTACGTCATGCAAAAGATGGACCTGCATCAACAGGGGTGCTATAGCCGAATGATCGACGCATACGTCCGCCAGTTCGTGCATCCGTCGCAGCAGGAGGAGATGAACGCCTTTTTTAACTTGAATCGTTTCGTACAGGCGCACGGGCAGCTCGAGCAGAGCCGCGTCTACCGCAAGCGGCAGCCTGATGGGCGGTACGCCTGGATGCAGGCGCGGCTTATGCTGGGCGACGAGGACGGCGTTGCCCGGCATGTGACGTTTGCGATTCGCGACGTGGACGGCGACATGCGCAGGGAATTGGAGACAAAGCAGCTGCTGGAGGACGCCCTCAGGCGCGCAGAGAGCGCGAACGCGGCGAAGAGCGATTTTCTCTCGCACATGTCGCACGACATCCGCACGCCTATGAACGCGATCGTCGGTATGACGGCGCTGGCGAATACGTACCTGGACGATACGGGACGCGTACGCGATTGCCTGGACAAGATCTCCGTTTCGAGCAAGCATCTGCTCGGGTTGATCAACGAGGTGTTGGACATGAGCAAGATCGAAAGCGGGAAGCTCGACCTGGAGCGGCGCGCCTTTAACCTGACGGACGTCATGCGCGAGGCGGTCTGCATGATGCAGCCCGCCTCGCAAGAGAAGCGGCAGGAGCTACGGCTTAGCGTGCAGGCTGTGCGCCATGCAGAGGTAATGGGCGACGCCCTGCGGCTTAAGCAGGTGCTGTCAAACCTTCTCTCCAACGCGGTCAAGTATACGCCCGAGCGAGGCGCGATCCACGTAAACTTACAGGAGATGGCATCCAAATCGGCGAGCCACGGCCGGTACGTTTTGACCGTGGAGGACGACGGCATCGGCATGCGGGAGGCATTCATCGAGCATATCTTTGAGCCCTTCAGCCGGGCGGACGATTCGCGCGTCAGCAGGACTGCGGGGACGGGCCTGGGCATGGCGATCACGCAGAACATCGTGCACATGATGGGCGGGGAAATCACGGTGCAAAGCGAATGGGGCAAGGGCTCTCGCTTTACAGTGGCGTTTGAATTGGAGCTGACGCAGGGGCAGACGGCCAAGGCATCCCCCGCCTTGGCGCAGGAGCGGCCGCGCTTTGACGGCAGACGATTCTTGATCGCAGAAGATAACACATTAAATCTGGAAATCACGACGGAGTTCGTCAAACTGGCGGGCGCCGAGGCCGAGGCGGCAGTGGACGGCGCAAAGGCGGTGGAGGCGTTTACGAAACATGCGCCGGGCTATTACGACGCCATCCTGATGGACATACAGATGCCCCTCATGAACGGTTATGAGGCGACGCGGGCGATTCGTGCGCTGGAGCGGCCCGACGCCGCGCGCATTCCCATCATCGCGATGACCGCAAACGCCTTTGCGTCGGACGTGCAGCGCGCGAGGATGGCGGGGATGGACGCGCACGTAGCCAAGCCGGTCGACATGGGCCAGCTGCTGAGCGTGCTGCGTCAGTTTGTGCATGCAGCGGACTCACCCGCGCAATAGAGGCGTCTTGGACAGGCGGACGGCGAGCCACGCGGCGAGCGCGATTTTGACCGCATCCCCCGGCAGGAAAGGAAAGACGCAGTAGCTGAGGCTCGTGAGCAGGTTCATATGCGCAATCCACATGAAATAGGCGGTGCCCAGCGCGTAGCAGGCGAGCGTGCCGGCCGCCATGCCCAGGCAAAGGCGCCCGAAGGAGAAGCCCCATCGCTCGCGGCAAAGGCCCGTGATCATAGCGGCGAAGATGTAGCCAAAAATATAGCCGCCGGTCTTGCCGAAGAGGACGGCGGGGCCGGCGCCCATGCCGGCGAAGACCGGCGCGCCGATCAGACCGAGCAGCAGATAAACCCCCATGCTGGCGGCGCCGTACTTCGCGCCGAGCAGCGCGCCGCACAGGTAAACAGAGAAGAGCGCAAGGTTCAGGGGGATCATCGGCAGGGGAATCTGGATTTGCGCGCACACGGCGGTGAGCGCCGCGAACAGCGCGGCGAGAGACAGAGAACGAACCTTTGTATTTCGCATAGGCAACTCCTTATGTAAACTTCTTGATGGTTGAAAGTATACATAAGGAGAGGCTGTATGTCAACCTATAAAATAAAAAAGTTTACGTTTTAGTTGAGCAGCAGAACGCCCAGGTTCAGATAGCAGGCGAAGGCCGTCCACAGCAGAAAGGGAACCTGTAGGAGGGCGGCGAAGGAATCGACGCGCAGGAAGCATTCCAGCATCGCCAGCACGAGGAAAAGCAGAATGCACAGCTCCCAAAAAGCCAGGCCGTAGGAGCGCATGCGAAAGAAGAAAAAAACCCAGGCGGCGTTAAAGACGAGCTGCAGCGCGGTGACGGCCAGCGCCGCACGGCGCATGGGGGAGCGGCTTTCGTAGACGATGGCGACCGATACGGCCAAGAGCGCGTACAGAATCGTCCATACGACGCCGAAGACCGGCGCAGGCGGCGCGAGCGGGGGGAGCAAAAGCGTGCGATAGACGCCGAAATGCCCCAGCGCGAGCAGCGCGGCGACGAGCCCGGTGCCCAGACAGGCCGCCAGGGCCGCATAGAGCGTCGGCAGGGCGACAGCGCGCCCGCCGGGCAGGTGTAGCGTCTTCATGGTTGGCCTCCCCTGTCCAGGTCGCTTGCGCAGCTTTGCAGGCCGGAAAGGGACGCAATGCCCTGCGCATGCGCGCGAACCCCGCGCTGTACGAAAGGGGGCAGCGAAGCAAAATATTCGCGGGCCTGCGGGCACTCGCTGAGGAGCTGATCCAGGTCGCGATAAAAACTCATGACAATCACCTCGCATAGAGGATGCGCGAAAAACCCGCGCAATATCCGCTCTTTCGCGTGACAGATAGCGGACGGGCTGGTATAATGAGAGGCGTAATTTTGCAGTGCGGGGAGTCGGAAAAAAATGGCGGATATTTTGCTGCGGGCGGCGGTGTTTTTGCTCATCGTCGCGTTCGGTTATGCCCTGAAACGTCTGGGCATGTTCGGCAAGACGGACTTTCGAATCGTATCCAAGATCGTGATGAACGTGACGCTTCCGGGCGCGGTGGTCTCGGCCTTTGCGACGGCGACGCGCGATCCATCGCTATTCGTCATCGTGCCGCTGGGGATTGCGGCGAACGCCGCGTCATTTTTGCTCGCGTTCGTATTTTCCCGCCGCATGGAGCGGGCGGATCGCGTGTTTTACATGATGAACGTGCCGGGATATAACATCGGCTGTGCGACGCTGCCCTTTGCGCAGGGTTTCCTCGGGCCGGCGGGCGTCGTGGCCACGTGCATGTTCGACACGGGCAATGCGGTCATGGTCGGGGGCGGCACCTACGCGCTGACGTCCGCCGCGACGGGCGCGCGCGGCGAACCGGTGGTCAAGACGATCCTCAAAAAGGTTTTTTCATCGGTGCTGTTCGACACGTACTTCGTCGTGTTCCTGATGATGGTCTTTCAGATATCCATTCCGATGCCCGTAGCGAAGCTGGCGGAGACGATCGGGGCGGCCAACGGCTTTCTGGCGATGTTTATGATCGGGATGATGCTCGAATTCCCGGACAACAGGAGCCAGATGATGCGCGCAGGGCGCACGCTGCTGCTGCGCTACGGGCTGGCGGCCGGGCTGTCGGTCGTATGCTATTTCCTGTTGCCTTTTGACGTGACCGTCCGGCAGGCCGTGGTGCTCACGCTCTTTTCGCCGGTATCGACGATCGCGCCCGTGTACACCGACAGGCTGGGCGGCGACGCGGCGCTGGCCGGGATGACCAATTCTATCTCGATTCCGATCAGCTTGCTGATCATGACGGGCCTTTTGATCGCCTTTGGAATATAAAACGGCAGGAGCCGTCCAGGATGCGGGGGAAAGAGATTATGGCAAAACTGTACTTTCGATATGGCGCGATGGGGTCGAGTAAGACGGCGAACGCGATCATGGTTCAGTACAATTATACAGAGCGCGATCAACGCGTATTGATGCTCAAACCCAGGCTCGACAATCGCGATGGCGAGACGCTGGTGCGCTCGCGCTGCGGGCTCGAGGCGCAGTGCCGGTTCGTAGAGGAGCTGGGGGACATCGACGTGAGGGCCTACGACTGCGTGATCGTGGATGAGGCGCAGTTTCTCACCAAGGAGCAGGTATTGCGGCTGGTGCGCGTGGTGGACGAGCTGAACGTACCCGTGATCGCCTACGGGCTGCGGGCGGACTTTCAGGGCAACCTGTTCGAAGGCAGCAAGTGGCTGATGGCATGGGCGGACACCATCGAGGAGGTCAAGACCATCTGCTGGTGCGGGCGCAAGGCGACGTTCAACGCGCGCGTGCAGGACGGGCGCGTCGTGAAGGAAGGCGACCAAATCCTGCTGGGCGGCAGCAGCCAATACGTCAGCCTTTGCCGCCGGCATTGGGCCGAGGGGAAGCTGGGGCCGTTTGAAAAGCTGCATATGGAAGACTGAACGAACGTACAGGGCCGTGATATCATGAAGATTCACGGTTTTTTTTGTATGACTGGAAGGGAGAATGGCGAATAAAGACGAAAAAGAGAGATAAAAGGAGGGCGTTTCAGCATGACGGAGCCCAAAACGGTGAAAAAGGGCGGCGGCGTATCGCTTAAAGCGCAGCTGCTCACGATCGTATGTTTGATTCTCGCGCTCATCGCCGTGGCGGTGGCCGGTACGATGCGTTTGGCCGGCGAATACGTCATGCAGGAGCAGGACGACATCAACCGCGCGGAGTATACGCGTATCGCCAACCTGCTTTCCATCAAGGACGGCACCATCCATTCGCTGATGGATACGATTTCTTACCTGAATTCCATGCGCAGCACGCTGGCGACGAAGCAGCGCTATACGTTGGATTCGGACGACGACCTGTTCCTGAGCATCCTGTGCTCGTACAGTTACCTGGAAAAAGGAATCGAGAACGTCGTGGTGGTAAACGATCTGGAGGAGAAGACCTATGTCTATCAGTTTTACCCCGAAGCAGACGCATATCAACGCATGATCGCTGCGGCGGTTCAAAACCCCGGCTACTCGGACTGGTCATACGTATCGGGGAAACGGTTATTTACGATTTCCGCGCCGATCTACAGGCAGGAGACGACGCAATCGTTTGCCCGCAGGGCCGAGGCGGAGGGAACGTGCATTTTTTTCATGGATATGGACGCGCTGGAGGAGGAGCTCGGCCTGCGTGCGCAAACCGCCTCCACATTCATGCTGGTCAACGAAAAAGGCAACGTGCTTTCGAACGCTGAAGCCATCGATCCGAGGCTTTGCGCGCTGGCCTCATCCCTCGCTATGGATCTGCCGCGCGAGCAGACCCGGCGCGTAAGCGTCGGCGGCCAGGAATATGCAGTGTACGCCAACACGCCGGACGGCATGAGCTGGCGCATCATCGGCTTTGCGCCGGTATCCTATTTGGGCGGAATCCTGGAACATACGGCCGGGCCGATTCTTTCGGTATGGCTCGTGGTGACCCTGTTGATCATTCTGCTGGTCGTGCTGATGTTTTCCAGCCTTTACGGATTTATCAGGCGGCTGACAAGCCATATGGAGCGGGTCAAACAGGGCGAATGGGGCCAGCGGATGGAGCGGGGCAGGCAACGCGAGTTTACAGCGATCAGCGAAGGGTTTGACAGCATGATGCAGCGCATCAGCGCGCTTTCACAGCAGAATATGGACATCCAGAAAAGGCTGCTCGAGGAGGAGATCGACAAGCGGCAGACGCGGCTGCTCGCGCTGCAGGCGCAGATCAACCCTCACTTTCTCTACAACACGCTGGAATGCATGAAATCCATCGGCGTATTTTACGGCGTCGAGGAAGTACAGGTGATCGCCGAATCCCTCGCTTACATGTTCCGATATAGCATCAAAGGGGCAAATATCGTGCAGGTGAGCGAAGAACTGACCTGTGTGAAGAGCTACATGGCCATTCAGAACGTGCGCTACAGCGGCCGGTTTACGCTGAGCGTTGCTACGGACGGCCGCGCGGAGCTGGCGCGCATGCCCAAAATGCTGCTACAGCCGCTTGTAGAGAACGCGCTGCGCCATGGGCTGGAGGAGCGGCCGGGCGAAGGGCGCGTTCAGCTGAGCCTCAGCTGCGGTGCGGACGGCTACATGCTGGTCAAGGTACAGGACGATGGAATCGGCATGGAGCGCCGCCGGCTGGAGGCGCTGCAGGAGGGACTGAATCACCCGGGCAGCGTGAGCGATGCCCACGGGGATTCACTCGGATTGATGAACGTGCGCGAAAGGCTGGCGCTGTATTACGGGGAGCGCGCCAGCCTGCGAATCGACAGCGAGCGCGGGCGGGGCACCTGCGTGACGATGCGCTTTCCAGCGCAGAGGGGGTAGCTGCAATGTATCGCGTGATGGCGGTGGACGATGAAATCTGGGTATTGCGGGGGCTGAAACGCTATATCGCATGGGAAGATTACGGGTTTACCGTCGCCTCAATGTTTACGGACCCGCAAAAGGCTTATGCCGCGTTCCAGGAGGAACCCGTAGACGTGGTGTTTGCCGACATCCGCATGGCAGGCATCGACGGGCTGACGCTGATCGACATGATGCGCACCTGCAAACGGGAGACGCAGTTTGTCATCCTCAGCGCACATTCACAGTTTGACTATGCCAAACGCGCAATTTCTTTGGGCGTTGCGGACTATATGGTGAAGCCCATCACCCAAGAAGCGTTGCTCGGCATGCTGCAAGTGTTAAAGATGCGATTGGACGAGGCGCGCACACAGGAGGAGCGATGCCGTCTGTACGACTGCCTGACACGCCCGGATTTTGTGTTGACGCCGCAGGCTTTTCAGGCATTGACGGGACTTCGCCTCATGCCCGGCGGGCTGCTGGGCGCGTTTTGCTGGGAGAAGGCCGGTTATGCGCCGTATCTCGGCTCGACGCCGCTATGCGTCTTTGACGCAAGCGACGGACGCTTTTCGTATGCGTTATGCCAGACTGCGCCCGGGCAATGGGAGGAAATCTGCGGGTATATGAAAGCGGAGGCGCAAAAGGAGCGCATTGCGATCGGGCAAAGCGAACCGTTTTCGCAATGCGGTGAATTGCATCGGGCGTTGGAATGTGCCCAGCGAGGGGCGAGCCATCGCTTTTACGCGCGCGCGAGCGGCCTGTACTGCGTGCGCTTTGACCATAGAACGCCCGCAGAGATCGAAGCCGTGCTGCAAAATGTGCACGCTGGCGGCTATGAAGCGGCAGCGCACGCCCTGGAGGGTTGGGACGACGCGCATTGCGAGGCCGCGTGGGATATTGCGGACGCCTTCTATCTGTACCGCGAGATCGTCCATTTGCTGCATGCAGGTGTGGGGGACAGCGAAGATGCGGCCAAGGCGCGCCTGATATCGTCGCCGCAGGCGATGGCGCAGGCCTTTGGAAGTTTTAATCGGCTGAAGGCGGCCCTTTGCGCGATGCTGCTCGGCGCAGGCGGGCAGAACGGGGCGCTCGAAATCATGCGCGTGGAGGCGTATATCGGCGCGCACTACACACAGCCCATCAGCGTACGGCAGATCGCCCTGGTGTTCAGCGTCGATCCCGAATATTTGGGGCGCATGTACCGCCGCAAGACCGGTAAGAGCATCCATCAGGCGATCGCCGAAAAGCGCGTCGCCTATGCCTGCAAGCTGCTGAGGGCCAACGAGGTCAGCGTACAGGAAATCGCCGGCTTGAGCGGCTTTTCCGATCCGTTTTACTTTAACAAGGTCTTTAAAAAGGCGATGGGCGTGCCCCCTACGCAATACAGGAACGCGGAAAAGCACCAAAGATAGCGCGGATTTTTCCATGGCCGGGGAGGCAATTCCCTGGTAAGATGAGATCAGATAGCGAGGCCGCCTACGCCGGTCCGGAGGGCGGGGGCGCGCAGCGCATCAGCGAAGGGGGATTATTCATGCGTAAGGGATTTTCGGTTTTACTCGCTTTGGCGCTTTCACTGCTCGTCGCCCTGCCCGCATTCGCCGAGGATAAGGTAGAGCTGCAATTTGTCCTCTGGGGCACCAACGAGGGATTAACCTCCGTATTCGACCTGGTGGATCAGTACAACGCGTCGCAAGACGGCATACACGTCACCGTCAACGGCGTCGACCCGAGCGTTTACTTCCAAAAGCTAAACGCCTTTTTCTCCTCCGGCACCGCGCCGGACATCATTCAGGTGGCCGCGGACTACGGTAACGAATACACCGCCAAGGGCGTATTTGCGCCGCTTGACGCCTACCTGACCGACGAGCTGAAGGACGAATGGGCGCAGAGCCTGTTGGACGCGCTCAAAACCGACGGCGTACAGTATGCGATCCCCATCGGCGTACAGGTAAGCTTCATCGCCTACAACAAAGCGCTCTTCGACGAGGCGGGCCTGCCCTACCCGACGAAGGACTGGACGGAGGCGGAATTTCTCGACACGGTAAAAAAGCTGACGCTACCTGAAAAGAACCAGTACGGCATCCTCGTCTCAGGCAGCGCGAACGAGACGATCCGCAACATGTACGGCGATTACTGCTACGACTGGGATACGAACAAAATGACGGCGGCGGACAACCCCTCCTTTAAGCATGCGGTGGAGCTGTTCTACAACCTGTTTGTGACGGACAAGGCGACGCCCGCGGCCACGAGCACGAAGGACATCGGCGGCGGGTTTGAGACCGGGAAGTACCCGATGGCCATCATCCACTACTGGGACATCGCCTCGCTTTCCTCGACGATCGGCCAGTCGTTCGACTGGGATATCGTACAGTTCCCGGTAAACGAGGAATACGGCGTGCGTTGGCAGTCGCCGCTTTACGTACAGGCGATGTCCATCGCGAATACGAGCGAGCACAAGGACGAGGCGTTTGAGTTCATCCGTTGGTGGGCGACGAACGCCGCCCCGCAGACCTCGATGGCGGATTCCTTCCCCGCGAGCACGGCCATTCAAAACAGCGCGGAGTATATGGCCAGCTTCCCGGACGGCCATCCATACGACAAGCAGGTGGTCATCGATACGATCGCCGAGCAGGGCACGGCATGGTGGAACTGCGGCATCATCGCCGAAATCAACGACAACGTGATCAAGCCGGCGATCGAAAAGCTGCTGCTGCAGACCGAAGCCGTCGGCGTGGAGGAGACGATCGAGACGATCCAGACGAAGGGGCAGCAGCTCTTCGATATGGACTTCTGATCGGGAGATGAAGCGAAGCCGGGGGTTCCCCCCGGTTTCACCTCACGAACAGGGGAATGCTATGCATATGGGAAGGATGATGGACATGCAAGCCGCCACGCCCCGCCAGGCCCGGCGCCGTAGCAGCCTGATTCGAAGGCGCAACAACCTCTTTTTTTACATCTTTATTTCCCCCTGGCTCATCGGCTTTCTGGGCCTGACCATCGGACCGATGCTCTATTCGCTATACGGGGCGCTGTCGAAGTGGGACGGGGTGACGTCCCCGCAGTTCATCGGCCTGAAGAACTTCGTGCGCCTGTTTACATTTGACGACCTGTTCGCTAAATCGCTCCAGAATACGTTCCTCTACGTGCTGATGAGCGTGCCGTCGAGCGTCGGCCTCGCGCTGCTTCTCGCCTTTTTCCTGAACATGAAGCACAGGGGCGCCGGTCTGTTTCAGGCGGTGTTCTATTTCCCGTCCGTCAGCGCGGGCATCGCGGTATACATGGTATGGATCTGGCTGTTCAACGGGGAGGTAGGCGTGTTCAACTACCTGCTTTCCCTGATCGGGGTACAGGGACCGCGATGGCTGTCGGACCCCAAATGGGCGATGACGTCCATGGTCGTGATGAACCTGACGTTCTGCGGCGGCCAGATGCTCATCTTTCTGGCGGGCCTTAAGCAGATCCCGGCACAGTATTACGAGGCCGCGACGATCGACGGCGCCAGCGGCGCACAACAATTCTTCAAAATTACGATTCCACTCTTGTCGCCCACCGTGCTTTTCAACGGCATCATGGCCATGATCAGCGCATTTCAAATCTTTGGCCAAGCGTTGATTTTGACCGAGGGCGGCCCCGTGCAGTCGACGTACGTGATGTCGTTATTCATCTACAATAACGCGTTTTTGTACGGAAAATTCGGGTACTCCTCGGCCGCCTCCTGGGTGCTTTTCCTGATCCTGATGGCGATCAGCCTGGCCGTCATGAAGCTTTCGGACAAGCACGTAAACTATGAAATGTAAGGAGTGCGTTTTCATGGAATTAAAGGACGCCGGCCGGCGCACATGGAGTAGATGTGCGTCCGCCGCCTTATGGTATGCGGCGATGCTAGGGATCGGGTTTGTTTTCGTGCTGCCGTTTTTTTATATGCTTTCCACAGCCTTTAAGACGCCTGAACAGTGCATCGCCTATCCGCCCCAGTTCATCCCCGCGCCGTTCACGCTCCGCTGCTTTCAAACGGCGTTTAACCAGTTCCCCTTTTTACGTTACACGCTCAACAGCGTCCTCGTCACCGCGCTTTGCGTGCTGGGCACGCTGCTCAGCTGTTCGTTCGTCGCGTTCGGGTTTGCGCGCGTCAAGGGAGCGCTGCGCGGCCTCTGGTTTACCATGCTGCTGAGCACGATGATGATCCCGGGCTTTGTGACGCTGTTGCCGCTGTTCACCATTTACGTAAAGCTGCGGTGGATCAATACCTATCTGCCGCTTATCGTGCCCTCCTTTCTGGCGATGAACGCCTTTTCCATCTTCTTGCTCCGGCAGTTTTTCATGAGCTTTCCCCTCGAGCTGGACGAGGCGGCTTCGATCGATGGGTGCTCATACTTTGGCATACTGTATAAGATCCTGCTGCCCAACGCGAAAACGGTGCTCTTCGTCGTAGCGATCTTTGCGTTGGTAAGCGCTTGGAACGATTTTTTCGGCCCGATGATCTACTTAAACGACAACAGCAAATATACGCTGGCCGTCGGACTGATTCTCTTCAAGTCCAATTACGGCGCGACGCTGGATTTAGGACCGATGATGGCCGTGGCGCTCGTATCCATCCTGCCGGTGCTGTTCCTCTACATCGCGGCGCAAAAATACTTTGTACAGGGAATCGTGACGACGGGTTTGAAAGGATAAGGGTATGGAAAACGATAGCATCAACCCAATTTTGAACGGGGACTATCCCGACCCGACCATCGTTTGCGTCGGCGGGGATTATTACTTGACTTACTCGTGCGCCGCACTCACGCCGGGGCTGAAGATCCTGCACTCGCGCGATCTCGTCCATTGGCGGACGCTTTGCAGCGCGGTCGAAAACGCGGGATGTATCGCCGCGCCGGAGCTGATCTATCTACAGGGGCTGTTTTACCTGTATTACCCGGCGGACGGGACGAACTACGTCGTGACCGCCAAGGCGCCCCAATGGCCTTGGAGCCAGCCTGTCGACCTGGAGATCGGGGGGATTGATCCAGGGCACGTGACCGGCCCGGATGGGAAGCGTTATCTTTATATGAACGGCGGGGTCGCGTTTGAACTGAGCGCAGACGGACTGCGCGTCGAGCGCAGCCTGGGACAGTTGTACGGCGGATGGGATTACGCACCCGAAATGCGTACGGAGGGGAAATGGCTGGAATCGCCCAAGTTATTCAAGCGGGAGGGCCTGTATTACATGGTGAGCGCGCAGGGCGGCACGGCCGGTCCTTCCACCGCGCACATGTGCGTCGTCGCCAGGGCCCGACATCCGCTGGGGCCGTGGGAAAATGCGCCCGGCAACCCCCTCTTGCATACGTGGAGCCGATCAGAGCGCTGGTGGTGTAAGGGGCATGGAACGATCTTTGAGGGCGCGGACGCACAATGGTACGTCGTCTACCACGCATATGAACGCGGCTATTTGAATCACGGTCGAAAGGCGCTTGTGCAAAAGGTCGAATGGACGCAGGACGCTTGGCCCTACGTGCCTGCGCAGGCAAAGACGCCAGCGCCCGTACCGCCGCTGGAACCGGGGGTGGACGCGCCCCGAGACGACTTTGCGGGCGGGCGCGCAAAGCCTTTCTGGGCCTTTTACGGCCGTCAGGAGCCGGGACGTATCGAGCCGTCTCATCGAGGAGGCCTGCGCATGGCCGGCCGGGGGGAGTCCATCGCCGACGCCTGCCCGATGACCCTTCCATGTGGGCTTCACGCGTATACGGTTACGGCGGATGTCGAGCTAGAGGGGGAGGGGACCGGCGGCCTGACGCTGTTTTATTCCCCGCAGGCGCATTGCGGCATCGCCCTGACGGCAAGCGGCATTCGGCTTTTTAAATATGGAAGGCCCTATGTGCTCATTCCGGTGATTTTAAATCGGGCGACGCTGCGCATCGTAAACGATGAACACGAGGTTAGCTATCAATACCGTACGCCAGGCGGGCCGTGGCAGCTCATCGACTACGGATGCGAGGTATCCGGGCTGAACCACAATGCGCTGGGCGGCTACAATAGCCTTCGTCCGGGCGTATTCGCCTGCGGGAAGGGGGCCGCGCATTTTTCGAAATTCAGCGTCGACGCAATCGACGCATGATCTATCGGAGGATTCCTCCGCTGCGCCGCTTTACTTGGCGGGTGAAAGCGGGTATAATAAAGCGGAGCGTTTAGATAGGGAAGGAATCGAGATCGATGAAGATAATATGCGTGGTCGGCATACGCGCCTCTGGGAAGACGACGATTGTAGAAGAGGTGACGAAGGAGCTGATCCGCCGCGGCAAGCGCGTTGGGACGGTGAAGACGGTGTTCTGTCCTTCGTTTTCGATTGACAACCCCAGGAGCAACACGGCGCGCCATGCGCGCGCGGGCGCACGGATCGTGACGGCGAAGGCGCGCGCGGAAACGGCCATCCTGTATCGGGAGGCGCTGTCCAATAGCGCGATCCTCTCGCATTATGCGGACATGGATTACGTGCTGCTGGAGGGGGATTACCGGGCGCCCGTCCCGCGCATCGTCGCCGCGCATGCGCCGGCCGACGCGCACGAACGCGTCAACGACCTGACGTTCGCCGTATCCGGCCGTATAGCGGGGCAGATGCAGGAGCTGGACGGCCTGCCGGTGATTTGTCCCCTTTCGCAGATCGCGCGTCTATGCGACCTGATCGAAGAGCGGGCCGTGGACGTACGGGGGAAGGAGCTGGACGAGCTGCTGCCGGAAAACCCCATGACGGCCGGCAAAGACTTTTGCCAGTGCGGATGCCACAAGCATCAGCGTAAGCTGGAGGCGGTGCGGCTGAGCGTCGGCGGCAAAGAAGTAAGCCTCACGCCGGAGCAGGAACAAATCATCCGGGAATGGTGTAAATAAAACCGTATAAGAGGGCCTCCCCCCGCACATAATGATTGCGACAGGAGGGGAGAGCATGGTAGCATTTGAAAACAGCATGACAAAAGAAAACCTGATGCGCGCCTTCGCAGGTGAAAGCCAGGCGAGAAACCGCTACACATTTGCGGCCAGCGCAGCCAAAAAGGCGAATCTGCACGTCGTTGAACAGGCATTTTTGTTCACTGCCGGCCAGGAAAAGGAACACGCTGAGATTTTTTACAATTTTCTCAAGCCCGTCGCCGGGCAGACGATTACGGTAGACGGCGGATACCCGGTGGATCTGGCGGACGACGTCGCCACCTTGCTGCGCATGGCCGAACACAACGAGTTTGAAGAAGCGGTGAGCGTATACGTCGGCTTTGCCCAGGTCGCCCGCAGCGAGGGCTTCGAAAATATCGCCCAGGCGTTTGAACTGATCGCCAAGATAGAGAAGACGCACGGCGAGAGATTCGCCAGCCTGGCCCAGCTCATGGAGGCCGGCGAACTGTTCGACGCAAAGGGGCAGGAGACCGTCTGGATGTGTCTCAACTGTGGCCATATCCACAAAGGCCCAAAGGCCCCGGCAATTTGCCCGGTGTGCCATCACGACCAGGGCTATTTCATCCGTTGGTCGCAGGCGCCCTTTGCAGAATGACCCTTGCCCTTTCCGGAGCGCGGGGGGGAATGCCTCGGAACAAAGCCTTGACGCTTAGGGCAAACCCCACAAGGAAGTAATTTCATGTTTACAGGGCGGCATAGCCGAAAGGCTATGTCGTCTTGCTTTTTCTGTGCCGTTCATTTCATTTTAATTGACAAAAGCAAATCGATAGGCTATAATGTCAATGACATACATGCGTATGTATAGGAGGTGAACACTATGCCACGGCGCGACCCAGACCAAAAAACCAAGCAGGACATATTAGAAACGGCGATGCGTCTTTTTGCTGCAAAAGGACTGGAAAATGTGAAAGTTGAAGATGTCGTAAAGGAAGTTGGTGTAACACGGGGAGCTTTTTACCATTATTTTAATTCTCGAGAAGAATTGATTGCGGGAGTTATGTACAAAGCCTTTGAAGAAAATGATGATAACCCATATCTACTGGCTTATAAACAAAAAGGACTTAATGCGCTTGAAAAACTTCGCTTTGCGGCCAAACTTAGTTTGCGCTCCCATTTGGATGCCAGCGAGAGTATGAGAGAGCAAATAAAAAAGTTATCAAGCGACCCTATTGTTTTTAAAAACGAGATCATTTTTCAAGTCACTGTAATGGCTACTTACATTGAAAAGCTATTGATTGAGGGAAACAAAAATGGCTCAATGAATGTGGTCTTTCCGAAACAGGCATCACAAACAATTGCTTGGCTAGTCGCCTCATGGCTCAGCCCGTACTTACTAGAAGTGTCTTACAAAGAATATATAGATAAAATTTCATTTTTTGAACAACTCTCCGCATTGCTTGGTGTACCTATCATGGATGAGGAAATGAAAGAAATCTATTTTGCACTTGGTAGGAATGAATTTTTGAAAGATTAGATCTGTTTTTTTTACTGCCCGTCGATAGGCAGTAAAATTTACAACATATACATACATACGTACGTATAGAGGGAGGACAATCATGTCGGAAAAAATAATTGAAGTATCTGGGCTGCAAAAATCGTATAAAGCACACCATGTTTTGAAAGATGTCAGTTTTACGATTGATAAAGGTAGTGTCTTTGCCCTGCTCGGCTCAAATGGTGCGGGAAAAACAACAGTCATTAAAATTCTATCCACACTACTGAAATCAGACGGTGGAAGTGCTATGGTTAACGGATTTGATGTAGCGACAGATGGGGACCATGTGCGTGCGTGCATTAGCCTAACAGGACAGTTTGTGGCGGTAGATGAAATTTTAACAGGCAGAGAAAATCTAATGCTTATCGGACAACTGAAACGTCTGCCAAACCTCAAAAGCACCGTAAACGGGTGGCTGTCTTTTTCGAGATTAGAGGATGCAGCTAACAAAAAAGTGTCTACCTATTCGGGCGGTATGCGACGTAGGCTTGATATAGCGATGAGCCTTATGGGGAACCCCGATGTGCTTTTTCTTGACGAGCCTACAACAGGTCTTGATCCACAAAACCGTATTGCCATGTGGAACTTGGTAAGAGATTTGTCAAAGAAAGGGACAACGGTATTTCTGACAACACAATATTTAGAAGAAGCTGAATATCTTGCTGATTATATTGCTATTTTACATGGCGGTAAAATTATTGCAGAGGGTACGCCGAAGGACCTTAAAGAAAGAATGCCCGAGAGAGGGATACGGCTGAATTTTGACAGCGAGATAAAAGCCAATGCAGCCATAAAGCTCTTAACTCAAAATGGAATATATGCCGACAGCATAGAACAAAATTTACCTTCATTAGAAGATGTGTTTTTAACACTGATTGATGATGAAAAGGAGCGAAATCAACATGGGAAAATCTAATAAAAATATGTTTCTTGATACATGGGTTATGTTCAAGCGCTGTTTCATTATATCGCTGCGAAATCCTGAAACTCTCCTGACGGCAACGCTAATACCATTTTGCCTAATTCTTTTATTTGGCACTGTATTTGGCAGTATATCCGATGTGGGGGATTATAATTACATTGATTTTATTGTGCCGGGAATCATTTTTCAAAGTATCGCTCAAGCATCTCAATATTCGGCAATGAATATTGCGGCGGACATGACAAAGGGCATTATAGACCGCTTTCGCTGTATGTCTATTTCAAAATCTGCTGTGTTGACGGGCCATACAGGTGCCGGAGTGATACGAGGTATCATTTCAAACGCCGTCATCGTGGTAACGGCGCCCCTTCTTGGCTTTAGGCCACAAGCAGGGCTAACGGATTGGTTTTTGGTTATAGCACTTCTTTTGCTCATAAATATTACATTTACGCTAATCGCTGTACTTTGCGGGACGATTTCAAAGTCGGTAGAGGGAGCAACGGGACTACTGTTCCCTCTCTTTATTCTACCTTTTATGAGTTCGGGATTTGCTCCCGTTGACACTATGCCAAGCGGTGTCGGTTGGTTTGCTGCGATACAGCCTATGACACCGATGATTGATAGTTTAAGAGCCTTAACACTTGATTTGCCTTTGGAGAATAGTTTATGGTTGGCGCTCATGTGGTGCATAGGATTAAGCGCTATAAGTTTTACTGTTTCAATGCAGACATATAATCGCAAATAAGCATAAAGGTACATTTGTTACCATTTTGCCAGCCGTTAAGTAAGTTTGTTCTCATCACTTCCTTATCGGCTGTTTTTGGCTGCTGAATGCGGAAAAACAGGGGATTTTTGAAGAGAAACATTAGATTGGGACAAAAAACCAAAAGGATATTCGCAATAAATGTCGAATGATACATAGAGACTTCCTGAAAAGGTGAGGGAACATATGAGGAAACTGAACGTAAGCCGGGTTTACTTAAAAATCATCGCGAGCTTTCTATGCATGGTATTCTTTTCGAGTATGATCCTCGTCGGCGCGACGTTATGGTTCTCTCATCAAAACGAAAGGGATTTTTACGCCCGGGCGCAAGAGAAGATGGATATGATCAGCGAACAGCTGGACGATACGGTTCAATCCTTGTTCGACCTGTGCGACATGATCATGACCAATACGCTGATGACGGAGAATTTCAAGCCCTATTCGCAGCTGACCAGCAAGAATCTCTATTATTACGGGTCGATCATCAAGCTGCTGCGTCAGGCGCGCCTCCAGTCCGAAAGCTTGGTAGACAGCCTGTTTCTCTATGCGGACGAACAGCGTGTGTTATATTGCGGCGGTGAAAACGGCATGGCGGATCTGCACACATACTTTACAAAGATGATGCGTTATGACCAATATGGCGAAGAAATCTGGCGCGGGCTGCTTTCCGACACATACAGGCATTTTACCGTTTTTCCGCCGGATTCTTACAGCACACCGCGGGCCAACGATAAGCGCATGGTCGTTCCGCTCGTCTATGTCACGCGGGACGCCGGGTTTCCGCGCGTGCTTGTAATCAACCTTTCTTTGAAAAAAATCCTTTCCATGTACGGCGGGATCCAGTTTTTTCGCGAGGATATGCTGGCGATCTACGACGAGGATGGCCGCTTGCTAAGCGGCGCCGGGGCTCCGGAAAGCATGCAGGATACGGACCCTACACAAAGCGGCATTCGATATGGGGAGCAGGTCGGTTACGTCATGAGCGTAACCCCGCGCTGGCTAAACCTCAAGGTCGTCTGCTTTATGCCGGAGGAATACTTTTTCGGCAGCATGCGGTATTTCCGCATCGTTACCCTCAGCGTGATCACGGCGTTTACGCTGTGCGGTATGGCGGTTTCAACCCTGCTCGCCAAGCGTATTCACGCGCCGATTCGGGAGGCGAGCGATAGCCTACGCAGCATGCAGCCGAAGGGGAACGCCCCAGAACGGCTTGACAACGAACTCGAGGAGATCAAGCGCGGCATTCGTCATTTGACGGACGAGCGGATTCAAAACGAGAGGCAAACACGGGAGTATTCGCGTCACTATGTGGCGCAAAGCCTCACATCGCTGCTGGACGGCAAGGTATTGATGGACGAGCAGTACTTTGTGACCTTGTTGGAGAAGGACTACGGCTTTCACAGACACGGGTATCGATGCGCGGTGCTATTGATCGACGGCGATTCGCGAAGCGACTACGCCTTGCAGAGCGAAATGATAGATCAGATGCAAGACGTCATCTGCCGGGTATTCGCAGACAAGGCCCAAAGCGTCTGCCTTCACTATTATCGAAACATGTTGGCGTTGCTTTTGGATTCGGACGCGGACGACGAAACCCTGCTGCGCGAAGGATTCGATCAGGTGTCGGCAGTATCCTCGACGAGCGACGCGTTTTCGCTGCGCATCGGCGTGGGAAAGCGCGTAAAGTACCTGGCAGACATCTCGCAATCGTTTGCAGACGCGCAGACAGAGGTCTTTGCCATCGTCCCCGAGGGCGAGCTTTCCTTTAACGAGAAAGAAAAGTTTACGTACGAACGCGAAAAAGTGGTTGCCGCGGCCCAATCGATGGATATTAAGCGTATCGAAGAGGCCGCAGGGGAAGTACTGATCCATGCGAAACAAAGCGGCATCTCTTATGGGGAAGCGGCGGATATCGTATGGGACATCTTTAGGACCGTGCTGGACGCGCGCCGGCGCCTTTATCCCCGCCAAGCCTCCATTTTGTTCAAAGCGAGAGAGGACATCAATATTTCTGAAATCCTGATTCTCTCGCCTGAAATCAACCTGGCGCCGCTGCTTTCTGCGCTTCTTCATTATATCCCCATTCAAGACGCGGACAGGATGGAATCGGGCGACAAAAATGCATGGCGGATGAAAAACTTTATCGACGAACACTACGACCAAGAATTAAGCCTGGATATTTTGGCGGACAAGGTCGGCATTTCGGCTAAATACCTTTCGCGGATTTTTAAACAATCGATGGGGATAAACCTGACCGATTACCTGGCTTATGTGCGCGTAGAGAAGGTAAAGGAGCTCATCGCCCTGGACGTGCCCCTAGAACAGATTATGAAAAGCGTAGGTATCACAAACCGTACAACGTTCAACCGTACATTTCGAAAAATAGAGGGGATGACGCCCGGCGAGTACCGGAGTGCGCTAAAGATGAAAGACGGGATGAAGGCAAATCCCCTGTCATAGATGTTACGGCATTACGAACCCATTCCTGGCCTAATCGGGAGTGGGTTCCTTTCTTATCGGCGAAAAGAGCGCAGAACACGTGAGATTTAGGATGTTAAGCGGAAATTTGAACGCTGGGTGGAAATGTGAACGAGCAAAAAAGGAGTTGTTTTATAAGGCGATCTGGAAATGTGCACAAAATGCGGCATTGTATTTATTGACGATTGTGGGGCTGTGATGTAAAAATAGAGCATGGCGTGAGGCAAACGACAGAAAACATAAAGGGAGGGCCGAAGGATGCACAGAACTTTGAAGTCTACTACAGTTTACGCGAGAAAGCGACGTTTCAGATGGCTCAGAAACGACTGGCAGCTATATGGTATGCTGCTTTTGCCCGTGGTCTACTACGTATTGATGAAATACATGCCCATGTACGGCACGTTGATCGCCTTTAAAAAGTACAGCGCGCGGTTGGGCATCTGGAACAGCGCATGGGTCGGGCTGGACAACTTCCGCTTTCTAAACGATCCTTACTTTTATAAATTGGTTCGCAACACGTTGCTGCTCAACTTCTACTGTTTGTTGTTTGCGTTTCCTGCCTCCATTCTGTTCGCATTGCTGCTCAACGAGATGCGCGCGGCGCGGTATCGAAAGGTCGTTCAGACGGTCTCTTACCTGCCGCATTTCATATCGACGGTGGTCGTCTGCGGACTGGTCATCAATTTTACGCGCACCAACGGGGGAATTGTCAACGATCTGATCTCCCTGATGGGCGGCGAGCGCATCGCCTTTATGACCAAAGCGGAATACTTTCGGCCGATCTATGTGATTTCAGAGATCTGGCAGCATTTGGGCTGGGACGCCATCATCTACATCGCGGCGTTGACGGCGATCGACGTGCAGCTGTACGAGGCGGCCCGTATAGAAGGGGCAAACCGTTTGCAGCAGGCGATACACGTAACGCTGCCGGGCATTGCGCCGACCGTCACGATCATGCTGATCATGCGCGTGGGCAATATGATGAACCTGGGCTACGAGAAGATCCTGCTGTTGTATTCGGGCGCGACCTATGAGACGGCAGACGTCATCTCCACCTATGTCTACCGTCGCGGCCTGTTGACGGCGGATTTTGGCTATGGGACCGCCATCGGCCTCTTTCAGACGGCTATCGCACTGGTGCTGATTCTATTCACCAACGCCATTGGGAAAAAGATCAGCGATACCAGCATTTGGTGAGGAGGGCGCATATGAAACGGAAAGAACCGCACTTCGGGGGCGTGTATTGCACGAGCGCATTTGACCGGATGAATTACGTATGGATGGGCCTTCTCATCATCCTGATGATCTTTCCGCTGTATTACTGTGGAATCGTCTCCATCAGCGACGGCATGGCGGTCATACGCGGCGACGTCATCTGGCGGCCTGTGGGCTTTGACCTGACCGCTTACAAGGCCGTGTTTTCGAACAGCCAAATCCTACGCAGTTATCTGAACACAATCTGCTATACGGCGCTGGGAACGACGATCAATCTGATCATGACGGCGCTATGCGCCTATCCGCTGTCGCGCCCCCATTTAAAAGGACGGAAGCTTTTTAACTTTGCCTTTTTGCTGACGATGTTTATCAACGGGGGCATGATTCCTATGTATTTACAGGTAAAAGCGCTGCACATGCTGGACACCGTCTGGGCCATCGTCCTCCCCGCAGCCATCAGCACCTACAATATGATCATCATGCGCACCTTTTTCGGCTCGATCCCCGAGGATTTGCACGAAGCGGCGCAGATAGACGGCGCAAGCCAGATGCAGACGTTCCTGACTATCATCGTCCCACTCTCTAAGACCATCATCGTTACGCTGCTGCTATTTTACGCGGTGAGCCACTGGAACAGCTATCTGTCCGCGCTGCTCTATCTGCAGGATTCCAGGAAGATGCCCCTGCAGATGGTTATTCGCAAGATGGTCATCGACAGCGATGTCGCCAGCATGACGACCGCAAATTCCGCGTCGGCATCCTCTGAAACGTTGATCACCGAGAGCAAGCTCAAATATGCGATTGTGATGATCTCCGTCCTCCCCATGCTGGTCGCTTATCCCCTGCTGCAAAAACACTTCGTCTCCGGCGTCATGATCGGCTCTTTGAAGGGCTGACGGAAAGGAACGCGTATGTATCATATTTACTCGGACTATTTGAGCGCATCACATGAGCCGCTGGCGGGGGAAAGGACCTGCCTATATGACGCCGCACTGAACGAATGGCGCTTTTGCCATCACCCTGCGCTGGGCGCGTTTGGCAATCGGCTATTCGCCATGTGGTCCAACGGCCCGAACGGCGAGGACGAATTGGGACAGCGGGTGATGTACGCGTCAAGCGAGGACGGAAGGCGCTGGAGCACCCCGCGAATTCTCTGTGAAGCCTTCGAAGGCAGGCGGATGCAACGCGTGCTGACCGCCGCGGGCTTTCACGCCTGCGGAGGGAAATTGGCGGCCTATATAGGCGCTTATGAATACCGGTCGCTGGAGGAGACCACGGATCGATCGGGCAGAACGCGGCAGGGGAGAGACTGCGTAGAGACCGCGCTATACGCGATGGTTACGCAGGATGGCGAACACTTCTGCGCCCCCATGGATCTGCAAGTTCCCATCTGCCCCAACTATGGCCCGCAGCCCCTGCAAAGCGGTCGGTTACTGCTGACCGGCAATTGGGCGCACGCGTATACGGACGATCCGTTCGGCCTGACGGGATGGACGCTTCGAGGCTTTTGCCGGGATACAGGACTATTGGAGAAACCCGTCCGTGACGACCCCAGCTATTTTTGGCGAGTATCCCGGGCTATGGGATTGGAGGGCGCGCTGTGTGAAGGGGCGTATCTGCAGGGTGAGGACGGCGTCATCCATATGCTGCACCGCAGCTACGGCCAATGGCTGTTCGAATCTGACAGCGCCGACGGCGGTGAAACTTGGTCGCACCCGGAAATGACGCGGTTTCCAAACGGGAATTCTAAGTTCTTCCTAGGGCGGCTGCCGGACGGACGGTGCATCTACATCGGCAATCCGGCGTTAAACGCAAATCGCTGTCCTTTGGTGCTATCCATCGCGGAAGCGGACATGCGCTTTGAGCGGCACTATCTTCTAGAATCACAACCCACCCGCCGAAAGTTTAACGGCTTTGCCAAGGGCGGCATGTATGCCTACCCGCATGCGCTTTGCCACGGCGATTCCCTGTACGTCATCTACTCCCTTTGGAAGGAAGACGTCTATGTGCTCAGAATTCCCCTTGCGGACCTGTAACGGGAATTCAAATAAATATCGAGGAGGTTTCCCCATGAAAAAGCTCTTGACCCTGCTCGTAGCATCGGCGATGCTGCTGGTCGCACTGGCACCGACTGCCGCGCTGGCAGACGATGGCCCCGTTGTGCTCACGATCGAACGCAGCGAGCACGCATCTTTCACCTACAACCTGGATCAGCCGGTCATCGACGAGCTGGAGGCGCGCCTGGGCATCAAAATCGAGCTTCAGGCCTACCCCAGCGCGGACTACAAAACCAAGATGAATATCCAGCTGGCTACCGACGACCTGCCGGATATTGCCCTTTGGTCCTACACATCGTTCGCAGAATACGTCTCAGAGGGACTTTTCCTGAACCTCTCCGAGCATATGGATCAATTGCCCAACTATGCGGCTACGTTGGAGAAGTATTCCAACCTGACCAATGCTTTCTACATCGACGGCAATCTATACTGGTTCATCATGACGGCGGAAAACGCCCCGGCTTACGGAAATTTCCCGATGGTTCGTCAGGATGTGCTGGAGGCGATCGGTTGGGAGCATACGCCCGACAACTTTGAGGAGCTTTACGAAATGCTCAAAGCGATCAAGGCCTATGACCCCAGCTGTATCCCGATGGTAACCCGCGGCGTGGACGTCCTATGGCGCATGGGATATTCCTTCGGTACCTATAACGGCGTGTATTTCGAGCCGGACGAGGGGCGTTATCTGTATGGCCCGCTGACCGATCGCTACCTTAAATTCATGGAATACCTGAACCGGCTCTATACGGAAGGGCTGCTGGATCCCGATTTTGCCTCCTCGAATAAAAGCCTTTGGATGGAGGCGCTGACCAGCGGCAAAAGCTACTTCTTGTTTGAAAACGGCTCCTTTGCCACGGACATCAATCTGGTGACCACCGCGTCCAATCCGGCGGCCAAGTTCATCCCGATGAAGACCATGGAGAATTACTTTGGCTCCCGGCGCGCCATGTTTTTTGAAGGCAGCGGCGTCATCAGCCCCTTCCGCAACGACGTATGGGTGATCTCTTCTCATCTCAGCGGTGAGAAACTGGATGCCGCCTTGAAGTTCATGGACTATCTGTACAGCGAGGAGGGCGCCCGCCTATGCTCCTACGGCGTCGAGGGTGTGAACTATACCTCCGAGGCGGACGGAGACATCCAGTTCGACCAGGATAAAATCGACTGGTATCTGGCCAATGCCAACGATCCCTACCGAGAGTTTTGCAATGAGATCGGCATCGGCTGCCTGGCGGTTGCCGGACGCTTTTACGACGACGCGTGGTATGAGTTCATGGATCAGGACTCCAAAGACATGTACGCATTTTGGCTTGCCGACGAGCATATTACGCCATACAGCTACACGCTTTGCTTAAGCACAGAGGAGACCGCCGCGATTGTGGATGCGAAGACCGCCTGCGATACGCTCGTATCTACCGAATCCCTCAAGTTCATCATGGGCGCTCGTCCCCTTTCAGAATTTGGAGATTTTGTCGAGGAACTGAAGGCTTTGGGCGCGCTGGACGTGGAGGCGGTTTACAATGCAGCCTATCAAGCCTCCATCGGTAGGTGATTGCCCGCAAAGGCTGGAGACGTCGAGGAAAAAGACCGACGTCCCTCTCTAAATACAACGGAGCGGTGAAAGGAGATCGAGCATGAACAGAGCGAAACTGGCCTGTGGACTGCGGGAGAAGTTTAAGCAGGGCCGGACGGTCATCGGCGCACACGTGTTTTTGACGGATCCGGAAATTACGGAGTTGCTGGGCGCCCATGGTTTCGAGGCCGTCTGGATTGACGCGGAGCACTCGGCCTTCGATTTACATACCATTCTGGGCCATATCATGGCGTGCGCGGCGTCGGGGACGGCGTCCTTGGTTCGGGTGGCGTGGAACGATCCCGTACGAATCAAGCCGATCCTGGAAATGGGGCCCGACGGAATCATTCTGCCGATGGTCTTAAGCGCGGAGGAGGCGCAAAGCGCCGTACGGAGCTGTACGTATCCGCCGCGCGGCGTACGGGGCTTTGGGCCAAGACGCGCCAACGGCTATGGGGCGATGGACAACCGGGATTACCTGGCGGGGGTGGAGGC
>JAEYAR010000039.1 GCA_023404715.1 Bacillota bacterium | reverse complement strand
CCCAAGTAGCGGATTTGGTGCTGGACAACTGCGGGTGCGCAGGGGACGCGGCACTGATCCTAAACGAAGAGGCGCCGCACATCGCCGCGACATCGACGGCCGTGGGAGCGGCGATGCTCAACGCGATTATGGCGCAGGCGGTAGGCTATATCGTGGAGGCGGGGCAGATGGCGCCCGTGTTTCGCTCGGCCAACCTGGACGGGGGGGATGCGTATAACGAACGAGTTCTCCATACATACAAGGATCATATTTTTTACATGTAATGTTTCTCATCAAAAGGACGATTCCGCTAGGGAACCGTCCTGTCTTTCGTTCGGAAGCGTTTTTCTATCAACCGCCGCCCATCTTTAGCGAGGCGGCTTTTTTGGCCGGCGCGATCGACAGCGCGCATACGGCGAGCGTCAGGACATCCGCAGCGGGTTGGGCAAAGTAGATGCCCTGCACGCCCAGGAGCTGCGGTAAAATAAGGATGAACGGGATGTAGAAGAGCCCCTGTCGTATCAGCGAGAGGAAGAGGCCGTAGCTGGAGGTGCCGATCGTTTGAAATGTGATCGTCAGCATATAGCAAAGGCCGAAGGCGGGATACAGAGCGACCTGGGAGATGAGCAGCTTTACGCCGTAGTTGATGACGGCAGGGTTATCGTTAAACAGCATGATGAGCGGCCTAGACAGCAGCATGTAGACCGCAGCCACGACCAGCGTAAGCAAGACGCAGGCCTTAAGCGCAAAGCGTACGGACGAGTGGAAACGGTCTTCATCCTTTGCGCCGAAGGCGAAGGAAGCGACGGGTTGATAACCTTGCATGAACCCCATGACCATATAGCAGCCGATCAGAACCAGGCGCTGCACCACGCCATAGGCGGCGATGATTAGATCTGCATCCGGCAGCGGTTTGGCGGCGACGTTTGTTAGCGAGGTGGCGACGGCGAGGCAAATCTGGATGACAGCGGAGGGAATGCCGATCAATGTGACGGTCTTAACCAAATCAACCGAAGGCTTGAAGTGCCGCAACCTGATCCGGATGACGGAGCGGCCGCTAAAGTAGAACCAAACAAGGATGAAGAAGGTGACGAGCTGCGAAACCGTCGTCGCTAGGGAAGCGCCCTCGACGCCCATGCCAAGGCCCCAATCGAACATGAAGACGGGATCGAGAATAACGTTTAAAGCGGCGCCGGTGATGACGGCAATCGATGAAATTTTAACCGAGGATTCCGCCCTGGCCGCGCAATTTAAGCTTTGTGCGGGCAGATTGGCGAGCGCGGCGACGAACATCCAAAACGCATAATCCCTCGCCTGCGGCAAGACCGCCTCGGACGCGCCGAACGCGCGCAGCAGCGGCTCTATGAACAGGAGGCCGCCGACGCAAAGGAGAATGCCGATGATAAAGGAAAGCCCTACGATCGTGGTAACGGTGCGGTTCGCACCATCCTGATCTTGCGCGCCCAGCTGCCTGCCAGCCAAAACAGCCGCGCCTGCGGCAAAGATATTTTCAATCGAAACCATGATCAAAAGCAGAGGCAACGTTACGCCGACCGCCGCAAGGGCGACGTCGGAGTGGAGCATGCCGATATAGGCGGTATCGACGATGTTGTACACGGCCTTTGCCAGCAAAGCCAGGGTGGCCGGAACAGCCAATTGGATGATGGCCTTGGAGGGCATCATGTCCCCCAAGACGGATGCATTGGAGACGGTCTGTTTGCGCATGATTATGCCTCCTTTCGCGCAAGGACGCCATAGAGCAGTATGCTGAGGGCTAGCTGACAATCTGCCTCATGCGCCTTGATGTCGATTGCCCGGGCGTCGACCATTTGGTATTTGGCGTTGATAAAATCCTGATATAAGCGGAACATATCGACCACCTCGGCCTGTGTGATACCCCGACGCAACTCGACCGGCTTAATCAGTCGATTCAAAATAGAGATGTTCAGCGCGTCGAACGGCGCTTTACGCGCTTGGATGGCAGCGCGCAGATGCGCAGGCGGCATCACGACAGCATCGCAGAAAATGCGCTGATAGACGGGATGCGCCTGAAAAAAGGCGAGCCTGACGCTGAAATAGGAGGTCAGCTGCGCTTCAATCCCCTCGCCATGAGGAGGCAGATTATCCTTTAGATAGGCGGTCAGCAGTTGAAAGCACTCTTCTACACAAGTCAGATACAGGTCGTCCTTCGTTTCGAAATAGTGATAGATGATTCCCTTGGAGATCCCTTGCGCGCCACAGATGGTATTGATCGAACTTGCGCCATAGCCTTGCCCGGCAAATTCGGCTAAGGCGCTATCGAGGATGCGCCGGCGCGTCTGTTGATTTTTTTCTTCTCGATTCACGTTGATTCACCTCTAAAAAATTGACCACATGGTCTATAATGCGAGAGTATAGCATAAATAGACCGAGTGGTCAATAATTTAATTTGCTCTTTTGAAGAACATGGAAAGGCACATCATTGTAGGCGATAGGCCTTCACGCCCTCCTCGCCCAGGATGAGCAGCGTGCCGTCCGCGCACCAAGAGACGCCGGGGGCGAACAGAGGTCCGGCGGACGGGGAGGCAGCCGCGCCCGTGAGCAGCTGCGGATCCGCCCGGACGGGAACGAGCGCCATGTCTTCGAGCTGCAGGAGGAGAAAGGCGTACGCATCGGCGCCGGTATCTTCCTTGCCAGAGCAATAGAGCAGCGCATAATGGCCGTCCGGCGAGAGGCAGGCGCGGTGAATGGAGACGTATTTCGACCCGAGGAGGTCGGAAAGGGCGTTCGCATCGCTGTCGGGCCCCAAATCCGTCTGAATGGACGCAAACTCCGCCTCGACTTGTGCCGCCGTGAGGCGGGCGGCGGCGCGACTACGCAGGCTCTCAATGACCCAGTAATCCTCCCTACCTGCAAAACCCGAGCCGGGCTGCAGACGCATGAGCAGGGCGGGCAGCGTGCGGTAGAGCAGGCCGGTGATGAGGGCGTAATCCGAATTGGCGGCATACGCGAGCGATCGGGGATAAAAGCAACGCGTCGGCAGCGAAAAAACTTGCGGATCGTTACGCCAGCCGCCTGCCTCCTGCGCATAGACGTTGAGACCGCAGGCCAAATCCGACTCGAACACGTCCATAAGGGCGAGTAATCGGCCGTCGGATAACTCGCAAAGGCTGGGGTAATACGCGAGTTGCGGACCATCATAGCAAAGGACGGTTTCGTCGTTCATCAGGTCATAGCGCATCAAGGCGCATTTGTTGTTCCCATAATAGCCGTACAGGAGATAGTAGAGGTAGCGCCCGGTCCCGTCAAACCGCGCCTGGGTGACGGCTGCGCCGCCGTCAAAAAGCTTGTCCGGATACGTGGCGGTGAGGAAGATTTCGCCCGTCTGCGTATCGAAGAGGATCGGATCGACGATGAGGCGCATGGTCATCAACACGTCTCTTGCATTCGTGACGACGGCGTATCGCCCATCGGGCGACCAGACGACGCCCTCCTCGCCGATGAGGCCGGCGCCCGCGATAACGTCCATATACCGCTCGAGCTTGCCATACGAATCCGCAACCCCGCGATCTTGCGCATCGCGCAGGAGCGTCAGGGTATTTCCCCGTAGGGCGGCGAGCGTGCCCTCCGCATAGAGGAGCACCGTTTCGCCATCCGGAGAGACGCTAAGCGGTCGAGCTGCGTTCAGAAACGCGCGCACCTCCTGTGCGGGCATGGCGACGGTGATCACACGGCCGTCTGCACTGCGGCGAGGCGCATAAACGCCCACATCGAACGACATGAAATCCAGCTGCGCCGCGGAAAACACGATCTCGTATTGCTCCGCATCAGGCCCCCACAGGGAAACCTCTTGCAGCGCGGGGGAACCGGCTTGAAAGGCGGCGTCGAGCGCTGCATCGCGGCGGGAAGCTGCGAGCAGACCCAGCGCGCTGGCCTTCTGCGTATCGCCGGTGCGCAGGAGCGCGCGGGCATAGGCGGCGCGCTGCGCCTCGGTGAGCTCGGAAGAGACAGCGAGGTCAAAAGCATCGAGCGCCCGTTCATAATCCCCTGAATCGCTGTAGAGCGCCCCGAGGCTCGCATAGACTGCCGGGGAAAGCACCGCGCCGCAGATCTCTGCGTAGAGCAGGTCTTGCGCGACGGCCTCGCCGTCGGCCAGATCGATATCCGCCTGCAGGCGCAAAAGCCAGGCATCCGCCAGGGCGGGAGAGCGGGCAAGCGCCTCATCGGCCAAGGATTTGGCCTCGGCGGCCTCACCCAAGGAGAGATGCAGAAGGCCGGCGCTGAGCAGCGGCAGGGGATCCTCCGGCGACACGCGGGCGGCCAGGGTATAGCAGGCGAAGGCTTTTTCGTGCTCGCCAGCGGAGATATAGGCCTCGGCCTTTAAGCGCAAATCCTCCAGCCCTTCGCCCAAGGCGGGCAGGGCCGCCGCGAGGCACAGGCACAGCAGGAGCGCGGCAACGCGGCGTAGCGTACGGATCATGGCAGAACCCCCTTGTCATCATATTTCTTAGATTTCATTGTAGCAAGCGGCAGGGGATCCGTCAATGCAAGGCAAACGAAAAACCACGTTCCCAACATAAACGATGGGAAGCTTGTTGCTTCGAACAAATGTTTGTGTTATAATACAGTTAGAAATTTCACTAAAAGGAGAAAGATGATGAGCAAGTTTGAAAATGCGATGAAGCTCTTGGAGGAACGATGCGGAAACGAGAAGGAAGTGGTGATTGCCCTTGCGACGATATCTGGGGCTTTGAACGCCGCCGGAAGTCCCCGGCCTGCCGTCCGCATGGTTTGCGCTTACTATGAAGACGGAAAATTTTACGTATCTTCGGACGCTAAGAAGAACAAAATGCTGCAAATCGAGAAGAACAACGAGGTATCCGTCGCCGGATTAGGTTGGTATGCTTTTCAGGGTACAGCAGAAAATCTCGGATGGGTCAAGGACGAAAAGAATGCAAAAATCAGAGCCAAATTTAAGAAGGTCTTTGATTGGTTCGATGAGGTCGGCGACGAAGACAACCCCAACTCGATCGTTTTGTGTATCACCCTGACAGAGGGGACCCTTACCGACAACGAGATGAAATACGGCGAGCAGCAATATGAAATTGATTTTATCCATCATACGGTGAAATAAATAATTTTCTGGCCTATACGCGTAGAATGCGCCCTTCTTTACGGGGCTTTGCGCTTGGCGCGGGCCCTTCACGGTAGCCCAGCAGGACGTTGCCGACGGGCACGAGATCCTCGGCGATACCCCAAGATTTGCGGAGTGCCCGCCCATAATCCGTATCGAAAACCTCTTCCGTGCGACCGACATAGCATGTGCCGACGCCCAGGAAATGGGCGGCGAGCTGAATGTTCTGCGCGATCATCGCGGCGTCCTCGTGGGTGTACCGGGTGCGCGGGGAAAAGAGGGTCAGAACGGTTGGCGCATGGTAAAAGCCATCCATCAGCGTCAGGTCATCTTGGATGCTCGGCTGATCCGCTGAAATCGGATGGGCCATCTTCGCAGGATCGCCGCCCTTATACTGCATAGAACGGCTGAGGCGGCCTAGCCGTTCGTTGACCTCCCTATTTTGGCAGACCACGATGCGGGAGCGCTGGTTGTTTCCGGCGCTGGGGGCATAGAGCCCCGCCAGGAGAATTTGTTCCAAGACGGTTTCCTCCAGCTGTCGATCCTGAAAGCGGCGGATTGCGTGGCGGGTTATCATCTTCTCGATCATTTCATTCATGAGGATGCCTCCTTGTAAGCAACGTTTGCGGGTTTGCAACGATTATCAGTATAGCAATAGATCGTCATCTTGAGAAGTACGCACCTTTTTGTAAGCATATGCCGATTAAAGAGGCGGAAAATGAGGCGGTATGTTCTGCAGCGATATTTTGACAATGGTATATAATGAAAAGAAATCAGTGCATATGGAGCGGATATGCCGTAACGAATGTAATGGGAGGGATTCTGTTGCTGACGAAAGCGGAACTGCCCGAGTGTCCGGTGGCCACAGCCGTGCAGTTGATCGGAAACAAGTGGAAGCTGCTCATTTTGCGTAACCTATTTACGCGCCCGTGGCGATTCAACGAGCTGCTAAAAAGCATACCCGGCATCAGCCAGAAGGTATTAACGGATAACCTGCGTGCGATGGAAAGAGACGGCATCATTACCCGCACCGTTTATCCGGAGGCGCCGCTGCGCGTAGAATACGCGCTCAGCGAATTGGGCGAATCGATACGCCCCATTATCGACGCGTTGGAGACGTGGGGCGTGCACTATAAGGATACGGTTGGCCGGTCCAACGAACGAACTACCCGCGACGCGAGGGCTCATCCGCCGCTGCCGCTATAGCGGCGAAGGCCGGTACGCCAGACAAGGGCGGACAAGCCCGCTAAGGCGAGCGCCACCACGGGAGAGAGCATGCACAGCCATGACGGCGCGTCTGGCTTGCCCATGAGCAGGGTGGCAGGGTAAAAGTTCATGAAAGCTACGGGCACGACGCCGGTGGCCAGCAATCGAAACGCGCGGCCGAAGATCGTGACGGGATACTTCTGCGTGAGCAGATAGATCTGCGTGAAGACCGAGGCGAGCGCGGCGGCCTTGGTGGTCCAGAAGGTCACGCAGGAGATGAGGAAACGGATGCACACCCCGACGGTTCCGCCGGACAGGATGAACAACGCAAATGAAAGCAAGTGCCACGGCCCCCAGCGGACACCCGACAGGGAGAGGCCGGAGGCCACTAGCGTTGCGCCTATGAGGGTATCGCAAAGGCCGGTATAGTTGATTTCGCCGCCTACCAGCTGTAAAAAAGGGCTCACCGGCCGCAGCAGGTATACGTCAAAGGAGCCGGAGACGATATCTTCTTCAATTTTTGCCAGACGGCGAAAGAAGATGGAAAAGAAGCTCCAGGAAATCATGAACATGCCGTACAGCACCAGCAGATCGCCGACGCCCCAGCTGCCCAGGGCGTCGAACCGCCAGGTGACCACCGAAAGCTGCACGATGTTCGCGCCGTTTAAAAGCGCGACGCTAAGCAGGCTCATCCAGAAATCCGCCCGATACTGCAAAATGCTCCGAAAAGTCATTTGCAAAAGCAAAAAGTAAATCTTGATATGGAATCTCACTTCACGCATCGTTCAGCCTCCTTGAACGGCCAAATGTCTATGGACGCAGCCCCACATCAGCCGCCCCAAAACCAGCAGCGAGGCGGCCCAGGCACATTGCAGCAGCAGACCCTGCAGCGCGCCCAAAGAAGTCACCGCGCCGGTGTAGATGTTCAGCGGTATTTCAAATATGCATCGGAAAGGCAGCACGCTGATGACGGCCTGCATCCAGCCGGGATACATCCAATTTGGGATGAGCTTGCCCGACAGGAGGGTGAGGATGCCGCTGTAGGTCATGGTGATCTGCCGGATGTTCACGGTCACAAAGCACAACATGCCCAGCAGGAAATTGAGCGAAAACAGGATGACAAAGCCCAGCGCGCCGCTGAACAGGAAACAGACGCCGCTCGTGATGGAGGGGGGCAGCTGCATCCCCAAGAGCAGCACGGCTATAAACCAGGCGGGCAGCACCAGGCACAGCGCGCCAAAGACAGCGTTGGCAGCATTGCGGGAGAAAAGCTGACGTTGCAGGCCCATGGGGCGCAGCAGGTCTGTATCGATACGGCCCACACGTACCTGCTGGGCGATGTAATTTTGCGGCACGGTGGATAGGGCTGGGGGATAAAAGATGATATCCAAAGCCGCCGCCAGCATGGCGTAAGTGATCATGGAGGGCAGGGGACGCCCCACCATGGCCGGATTTTGCGCGTACAGGGTCCCCCACAGGCAGCGAACGCCGTACATGGCGATCAGGCCGTATAACAGCTTCAGCAAAAAGTCCGCCCGGTACAGGCCGATGGAGCGCAGCTCTATCTTTAAAAAAGCGACAAAACACCTCATGCCGTCCGCCCGCCCTCCTGGTAAATATCGCGCACGATCTGCTCGATATCCGCGTCGCGTATGAGGATATCCCGGATGGGTTCGCCGCTGTCACGGATACGGGAGAGCACCTCATCGACGGTGATTTGTTGTTGATCGAATGTAAAGGCTAACCGGACAGGGTCCAGCTTTTCCGTATGAACACCCGGCAGAGTGAGGGCAGGACACGCACCGTCAAACCGGATCTCCATCCGCCGCTGCCGTCCATAGCGCTCGCGCAGGCCCTGTATAGGACCGTCGTATAGGATCGAGCCGGAGTGGATGACCACTACACGGTTCACAAGCTTTTCCATATCCACCACGTCGTGGGTGGTGAGGAGCACCGTTACGCCCCGCTCGCGATTGACCTGCCGGATGAACGCACGCAGGCTCTCCTTGGCGATCACATCCAAGCCGAGCGTAGGTTCGTCCAGAAAGAGGGTTTGAGGATCGTGCATCAAGGCGGCGGCCAGATCGGCCCGTACGCGCTGCCCCAGACTCAGCTGGCGGACTGGCTGGTTGAGGAAAGGGCCCAAATCGAGCAGATCGGCAAACATCGCCAAATTTCGCTTAAAACGCCGATCGTCTACCCGGTACATCTCCTTCAGGACGCGCAGGCTATCGATGACGGGCACATCCCACCACATGGAGGTTTTTTGCCCGAACACTACGCCGATGCCGCGCAGATGCGCGTTGCGATCCCTATGGGGTGTTAAGCCGTTGACCTCCACGCTGCCGCTGGTGGGCACCAGAATCCCCGACAGCATTTTGATGGTGGTGGACTTGCCCGCGCCGTTTTGACCGATGTAGCCTACGATCTCTCTGTCGGAAATGGAAAAATCAATATGGTCTACCGCGCGCCGCTCTTCGTATTGCGGGCGCATCAAGGACCGTAGCGTCCCGAACCGACCCTCCGGCGGCTTGACGATACGGTAGATTTTTGTCAGCTCCCGCACTGTGATCATGCTTCATCGTTCCTTTACTCTTGCGGATACGCGTGGATTCGGGAGGAGACTGCGCCCGCGATGCGCGTTTACAATGCCTGCAGACGCCTTACGGGAATCCATATCTCGTAGTACCTATTTTTGCGCCGCACCTCGCGATCGGAAAAGAGGTGATAGACCTCTACCTCATAATCGGCGGCTTGTTCATAGCCGGAATCGGGCAGCCACGAATCGAAGATCAGGTCGTGCAATTTGCGAAGCTCCTCCTCCGCACGCCCGCCGCGCTCCGTCCGAAACGCGGCGTACAGGCCTGCCGGGATGACGGAGGCCTCCAGGTTTTCTCCGGTCGCATCGGCCTTTTCCCTGGCGATGGCGTATTTTCCAGCATCCCAGATCCCATACCAGACGCCTTCCCATTCGGCGGAGACGTTGAGCGGCAGATAATCTTTCTTTTCATCCCACATGGTGTTTCGCGCCTCAAACCTTTCGGACGCGGAGAGCTGCCTGGAAACGCCGTACACCTCGATCGCGTCTGTTTCGATGAGCCTATAATCCATTTCTTTCGCCCCTTTGATGATGATATGGAATGAGACCGGGGGATACGCTTTGAGCGGACAGGCGGGATTGCGGGCCTCCTTTGGCGAAATCCCATGCTGCCTGACAAAAGCCTTCGTAAAGGCATCGGCGCTGTTATAGCCGGCCTTTAGGGCCACGTCTAAAACCTTGGCGCCGCTTTGGCGCAAATCATAGGCTGCCAGCGTGAGCCGCCTGCGACGGATGTATTCGTGGATCGTCATGCCCGTCATATAGCTAAAATAGCGGGAAAAACCATCCGCCGAGACGCAAGCGATGCGCGCCAGGGCATCCATGCAGATATCCTCATTCAAATGAGCCTCGATGTACGCGACAGCGTCGTTCAAATGCTTCAGCATATCCATTGGCCTCACCTCCATGACGATATTATAAATGAAACAGCGGTAAATTGCCCGTTCGAACCGCGCCCGATATTTCGAGAACAAAACATCCGCCGGCTGGAAGCCGGCGGATGTTTTTGGTGCCGAAGATGCGACTCGAACGCACACGCCCCGAAGGGCAAGGGATTTTAAGTCCCTGGTGTCTGCCATTCCACCACTTCGGCACGAGATTACACGGCCATTATAGCACTTTTTCGGAAAAAATTCAATCACCGTTTTGGATGTGTGAAAATGTGATGTGCGCGGGCCCCCATCGAGCGCGCAAGCGACCGTTGGCGACGGAATGGGCGATAAGGAATGGACGGGGTGGGGCGGTCTACGTTTCAAGCAGGGTGTGATAGGCGGCGGGCGACCCCAGGTCGCCCTACATGTGCGCCGGTATAATCCGCGTTAGATTCATGACATTGGGCCACAGGCCACCCCTGGCATAGCCCCACTATAGACGGTACGCAACGCGTTGTGGCGCGCCCCATCATGGAAGCGCGCTGAGAAACGCGACCGCCTTGCCCACGATGTGGAGATTGCCCATCTCTTCCCCGGCGTAAATCATGGGTTCGTACTTGGGATTCGCGGGCATGAGGACGATTTTACCCGGATATTTCATGACGCGCTTGAGCGTTGCCTCGCCATCCACCATGACGGCGGCGATCTCGCCATGCTCGACCTCCGGCTGCTGGCGGATGAAGACGACGTCGCCATCGTAGATGCGCGCATCGATCATGGAATCTCCCTTGCACCGCAGGATAAAGTCGGCCCGGACCCCCTCGGGCACGGAGAGATATTCATCGATGTTTTCTTCGGCGAGAATAGGCGTGCCGCAGGCGATGGTGCCGACGACGGGCAAGCGCTGCATCTTGGGCATACGCTCAAAGCCGGGCGGGACGTCGAGCTCATCGCGCTCAACCGCATACCCCATCAGCCATGACTCGGAGACGCCGAACATAGAGGCTATGTGCATAATCGTGGGCATTTTGGGGGAGCGGGAGCCCGTCTTCCAAGCGCTTACAGTTTGCTTTGACACGCCGAGCTGCAGCGCAATTTCCGTATCCGAAAGGGGACTTGACGCGAGAAGCTCACAAAAACGATGTACAAAATCAGTAATTTTCCTTCCATCCATGGGCGTCACCTCCACTAAGTGCATTCATTATACAGGATGTCGTCCACAAAATCAATACGAACACGAAAAAATGTCCACAAAGTAGTTGACGCGAAAGAATGTTTGTGCTATCATGAGGGCGTACACAAAGTGGACGGCGGAGGGGATCGAGCCTGACGGCAAGCTCAAAATGGATGAACGCGGGACTGTGATTATGGCGTTATAGCAATATGTGGTATGTAAAAGGGGCGAGAAAGAAGTGGGGTTTTACTTGATCAAGAAAAGAATAAACAAAAAGCAGTGCTACATATAGAGGGAAGCCCATTTTTATTATGGATGAGTCCACAAAGTGGATTGGTGGGGTGTGGTATGAGA
>JAEYAR010000019.1 GCA_023404715.1 Bacillota bacterium | reverse complement strand
ATCTTGGCGAACGGATCGCGGAAGGAGAGCAGGCGCTCGCGCCGGTAGGGCGCGCTCCAAGCGTACGCCGCGCCCACGACCATGCCGCCGGCGCCCAATAGCGCAAGGTGCCGCCAGC
Organism: Bacillota bacterium; assembly: GCA_023404715.1. Taxonomy (GTDB): domain Bacteria; phylum Bacillota; class Clostridia; order Christensenellales; family Aristaeellaceae; genus Beduinella. Next base: position 4,300 of record JAEYAR010000019.1, on the reverse strand, counting down.
GCGCGCCGGCGATGAGCAGCATCAGCACCGCGACGATGAGGATGCTGCCGCCGGTGGAAAGGTTGGGCTGCTCCAGGATGAGCAAAAACATGACGCCCGGCACCACGAGCAGCGGCGCGATGCCCAGAAAAAGGTTTTGAATCTTCTCCCCGCGCTTCGTCAGCGCGCTGGCCATGAAGGCTACCATGGTAAACTTCGCAAATTCGGAGGGTTGAAAGCTCAACCCCCCGAGATTCAGCCACCGGCGCGATCCGTTGACGTACACGCCGATCCCCGGCACGAGCACGAGCACGAGCAGCACGGCGCTCGCCGCCAGCATGACGAGGATGACCTGCGGGCGCGCAAAGAGGCTGTAATCGATGCGCGAGAGCACAAAGCAGGCGATCGCGCCCAACCCGATGCCGATCAACTGCTTCTTCACGGCGGCGAGCGCGTCGCCGCTGTCCTGCGCGCTGTAATACGTCGCGCTGAAGAGCACGACCAGTCCAAAGAGAAGCAACAGCACCATGCATACGAGCACCGAAACATCCACGCTGCGCCGCGGCCTTGAGAGCTTTTTCGCCAAAGAGACCAACGCCATTCCCCCACTTCTTTTGCAGCGGGGCGGCCTACTCCATCTCCATGACCAGCTTCTTGAAGACGTCCCCCCGCTGTTCGCAATTGCTGAACATGTCAAAGCTTGCGCACGCTGGAGAGAGCAGCACGTTGTTTCCGGGTTTCGCCATGCTGCGGCAGCGAGCGACCGCTCTTTCCATCGAGTAGCCTTCGTGCACGTAGCTTTTGTAGCCTACAGCGTTTAGGGCCGCTTCGATCTTGTTCGCCGTCTCGCCGATGAGGACGACGCCCTCGATCCTTCCGCTTTCCTGTATCGCCTTTGCCAGCGGGGTAAAGTCCACGTTTTTGTCGCTCCCCCCTAGAATGAGGAGGGTCGGCGCGCGCATGGACCGGATGGCCATCTGCGTCGCATCCACGTTTGTGCCCTTTGTATCGTCTATATATCGAACGCCTTCGAATTCGCGCACGAACTCGATGCGGTGCTCGACCCCCTGAAAGGTTCTGAGCGTCTTCGCGATCACGTCCGGCGGCACGCCCATCAGCCCTGCCATTACCGTCGCCGCCAACGCGTTTTCAAGGTTGTGCGGCCCCGGGATGCGCATCTCCTCACAGGGGAGGATGCGCATTTCCGGCCCGTCCAGCCGCAAAATGATCTCGCCCTCGCGCACAAACGCCCCAAAGGGCGCCTCCTGCGTGCGCGAAAAATACGCGGTGCGCGCCCTCAGACCCTTCGCCATCTCCCGGCAAACCGGGTCGTCCAGGTTCAAAACGGCGAAGTCGTCCTCCGTCTGGTTTTGGAAGATGCGCCGCTTCATGGCGACGTAGGTTTGCATGTCGCCGTGACGGTTGAGGTGATCCTCCGAGATGTTGAGCACGGCGCCGATATGCGGATGGTACGCGCGCATGCTCTCGCACTGAAAGGAGGATATCTCGCAGACGACGCACCCCTCCGGGCCCGCTTGATCTGCGACGGACGAAAAAGGATATCCGATGTTGCCGACCACGTAGGTTTCAAGGCCCGCGCTTTTCAAGATCTCCCCGGTCAGCGTCGTCGTCGTCGTCTTTCCGTTCGTGCCGGTAATGGCGATGAGCGGGCATACGCATGCGCGTGCGGCCAATTCCACCTCGCCTACGACCTCGATGCCCCGTTTCAGCGCTCGCTCGACGAAGGCGGCGGCGTAAGGGATGCCGGGGCTGATGACGACCATGTCCTGCCCCTCGAGCAATTCGCCCGCCGCCTCGCCCAAGCGCAGCGAGAGCGGAAGCGCCGCAAGCTCTTCGGCCGTCTCCCCCAGCTGCTCGGCCGTTTTAGAGTCGTTTGCCGTTACCTGCGCGCCCAGCCTTATAAGTAGCTTCGCCGCCGCCACGCCGCTGCGGGCGAGGCCGACGACCAGCACGCGCCGGTCCTTTAAGTCCAATCAAAACACCTCCCGATTTTGAGGCAGGGCCCGTATGCGGGGCCTCGCGAGGGTTGTCCCCTTCACGCGACGCTCAAGATGCTGACCAGGCACAGCACGACCGTCACGATGGTGTACATCGCCACGATCTTCGTCTCAGGGACGCCGCATAGCTCAAAGTGATGATGGATCGGCGCCATCTTGAAGACGCGCTTGCCGTGTGTGAGCTTAAAATAGCCGATCTGGATGATGTCCGACAGGCTGGAGATGAGCATACAAAAGGCAATGAGCACGAGCAGCAGCGGCAGCCGCAGCAGCAGCGCCGAGCCGACGACGGCGCCTCCGATAAACATGGAGCCCGTATCGCCCATGAACAGGCGCGCGGGGGAAATATTGAAGCGCAAAAAGCCCATGCACGCGCCGGCCAGCGCGCAACATAGCACCGCCAGATTGGTCAGGTTGGTAGCGTCCAGGCCGGATACGGCGGCGGCGGCGAACAAGGAGAGCAGCCCCAGCGTCGCCATGTCCACCAGCGCGACGGATCCCAACAGGCCGTCCAGGCCGTCCAGCAGGTTGGCGCTGTTGGTCGTGCCGACGATGACGAAGACGGCGGCCGGGATGTAAGCCCACCCCAGGTCCCACTCCGTGCCGAAGAAGGGCACGACGATCTTCGCGCCGACCAGCGGATGATAATAGCAGTATACGGAAAAAGCCACGGCGAGCAGCGTCTGACAGATCATCTTCTGCGACGGCGTAAGGCCCCCGTTTTTGCCGCGGCGGATCTTCGTCATGTCGTCGGCAAAGCCGATGCACATATTGCCCAGCGCCAGCAGCAGGACGGCCGCCATCATATCGGTCTTCACGTCGAAAGCGCCGACGTGCAGCACGAGCGCCACGGCGAGCGTCACCAGGGCGATCATCAGCCCGCCCATCGTAGGGATTCCCTGTTTTTTCTTATGGGCCTCCGGCGCCAGCTCATAAACGTTCTGCCCAAACTTCAGCTTTTTCAGCACCGGCAGCAGCACCGGCCCTACCGCCAAGGACAGTAGAAAGGCCGCGAGCACCGCCCATATCATCCTTTGCATGCCCGATTCCTCCTAAAAATACGTTATAGCTTTTCCTTTAGCAGCTCCTGTACGACGACCTTCTCGTCAAACGGATGCTTTACGCCATCGATATCCTGATAGGTCTCGTGTCCCTTGCCGCACAGCACGATGACGTCTCCCGCCTGCGCCACGCTCATCGCGTATCGTATCGCCTCGCGCCTATTTTCGATCACGACGTACTTTCCGTTCGTCTCGCGGATGCCGTCCTCGATCGCGTCGAGAATCTGCATGGGCGGCTCCCTGCGCGGGTTGTCGGATGTGAGCACAGACAGATCGGCGAGCTGCCCGCTGATGCGGCCCATTACCGGGCGCTTTTGCCGGTCGCGGTCGCCGCCGCAACCGAAGAGGGCGATCAGGCGCCCCCGGGTGAACGTGCGCACGGTACTGAGGATGTTCTCCAGCGCGTCCGGCGAGTGCGAATAGTCCAGGATCATGCGGTAAGGCGTGTTCGTCTCCAGCATTTCGATGCGCCCCGGCACGTTTCGCACGGACTCCAGCCCGCGCTTGATCGTGTCCATATCGATATCCAAAATCATCGCGAGCGCCGTCGAAGCCAGGGCGTTGTACACGTTGAACATCCCCGTCATCTTGAGGTGGATCTCCGCCCTGTGCAGGCCGCGCAGGTTCATCGTGAAGGATACGCCGTTCTCCGTGATCTCGATATCGCGCGCGTACAGGTCGGCGTTCTCGCAGATGCCGTACGTCATGCACGGGAGCGCCAGCCCCTCCATCACCGCCGGCGTCGTCTCCTCGTCCGCGTTGAAGGCCGCGTTTTGACAAAGCCCGTCCGCGAACAGGCCTCGCTTCGTATCCCGGTAGCGCTCCATCGTTCCGAAGAAGTCCAAATGATCCAGCGACAGATTCGTATACGCCCCGGCCTCAAAGGACATGCCTACGAGCTTGCGCAGCGCCAACGCATGGGCGGAGACCTCCATGCATACGACCTGCACGTCCTCCTCCGCCATCGTGCTAAGCGTGTCGTAAAGCTCGATGGGGTCCGGCGTCGTGAGCTTGCTCTCGAGCATGCGCGAGCCGATCATGTTGCCCGTCGTGCCGATCAACCCGCACTTCATCCCCGCGGCCTCGCAGATGGCTTTGAGCAGATAGGTCGTCGTCGTCTTCCCTTTCGTCCCCGTGACGCCGACCAACCGCATTCGCCTGTCAGGATGCCCGTAAAACGCGCTGGCGATGCGCGCCATCGCGGCCCGGCCGTCGCTGACGCGCACCTGCACGGCATGGATC
>JAEYAR010000201.1 GCA_023404715.1 Bacillota bacterium | reverse complement strand
CCGTTGATTTACAACGGTTTTTGTTGGTGGGGTCGATAGGGCTCGAACCTACGACCTCTACGATGTCAACGTAGCGCTCTGACCAGCTGAGCTACGACCCCGCGACAACAATAGATATTATACACGATTTTAGGGAAAAATCAAGGGGGTATTTTTGTTTTTTTGCTTGCGCAGCGTTGGGCAGGATGCGGAACGGCGGAAATGCTTCTTTGTCCATAACGTAGATTTGCTATCATACTTCCGGTTTATGCACTTTTTGCTTGCATTTTCCGGAATAAAACGCTATAATAATACCGTGCTCAAGAGAGGAGGCATGTAAAATGAAATCCATAAACATCAAGTTGTCCCTCGCTGAAAACGTCAAGCAGTTTGTCAACGTCGTGAGCGCGTATCCTTACGATATGGACCTGCGCGCCGGCCGTCATGTGGTGGATGCCAAGTCCATCCTCGGCATTTTCAGTCTCGACCTTTCCAAGCCGATCACGCTGGAAGTCTATGCCGACAATTGTGACGACCTCATGGAGAAGGTTAAGCCCTTTATGGTCTGATCGTCTCCGGTTTGGCCTGCGATGCAGGCCAGGTTTTGTACGCTTTTAGCCGCTCTCAAACGAAGCCGTTTGAGGGCTTTTCTTTATAAGGCGGGGAAAGACCGCCCAGCCAAGACGGGAGGGAACCGCATGATCGTATCGCACCGCCCGACGCCGACGGAAAACAGGCTCATCCTGCTGCTGATACTGGACAAGCTCGGCGCATGCAGCGCGCAGCAGCTGCTCGCCTTTACGGCGGAGGGCGAGATCATGGACTACATCGAATTGCAGATCGGCCTGGCGGATTTGACGGACGCAGGCATGCTGCGGACGCGAGAGCATGAGATCGGCAAGCTATACAGCCTATCGCAATCGGGTCGCGACACGCTTTCGATGTTCATAGGACATATCCCCAACTCGCGCAGGGAGAGGGTAGAGGCGCTGTGCGGCGGCTGGAAGGCGCGCATCAGCCGCGAAAAGCACGTGCTCGCGGATTGGCGGGAGGAGGGCGACGGCTTCGTCGTGCGCCTTCGGCTGCTGGAGCAGGATATGACGCTGCTCGACCTGAGGCTGAATGTGCCCACGCGCGCGCAGGCGGGCCTCATGTGCAAGCGCTGGGAAGGGCGCGCGGGCGACATCTACGCCGGGCTGATCCACAGCCTCGGCGAGGATGAGGGCGACGTACGCGGGGAAGAATAAAGCGCTGTCATCCGTTGCTTTGGTGGGCCTTTAATCCAGGCAATAACATGTGAAGGGAGTGCTATGCTTATGAAAGCACTTCTCTATTGGGTGATCGACGTGATCAGCCACGTACACGAAGACATCCTGCACCTTAACGACGCCATGGAGGCCTCCTTCACCGACAAGGAGCTGCATTTTCTCGTCATCGGCGTGCTGGGTATGGCGATCTTTTTTGCGGTGCACGCCGTATTCAAGCGATTGGCAAAGCTGAGCGTCACCGCGGTTTCGTTCATCTACGTATTTACGGTCATGGTGGTCATCACGTTCGCCATCGAAATCGGACAGAAGGTATCGGGGACCGGCAATATGGACTTTTCGGACATCGTTTCCGGCATGTGGGGCTTTATGGCGATGTTCGCCGTCTACGCGTCCGTGCGCCTCTTGCTCTTGCTGGGACGATATTTACACCGTCGGTTTCGGGCAAAACCCAAAGATGGGAATTGATTTTTGTTTCGCATAATGGTACAATACAGAGGACAAACGAAACGCACGTTCGCCTTGAACGCGTGAGAACAGGAGAACAAATTGAAGGCAACAGTGGGCGTGGTATCGCTAGGGTGCAGCAAGAACCGCGTGGATACAGAGCAAATGCTGGGCATGCTTTCGCAGGCGGGGTACAGGATCGTTTCCGACCCGGCGAAGGCGCAGGTCATCATCGTGAACACATGCGGGTTTATCGGCCCGGCCAAGGAAGAATCGATCGAAACCATCTTCGAGATGGCGCAGTATAAAGAGCGCGGCTGCTGCCGGCTGCTCATCGCGACGGGCTGCTTCGCCCAGCGTTACCCTGAGGCTGTGCGCGACGAGATGCCGGAGGTGGACGCCATATTGGGCGTCGGGCAGTACGACAAGCTGCTTTCGGCCATCGAGGAGGCCGAGGGGCGCCTGCGCCCGACGTACGTGTCGCCCACGAGCGGCTTCCTCGAATGCGACCGGGTGCTGACGACGCCCAGCTACAGCGCGTACGTCAAGATCGGCGACGGGTGCGACAACCGGTGCAGCTACTGCGCGATCCCGCTCATCCGGGGCGGTTACCGCTCGCGCCCGACGGAGGATATCTTGAGCGAGATCCGCACGCTGACGGCGCGCGGCGTGAGCGAAATCACGCTCGTCGCCCAGGATACCACCCGCTACGGCACGGATTGGGGGGATGGGCGCAGCCGGCTGCCGGAGCTCTTGGAGGCGGCCTCGCCAATCGAAGGGGTCACCTTCCTACGCACGCTTTACTGCTACCCCGACCGGGTAGACGACCGCCTGCTCGACACCATCGGCCGCCTGCCCAATGCCTGCAAATACATCGATTTGCCGATCCAGCATATCGATCCGCTGCTGCTGCGCCGCATGAACAGGCACGGCACGGCGGAGCACATCCGCTACCTCGCGCAGGAAATCCGCCGGCGGGGCATGATGTTGCGAACGTCGATCATCGTGGGCTTTCCCGGCGAGACGCAGGCGCAGTTTGACGAGCTGATGGCGTTTTTGAAAGAAGCGGAGTTTGACCGGCTGGGCGCGTTTGCCTATTCGGCCGAGGAGGACACGCCCGCGGCCCTGATGCCGGACCAGATACCGGAGGAAGTCAAGCAGCAGCGCCTGGACGCGCTGATGACCCAGCAGCAGGAGATTTCGCTGCGAAGAAATGGACTGCGCGTAGGTTCGGCCTGCCGCGTATTGGCCGAAGGGCGGCGCGACGGCTACATCGTAGGCCGCTCGCAGATGGAAGCGCCGGAGACGGACGGGCAGATCCTCTTTACATCCGATAAGGACGTGCTGCCGGGCAGCTATGTGGACGTGCGCATTACGCGCGCAATGGAGTACGATCTGATAGGAGAGAGCCTATGAACCTACCCAATAAGCTGACGCTGCTGCGCATCGCCCTGGTTCCGGTCTACTTAATCCTCATGTGGGCGGGCGGCGACGCCCCCTGGGCGAACTTTGTGGCGCTGGTGGTGTTCGCTGGCGCGTCGCTGACAGATCTGCTGGACGGCAAGATCGCCCGCAAGCATGGCTTGGTGACGAACTTCGGCAAATTTATGGACCCGATCGCGGACAAGCTGCTGACGATCACGGCGTTCATCGTGATGGTGGACATTTCGCGCATGCCGGCCTGGATGTGCGTCGTCTTCGTCGCGCGCGAGTTTGTGGTCAGCGGCCTGCGCCTCGTGGCGGTGGAACAAGGGCGCGTCATCGCGGCGGGCATTCTGGGCAAGGTCAAAACCGTCTTGCAGATGGCGGCGGTCATGCTCCTGACGCTCAACGTGCCTTCGCTGGCCGTGCTCACCGAAATCGTGCTATATGCCGCCGTCGTCCTGACGGTCTGGTCGATGGCGGATTACGTATGGCAAAACCGGGGCGTGCTCTCGGAGAAAAAATGACGCGGCCCGTTTGCCGGTAGCCTTTGATCGGTTAGAAAATCTCAAAGACCATATCGGAACGTGCAGAAAGGGTTATTGATCTTGATCGCAGAAATCGTATCCATCGGAACCGAGCTGCTGATGGGGCAGATCGTCAATACGGACGCGCAGTATCTATCGCGCAGGCTCTCCATGCTGGGCATCTCGGTCTACTACCATACGACCGTGGGCGACAACCCCGCGCGCATGGGCGAGACGCTGCGCCGCGCGCTTGATCGCAGCGATATCGTGATCACCACCGGCGGCCTGGGGCCGACGGGCGACGATTTGAGCAAGGAGATCGTAGCGCAGGTGCTGGGCCTGCCCATGGAGAAGGATGAAGAGAGCCTGCGGGATATTGAGCGCTATTTTGCATCGATGCACCGCGCGATGGCGCAAAACAACGAACGGCAAGCGATGTTCGCCAAGGGGGCGGTCATCCTCAAAAACGACCGGGGAACGGCGCCGGGCTGCATCGTCGAGCAGGATGGCAAGGCCGTCATCCAACTGCCGGGGCCGCCCTATGAGCTGAAGGACATGTTCGAAAAGCGCGTCATGCCCTATCTGACCGCTCGGACCGGCGGGGCGATCGCCTCGCGCTATATCCGCATCTTCGGCGTGGGCGAGAGCGACGCGGAGACGCGTGTCAAGGATTTGATCGACGCGCAGGGCGAGGTGACCATCGCGCCGTACTGCTCCCTGGGCGAGGTGCAGCTGCGCGTGAGCGCGCGCGGGGAGAGCGAGGAGGACGCCCTTGCGCGCATTGCGCCGACGGTGGAGGCGGTGGCGAGCCGCTTGGGCGACGCGGTGTACGCGATCAGCCGCGAACCCTCCGACAGCATGGAGCATTACGCAGTAGACGCGCTGATTCGCGCGGGCCGCACGGTGGCGGTTGCGGAGTCGTGCACAGGCGGCCTGGTCGCCGCCCGGCTGGTGGCGATCCCCGGCGCATCGGCGGTGCTCCACGAGTCGCACGTGACGTACGCCAACGACGCGAAGGAGCGCTACCTCGGCGTAAGAGCGCAGACCCTGCGCGATCACGGCGCGGTCAGCGAGGCATGTGCGAGGGAAATGGCGGAGGGGCTACGCGCGCGCAGCGGCGCGGACGTGGCGGCCGCCACGACGGGCATCGCCGGGCCGGGCGGCGGTACGGAGGAAAAACCCGTCGGTCTGGTTTACGTGGCGGTCGCCTGCCCGGAGGGGACGACCGTCCGCCGGCTGCAGCTTGGCGGCGACAGGGAGCGCATCCGTACGCTTGCATCCCTGCACGCGCTCGACATGATTCGCCTGGCGGCCAAAGGGCAGCTGCGCTGAGACCGGCCTGCTGATGGCCGGGACGTATCCTTAGAAGTTAAAAAGATGAGAGCGAGGAGTAAAAATGGCGGCAAAAGACAAGAAGGCGGAAAAACCGGCGCTCCCTGAGACGGAAGACGAGAAGAAAAAGGCGTTGGAATCCGCCCTAGCGGGCATCGAAAAGCAGTTCGGCAAAGGCGCGCTGATGAAGCTAGGCGCGAAGGGGCAGATGAACGACATACAGGTCATCCCCACCGGTTGCCTCGTGCTCGATGCTGCGCTGGGCGTAGGCGGCATCCCCAAGGGGCGCGTGGTGGAGATCTTCGGGCCGGAATCCTCCGGCAAGACGACCGTCGCGCTGCACGTGGTGGCGCAGTGCCAAAAGCAGGGCGGGGTGGCGGCCTTCATCGACGCGGAGCACGCGCTCGATCCGGCCTATGCGAAAAAGCTGGGCGTGGACATCGACGAGCTTTACGTATCGCAGCCGGACACGGGCGAGCAGGCGCTGGAAATCTGTGAGGCGCTGGTACGCTCGGGCGCGATCGAGCTGGTCGTCGTCGACTCGGTCGCGGCGCTCGTGCCCAAGGCGGAGATCGACGGCGATATGGGCGACTCGTTCGTAGGCCTGCAGGCCCGCCTCATGTCGCAGGCGCTGCGCAAGCTGACGGGCGTCATCAGCAAGACGGGCGCGACGGTGATCTTCATCAATCAGCTGCGCGAGAAGGTCGGCGTCATGTACGGCAACCCGGAGACGACCACGGGCGGCCGGGCGCTCAAGTTCTACGCCTCCGTGCGCATCGACGTGCGCCGCGGCGAGCAGCTGAAGAACGGGTCGGAGGTACTGGGCAACCGCACGAAAGCGAAGATCGTGAAGAACAAGGTCGCGCCGCCGTTCCGCGTGGCGGAGTTCGATATCCTGTACGGCGAGGGCATCTCCAAGGAGAGCAGCCTGCTGGATCTTGCGGTCGAGCGCGACATCATCCATAAGAGCGGCGCGTGGTTTAGCTACAAGGATCAGCGCATCGGCCAGGGCCGTGACAATACGCGCAAATTCCTCAAGGAAAACCCCGACGTCGCCGCGGAGATCGACGAGCTCATCCGCGCGGAGCTGATGGCCGGCAAGATCGAGGCCAAGCTGGAGATCGGCGAAAGAGAGCGTGAGGACGAGGCGGAGATCGATGATTCCGTCGCCGACGAATGATGTGCGGCCGGCGCGCCGCAATGCAAAGGAAGACGCTAAAGCCATGTAACCCATGGCTTTTTTTGATATACGCGCGTCGATAGACGCGGGCGGAGGGTCTTCACCCTCCAATATGCGCTTTGGCCGTGCCGGCTGGAAAAGAAAAGTTCGTCATAATCGCCCGGAAACGTCCGCATGCGCTTGACAGATGTGCGCCAAATCGGTACAATATTTCTGTAAAGATGTAAGTGCCAAGGTAGGACAGGTTCGTCCGGGCGTTTGATGTCTTCTGAATACAGGCGGTTTGGCCTTCGATTGTGATAGATAACGGCATAGATCGTATTTTGCCAATCTATGTTTGTGAGAAAAGGCTGTATCGCGGCGTATAGATTTAGACAACATGCTGTTGCTGGCTCATGCCGCCTTTTTTGCATACGCACGACGCGTGGCTGAAAGGCGTGATTTGGGCTGGAAGGACGAATAAGAGCTGAAAGCTTGAATCCGTTGCCGAGCGCTGATACAGCGGCTCGGCTCCATTTTTGAATGAAGGAGTGAGGAAAGACCGTGACCTTTTTATGGATCTTACTGGGTATCATCGTCGGCGCCGCCGCAGGCGGCTATGGCGGATATACGTATCGCAAGAACACACAGGAAAAGAAAATCGGACGCACGGAAGAATACGCCAAGAATTTGCTCGAGGAGGCGCAGCGACGCGCGGAGGATAAGAAAAAAGAGACCATTCTGGAAGCTAAGGAAGAGGTGCTGCGCCTCAAGACGGAACTCGACCGCGAAATTCGCGACCGGCGCAACGAAGTACAGCGTAGCGAGCGCCGCGTGCAGCAGCGCGAGGAAACGCTCGACAAAAAGATGGACAACCTCGAGGTGCGTGAGGATGGCCTCAACCGCAAGCAGGAGGACCTGCAGCGTCTCACCGACGAGGCGCAGGGGATGTACGATAAGCAGCTGGCGGAGCTGCAGCGCATCGCGCAGATGACGCAGGAGGAAGCGCGAGAGATCATCATGAACCGCGTACAGAAGGAAGCGTTCCACGACGCGGCTGTGATGGTGCGCGAGATCGAGCAAAACGCCAAGGAAGAGGCGGACAAGAAGGCGCGCAACATCGTCGCCATGGCGATCCAGCGCTGCGCATCCGACCACGTCGCGGAGACTACCGTATCGGTCGTCAATCTGCCCAACGAGGACATGAAGGGCCGCATCATCGGCCGCGAAGGCCGCAACATCCGCACGCTGGAGACGGCGACGGGCGTGGATCTCATCATCGACGATACGCCGGAGGCGGTCATCGTCTCCGCCTTCGACCCTGTGCGCCGCGAGGTGGCGCGCGTGGCGCTGGAAAAGCTCATCGCAGACGGGCGCATCCATCCCGCGCGCATCGAGGAAATGGTGGAGAAGGCCCGCAAGGAGGTCGACAACCAGATCCGCGAGGCGGGCGAGCAGGCGGTCTTCGAGACCAACATGCATTCCATCCATCACGAGCTGGTCAAGCTGCTGGGACGGATGCGCTATCGCACGAGCTATGGGCAAAACGTGCTCAAGCACTCCATCGAGGTATCGCACCTGGCGGGCCTGATGGCGGCGGAGCTGGGCGCGGACGTTCAACTCGCTAAGCGCGCAGGCCTGCTGCACGACATCGGCAAGGCGGTCGACCACGAGCAGGAGGGCACGCACGTGCAGCTCGGCGGCGAATTGGCGCGCAAGTACCACGAGCCGGCGGAGGTCGTGCACTGCATCCTCGCGCATCACAACGACATCGAACCGCAGACGATCGAGGCGGTGCTCGTACAGGCTGCGGACGCAATTTCCGCCGCCCGCCCCGGCGCCCGCCGCGAATCGATCGAGAATTACATCCGCAGGCTAGAGAAGCTGGAGGAGATCGCTAACGGCTTCCCTGGCGTCGACAAGTCGTTCGCCATCCAGTCCGGCCGCGAGGTGCGCATCGCTGTGAAGCCCGAGGACATCAACGACGCGGGCACGCTCATCCTCGCCCGCGAGGTGGCCAAGCGCATCGAAAAGGAACTGGAATATCCGGGCCAGATCAAGGTCAACGTCATCCGCGAGACGCGCAGCGTCGAATTCGCGAAGTAAAGCGTAGGATAACGCGCCTGCTGCCACAGTAAATCGGCAGCGGGCGCAATTTTTCTTTCGCGCAACCTTTTGAGCATGACCGCGCTTGAATAATATGGATGCATTTGACAAGACAGGGACTCGATGGATCCTATGGATGAAATGTGAACGCGGGCAGGAACGCCGGGCGCAGGCGTCGTATTACTCCTATAGGAAAAAAGACACGAAACGGAGGAGCCTGGCATGCGGAAGATTGAAATCAAGGACTTTCTACGCTACAAGTATATCTCTGAGCTCTCTCTCTCGCCCGACGGCGCGCACGCGGCGTTCGTGGTGACGCAAGCGGACGAGGAAGAGAACGGCTATAAAAACGCGCTCTACGTGCTGGACCTAGCGACGGGTGAAAGCCGGGCGCTGACGGCCCGGGACGGTAGCGGCTACTTTTGGGACGGAGAAGGAGCGATCGTCTTCCCCGCGCTGCGCGAACCGCGAGACAAAACGCGCGCGGAGCGCGGCGAGGCGCTGAGCGTGTTCCACCGCATCCGGCTATGCGGCGGCGAGGCGCAGGAGTGGCTGAGGCTTCCGTATAAGGTGCAAAAGACAAAGCGCCTGGGGGACGGGCGGTGGGTCATGGCCTGCGAGTGGAAAATAGGCGGCCCCGACTTTGCCGATATGACGGATGCGGAGCGGGAGTTCGCGCTCAAGGCGCTGGAAGAAGAGCGCGACTACGAGGTGCTGGACGAAATCCCCTTTTGGCAAAACGGGAAGGGATTTATCAATCAAAAGCGCACGCGCCTGTTTCTGTACGACGCAGGCCAGATCAAGCCCCTCACCGCGCCGGAAATGGACGTGGAGAGCTTTGAAACCCAGGCGGATAGCATCCTATACAGCGGCGCAGCCCCTAAGGGCAAGCGCGGGGTGACGAGCGGCCTGTACCTGATCGATCTGGCTGCAGGGAAGGAAGAATGCCTCGTGCCCGACGGGGAGCTCGAGATCGAGCGCGTTGGGTTCTGGCAAGGCGAGCGCGTCTTCTTTGCGACGGATATGGAGCGCCATGGGCTCAACGAGAACCCGGCGCTGTACGCCGCTCGCGGCGGCAAGGCCGTAAAACTGTTCTACCGCGACGAGGCGCCGGGCAGCAACGTGGCGGCAGACGCGCGCTACGGCGGCGGCTACGGCGTACGGTTTGAGGGGGAGCACCTCTACTACACCTGCGCGCATCACACGGATACGCGGCTGCTGCGCGTAAATAAGGACGGAGCGGCTGAGGTGGTAGTGGAGGGCGCAGGCTCGATCGACTGCTTTGACGTGCGCGCGGGCCGTATCCTGCTATGCGGCATGCGGGGGCTTGCGCTACAGGAGGTTTACGAGGCGGCGGACGGACTACGCCAGATGACCCGCCTGAATGAGGATTTTACCGGCACGCACGCGTTAAGCGTTCCCGAGCCGCTGAACATCGAATCGGACGGCGTGTGTATCGAAGGCTTTGTTTTAAAACCGATTGACTTTGATCCGCAAAAGCGCTATCCGGCGATTTTGGACATCCACGGCGGCCCCAAGGTCGCCTTCGGCAGCGTGTTTTTCCACGAGATGCAGGTGTGGGCGAGCGACGGCTACTTCGTCTTCTACTGCAATCCGCGCGGGGGCGACGGACGCGGGGACAACTTTGCGGATATCCGCGGCAAGTACGGCACGATCGACTATGACGACTTGATGCGTTTTACGGACGCGGTGCTCGCGCGCTACCCACAAATCGATGAAAAGCGCCTGGGCGTCACGGGCGGCAGCTACGGCGGCTTCATGACGAACTGGATCATCGGGCATACGAACCGCTTTGCGGCCGCGGCCTCGCAGCGCTCCATCGCCAACTGGATCTCCAAGACGAATATGACGGACATCGGCTATTACTTCAATACAGACCAGCAGCTCAGCACGCCGTGGGAGAACCACGACAAGATGTGGTGGCACTCGCCGCTGCGGTATGCAGACCGCTGCGTGACGCCGACGCTCTTCATCCACTCGGACGAGGATTACCGCTGCTGCCTGGCGGAAGGCCTGCAGATGTTTACCGCGCTCAAGTATCACGGGTGCGAGGCGCGGCTATGCATGTTCCGCGGCGAGAACCATGAGCTATCCAGGAGCGGCAAGCCCAAGCACCGGGTGCGTCGGTTGGAGGAGATCGGCAAGTGGTTTGATAGTCATTTAAAATGAGCGCCAACAGAAAGCGCCGTCATCCCTTTGGCTGAACTGCTCCCCGTCAAGAGGACAATGAAAAAATATAAAAATTGTCGGTCAGCAGCTTCGGCTGCTGGCCGCTTTTTAAGCAGCAAGGTACAGTAGGTGCTTCTCCATCGGTGTCAGCACGCCAAG
>JAEYAR010000186.1 GCA_023404715.1 Bacillota bacterium | reverse complement strand
GCATGGATCTCCTCCAGATAGCGCTCCACAATCAGGGCGACGCAGCCGTTCTCCACCGCCTGCCCCGCAAAATCGTGCGCGTCAAAGCTCGCGCCGGCGAAGCAGAAGAACAGCCCCTCGTTTACGCGCTTGCGTGAATCGGCGCTGAGCGCCCCGATCCAAGTGGCGGTGTCGCCGCGCGTATCCAGCACTTCGGGAACGTCTATCAGCAAATCCTTCAGGTACATCGTCATTCCTCCGGCCTGCCGCTGCCCGCGGCGGTTTTTATGGTATTTCAAAGGTCACGGTCACCTGCGTGCCCGGTTCTACATAGGTGCCGGCAGCGGGCTTCTGCCGGGCCGCCAGACCGCTTCCCTCTATCAGCAGTTCCAGCTCGCGTGCGCGCAGCAGCCGGCTCGCCTCTACGATCGGCTTACCCAGCACGTCCGGCACAAGCACCAGGTCCTGCGCGTCGGGCGGCGTCCCCTCCGTCACGTAAAGCATCACGATGGATCCTTCCGTCATCGTCGCGCCGGGCAGGGGCATCTGTCCCAGCACCGTGTCTTCCTCGCCGTCCACGAGCGCCTCCAGCCCGACGTCCGAAAGCAGCGCCTTCGCCTCCCGCACGGTCATGCCGCGCGCCTCGGGCACCTTGACCTGCTGCTTGGGCTGCGTATCGTAGGGCATGACGCCCATGTACTCCAGCGTTTCCTGCATGATCTGCTTGGCAAATGGCGCCGCCGTCGTCCCGCCGTAATCGACGAATACGGACGCTTCATCCACGATCACGATGACCGCGAATTTCGGGTCGTCCGCCGGGGCAAAGCCCACGAACGAGCCGATATGGACGTTCCTGACGATCTTGCCGTCCTTGTACACCTGAGCCGTGCCGGTCTTTCCGCCGATCCGGTAGCCCTCCACCTGCGCGTTCTTGCCGCCGCCTTCCGCCACGACGCTTTCGAGCAGCTCGCGCATCACCCCGGAGGTTTCGGCCGATATCGGCGTGGAAACGACGTGCGGCTGCGTGCGCTCCACGACGTTTCCATCCTCGTCCAGCACTTCCTTCACGATATAGGGGCGCATCAGACGCCCGCCGTTGACTACGGCGCACGCAGCCGTGATCATCTGCAGCGGCGTCACCGCGACGCTCTGCCCAAAGCCTATGCGGGCCAGGTCGACGTTCTTGACGTAGGGCGCGCCGATCAGGATGCCGCTCGCTTCGCCCGGCAGGTCGATACCCGTCGGCGTCCCCAGGCCAAACGCGCGCAGGTAGCGATACAGGCGGTCCGTCCCCAGCCGCAAAGCCAGCTCGACGAAGACGGGGTTGCAGGAGTTCTGTATGGCCTTTTTCATCGTCTCCGCGCCGTGCGGGTTGCCCCAGCAGCGGATGGTATCGCCGTCCACCGTGATGCGCCCGGAGCAATAAAACGCATCGTCCGGGTTTGTGACGCCGCTGTCGAGCGCGGCGGACGCCGTCAGCATCTTGAAGGTGGAGCCCGGCTCGTACACGTCGCTGATCGCCGTGATGCGCATGAGGCTTTGCAGCGTCTCGCTGTCGTTTCTCGGCGGGTCGTTGGGGTCGTAATCCGGCTTCATGGACATCGCGAGCACCTCGCCGGTGTTCACATCCATGACGATCGCCTGCACCTTGGCCGCCTCGTTCACCTCGATGCACTGGCGCAGCGCCTTTTCCACGAAGCTTTGGATTTCCTTGTCGATGGTGAGCCTCAGGGTGTTCCCGGCGACAGCCGGAATGTACTGGCGCTCTCCGTCCTGCAGCGTGCGCGCCCTGGCGTCTACCTCAGAGACGATCTTGCCCGGCTGTCCGGCCAGATAATCCTCGTAGTACTGCTCGAGCCCTGATTGTCCGACGCTGTCCACGTTCGTAATGCCCAGCGTCTGGGCGAGGTAGTCCCCCATAGGATACCATCTTTTCGTGTCCTCGTCAAAGGTCAGCCCTTTGAGCGCGCCTGAACGGATATATTCCTCGCGTTCCTTCAGGTCCCTGAGCGTGTTGACGTCCTCGCGCGGCACCTGCCGCTTGAGGATCACGGAAGACTTTGTCTTGTCCGAAACCTTCTTCACAACGGTTTCCTCATCCAAGCCCAGGACCTCGCCCAGCACCCGCGCCATCCCCTCGGGGTTTTCCACCTGCCTAGGGTTGGCGCAGACGATGTAGGCCGTCGTGCTCTGTACGAGCAGCTTCCCGTTGCGGTCCGTGATATCTCCGCGCTTGGCGGATACGATGCCGCTACGCGTCCATTGGTTGACGCCGCGCTGCGTCAATTCCGCCGCTCTAACGACCTGAAGTTGAAAGAGCCTGCCGCACAACGCAAGAAAAAGGAGGCAGAACCCGACCATCAACCAGATCAGACGCTTTCGTACAGTCATCCCCGGCGATAACAAGCCGCATTCCCCCTCCGCAGGGGCTGCTATTTCAGCAGTCCCAAGAGCACGCCGAGCCAATCGATCTTTCCCTGTTGGGCGTCCTCTTGTGTGCTTGATGGATTATTCACTTGTGCGCTCTGATCGACGGTAATGCTGAACAGCTGCTTGCTCGTGGGCTTGATCATGCCCAGCTTGTTGACGGCGTAGTTTCGGATCATCTCGCCGTCGGTCGCCTCCGTCAGCTGCTGGCGCAGCAGCAGGTTGTTTTCCTCCTCCTGCGCAATGCTCTTTTGCATGGCGACGATGTCCTTTTGCAGCTTCGAGGCCCGCGCCATCTGCGTGAGCGACATGAAGCACACCGCGCATAGCACGCTGGCGAGCCCTACGATCATCACCGCTGCCAGATGGTTTGGCCGCGCCTTCTTCTCCTCTTTGCGCTCGGGTCCCATCGGCTGTATCTCACGCCGCTTTGGTTGCGGCGCCTCTTCCGGGGTACGCTGCTGCGGCGCGAGCGCGCTGCTTCCGTCCACAACGGGCATGGCGTACGCATACGCGTTTCGGCGTATGTGCTTCACCTGCTCTGCCATCAGTGTATTCCCCTTTCCTCCGATCGAGAACTGCCGGACGGTCATGCACACGCCGCCTTATGGCAATCGACGGTTTTTCAGCCGGTCGGTCAATACCTTTCCTCCATATGCGCCAGCAAGTCGGCAAAATCAAGCTCCGCCTCCTGCTCCTGGCTCTGATAGCGCGCCGCATCCCAGATTTCGACGTGCTCGTTCATGCCCACGAAGACAAGCTCCCGCGTGAGCCCTACCTTTGCGCGCAGCTTTTGTGGCAACAGGATGCGCCCCTGCGCGTCCATGATATTGCCCGTATACGCATTGCCCATGATATATCTGACGTACATCATTCCCTTGACATCCGTGCTGCGCACCTGCGATAGGCGCGCTTTGATCCGTTCCCACTTTTCCTGCGGATAGAGCGCAAGCGCCGTATTTTCGCTGTTGAGGGCGATGGTGAAGTTTTCACCCAGCTGTTCACGGAAGGATACCGGGATGATGACGCGCCCTTTGCTGTCCAGACTGTGCTCGAAGGAACCCGCAAAGTCCGCCATCGCCATCTCGCATCCTCCTTTCCGGCCCCTTGCCCTCTACTTCGTGGAACTATTCTCTTTTATACACCACTCTCCTCCACTTTTCAAGTATTTTGAGAAAAAAAGAGTATGACGTTACTGTGCGTCTTCGTAATACTTTCGTCATATTTAAAAAAGAACGCCCCGTCGCCGACACCCGTTCGACAGGATGCGACAAAGCGTTCCCCATTTGCTGAAAACCCTTGAAATATAACGTTTTTCGCCCATTTTGTCATATTTTACAACTTGACAAATCAAAATCCCTATATGTTGTATTTGCGTCAATTTTATGAACATACCTGAGGTATATGTTGCGCAATTATTATTTATATATCATAACAAATCGCGAAAAAGAAAAGAGCCAGTCGTTCGGCTCTTTTTACGCTATCACGCGCCTTCAATATTCAATTTCACGAAGCGCAAAGCCCAGCGCGTCGCAGGATACCAGGGCATAACGCACGCCGTCCAGCTCCCCGTTAAACGCCCGCGCGGTGCTTGCGCCGTGCAGATGGCCATAAACCGCAAAGCGCACGCCGTACTCGCTGAGCATCTGCGTAAAGCCCGTCGGCGCCGCGGACTCCAAAAAGGGGGGGAAGTGGAGCATCGCCACGATCGGCGCGTCGCTCGACAACCGCCTGGCCTCCCTGAGCGAAAGGCTCAGCCTTTGCAGCTCTCGCTCATAGATCTTCCTGTCCTTCGCGCTCTCCCCCGGGCCGCCCGGGCAGATCCATCCCCGCGTGCCCGCAAAGAGGACGCCGGATAGCATCAGCGCGTCGTTTTGCAGCGCATAAAAGCCCTGCGGAAGCGCTGCGCGTAGGCGCGTAATCGAGCCCCACCAGAAGTCGTGGTTGCCCCTGATCAGCACCTTTCGCCCCGGCAGCTCCCCGATCTGTTCGAGATCAGGCAGCGCCGCATGAAGCTGCATCGCCCACGAGGTATCGCCCGGCAGCAGCACCACGTCATCGCCCTGCACGCGCTCGCGCCAATCCGCGCAGATGCGTGTAAAGTGGTTTTCCCACTGCGGGCCGAACACGTCCATGGGCTTCGTATCCCCGCCGGGCAGGTGCAGGTCGGCGATTGCGAAAATTCTCATGCCTTCCCACACCCTTCTTTCGGCGCATTACACCGGCTCCTCATCGTCCTCCTCGCGGCGCGCGGTCTCTTCTTCCTCTTCGGCGGTCTCCTCGAGCGAGAGCTCCTGGTCGATTTCGCCCAGCTCCCGGTCCGGGATATCGACGGCGATGTCCGGCGTGATTTCGTCCATCATGCTTACGCCCTCCAGCTCCAGCTCCGCACCGGGGGCGACCTCTTCGGCGTCCGCATCGGGCGTCTCGTCCGAGACCTTGCCCATCTCCTTGAGGCAAAACAGGCACATGTCCTTGCCGGGCAGCGCAGGGTTCTCGTTGCATACCGAGCAAAGCTCAAACGGATCGTCCTTCAGTTCGCCCTTCATCTCCCGCTTGCATACGGTGCAATACTGCTCCCCCTCCTGAATATAATTCAGTTCGCAGCGCGGGCATTTGATAAATCCCATGTCCAATCCTCCCATTGTTTTTGCCGCATCGCTCCCTGGGAAGGTATTTCCATGGAAGCGTGCTGCCATTTTGTTTGCAATTTCATTTCAAATACATTACGATTTTATTACAGCATCGCTTTCGACGCTGGAATGCAGAAGGAGGTATCCCAAATGACCCCTAGTAAGTTCGTATCGTGCGCGCTCCTCAGCGCGTTGCTCGCAGCGCCGGTCGGCGCCATCGGCGAAACCGCCTACGACGCGTCTGGCGCCTTAGACCCGCTCATCTTCGCCACAGCGATCCCCCCCGAGGCTTTTGACGCGCCCGATTGCGATTGGCCTACCGCCGCGCCGACTCGGACGCCTAGCGCGACCGTCGCGCCCACGCGCCTTATCACCGCCACGCCGCGGCCCACGGCTACCGCTTTCATCCCCACGCCGCAGCCTACGGCCACAGCCGCCGTTACGGCGATGCCCACCGCAATGGTAACGCCTTCCGTAACTGACGGTCATTATACTATAGGTTCGCCTTCAGCGCAAGAGCAAGAAGCATATAATTATCTGACCGAGGATAGAAACAAAAACGGTCGCTCAACGCTCGAGCTCGATCCCACGCTCTGCTATCTTGCCCGCATGAAGTCGCAGGATATGCTGACAAACGGGTATTTTGCACATACCTCGCCGACGCTCGGCAGCGCCTCGGACATGCTTAAAAACTTCGGCTACGCCTTCAGCTCCGTCGGCGAAAACATCGCGCACCACGCCAGCGTCGAAAAGTCCCATGCCGCGTTTTTGAGCAGCGAGGGACACCGGCGCAATATGATGAGCACTTCGTGGACGAAGGTGGGTATCGGCGTCGCCACCGATTCAAACGGTTACGTCTACGTGACGCAGCTGTTCGTACGCTAAGCATTTCGCCTCGTCACAGCCGTTCGCCCGGAGCTTGCGCTCCGGGCGAATTTTTCATAGGGACTGTATCCTGCGCAGGGCGTCGTGCAGCGCCGCGCGCTGCATGGTAATGCCCCGCCTATGTACGCGCTGCGCGAACTGCGCCTTTTCCGCCGAGGGCGCGAGGGCGCGTCCATGGGCTTCCTCACCCGGGTAGGGCCATGTGCGCAAGGCGGCGTGCAGCGCTGCCGGCCGCATCGGTTCGAGGGGTTTTCCCTCGATATGTAGATCGTCTTCGGCCTGTTCAATGAAACGCATGGCGCATCTCCTTTCCGCTTCAAAGACTTTCCTTCCCACTCTCAGGCTATGCGCGCGTACTTTTGCATGTGACTGGGCGCTTCCTCCACCCGTCTTCACTTCAGGTCCGCTTTCCGCCGAAGAACGCCTGTAAATAGGGCGCGATCGGCTCCTTGACCGCCCCGCTCACCCCCGCCGTGCGGTCCGCGCAGAGCATCGAGCGCAGCACGGCCTCCTCGCACGCCTCCGCCGCCGCGCGGAAGGCGCCCCCGATCAAATCCTCCCGCAGGATTTCATGGCGGAGGGTCGGCGCGCCGTCCATGCGCATGCGGTTGGCCGTCGTAAAGCCGATCATCACCTCGCCGCTCCCATGGCCGATGAAGGAGCCCAGGCGAATGATGCCCACGCTCATGCGCTTGAGGATGCGCCGTAGCTGCCGGTCGCTCACCGGCAGGTCGGTCGCCAGGATCATAATGATCGACCCGCGGTCGCATTCCGCTCGCGCCGCCTCGTCCGCGATGCCGACGCCGATCGGTTGGCCCTGCACCGTCAGGTCGGCCAACCGACCGTGGTTGGACTGCACGAGGACGCCCAGGGTATATTTTTTCGCGCCTACCGGCACGATGCGCGAGGCGCTGCCGATGCCGCCCTTGAGGCCGTGGCAGACCGTGCCCTTGCCCGCGCCAACGTCCCCCTCCGCAAAATCAAGGCGCGCGCTGTCGATCGCCGCCCGCACGTGCGCCTGCGTGACGGCCCGGCGACGGATGTCGCTCAGGACGGAGTCGTTGCACTCGCATACCACCGGGTTGACCGAGGTCAGCTCAATGCCCTCCCCGGCGCATCGCTCGATCATGTAGCCCACGAGCGCGTCGTGTACGACGCCTACGCTCAGCGTGTTCGTCAGCGCGATGGGCGTCTCCAGCGTGCCCAGCTCGTCGATCTGCATGAGACCGGCGGTCTTTCCAAAGCCGTTGAGCACGAAGCTTGCCGCCGTCAGCTTGTCTGCAAACGGGTTCTCCTCGCAGGGCATGACCACCGTCACGCCGGTCTTGCTGTGCGCGTCGTCCACCGTCGCATGGCCGACGCGTACGCCCGGTACGTCGGTGATCTTCCCAAGCGCGCCGGGCTCCATCTCGCCGATGCGGATGCCGTAATCCGCAAGCTTTCTATTCGTCATATTCTTCCTCGCCCACCCTGACAAAAGGCAGGATCGCTTCGTATTTTTGTTCGCCGATGCCTTCCACGTTGAGCAGCTCTTCCACGCTGCAAAACCCGCCGTGCGCATCCCGGTAATCCACGATGCGCAGCGCGGTCTGCTCGCCCACGCCGGGGATCGCCACCAGCATCCAGGCGTCGGCCTCGTTCAGGTCCAGGCGCTTTCGCGGCGCTTCCTCCATGGCCGGGCTTGGGGCAGCGATCGTGGGCAGCGCCACCGGCGGCGCGCTCGCAGGCACGCTTGCCGGGGCGTTGAGCGCCGGCAAGCGCGTAAAGGCGAGCAGCGCGCATACGAGCGCCCCCTCCGCCACCAGCACGCCCACGCGATACCTGCCCGCCTTGTCCATCTGTTTCGCCCTTTCCGTTCACATCGCCGTCAAATTGACGGCGTCCTCTTCGCCGAGCGTCTCTGCGACGCTCTGGCGCGCGCTCTCGACCGCCTTTTGCGTCGAAGCGTCCAGCTCTGAGATGTAGCTGGCGTCCCCTGCGGCCACGATGCGGTAGGCGTACGCCTCCCCCGAACGCAGCCGCTGAATGTAGGTGGGCATGTAGGAGACCTCTTCAAAGCGGACGCTGCGCGTCTGCGGATCGTAGACGATCTCAACCTGCAGAATCATTCCCGCCGTGTTCTTGGCCTCCCGCGAGTCCGTGAGGAAGCTGCCCAGCGAATAGGCGACGTACGCCTCGTGCTTCGCACCGTCCGAACGCGTCACCGTCATCCTTTCCACCTTCTGTACCACGTTGGGGTGGGCGCCGATGATCAGATCCGCCCCCGCCTCGGCCAACGCGCGGGCGAGGCTGCGCGTGCTGGAGGCGACCTCCGTCTTGTTTTTCGTACCCCAGTGCGGCATGACGATGACCAGGTCCGCCCCCGCCTTGCGCACATTGGCGATATCGCGGATCATCGCGCTTTGGTCGATGACCGGCACGGCCTTGCGCTCGGCCGCCCGCGCCTTGCTTTGGGAGTTTTCGCTAAACCCGTAGGTATATGCCAACACGGCGATCTGTACGTCGTTGATCTGAAAGACCTGCGCCCGGCCCGCCTCCTGCGCGTCCGCATAAGCGCCCGCGGCGATCATGCCGCGGCTCGCGATCTCGGCCAGCGTCTGCCCCAGTCCTTCCGGTCCCTTTTCAAACGCGTACTCCGATGCGAGCGAGAGCAGGTCCACGCCGCTGCCGCGCAGCGCGTCGAGCAGCTCCGTCGGCGCGTTGTAATTGCCGTACCCGGCCTCTTTGCCCGCAAAATAAGTCTCCAGCGTCGCGAGCGTGAGGTCGGACTGCGAAATATACGGTTTAATGCGGGCAAAAATGTCGGTAAAGTCGTAAGCCTCGCGCTTCGTATCATAGCCGCTTTGACGGATATTCTTGGGCGCGTATAGAGACCCGACCGCGCTGATGGTGATCGTGCGCTCGGTCGGCTGCGGCACGGGCGTGGGGGCGGGGGTCGGCTCCGGCGTGGACGCTGTCGCCTGCGCGGGCTCCGGCGTGGACACAGACGGCTTTAAACCGTCGCCCACCGGCAGCATCCCGGGGATTTTCATGCTTCCCGCGATTTCGTTCCACAGGTGCGCCGTCTGCACCTTCAAATCGTTGCCCGCGATGCGCGCGATGAACACGCCTGCCAGACAAAGCGTGCTCGCCGTGAGCAACAACATCAGGACCGTGCCGAAGGAGATGCGCCTTTTGCGCTTTCTCTTTTTTGCCATGTCGGACCCTCCTTTCTCAGCCGGCGTCTTTCATCAGTTAAACGCATTTGCCCTCATTTTTCTTCAAAAAAAGTTCGGCTGCTCGTTTCCGTGCGCGTTTTCGCGCAGCAGGATCTCCATGCGCGTAAAGTAGCTCGACTGGGAGGGCTCCCAGGCCTGCATGAGATGGCGGGCGAGCAGCTTGAGCGAATAGTATCCCTGTGAGAACGGGTCCTGCAGGATGCTCGCATCGACGATGCCCTCGCGGATGAATTGGGCGATTTCGTCGTCGGTGTCAAACCCCACGAGGCGCACGGCGCTTTGCAGGCCGTGCTCCGCGAGGTATCCGCCCGCCGCAGACAGCGCGACGGACGTGGTGCCGTAGATGCCCGCCAAATCCGGATGGGCGCTGAATACCTCGCCCAGCAGGTCGCGCATCGTAAATTCCTCGTCCTGATACTCATAGGGCCCTACCAGCAACAGCTCCGGATAGCGTTCACGTGTCACGCGGATAAAGCCGTTTAAGCGCTCCTCATGGCCCCAGACGTCCCGAAAACCGGTGAAGAGCGCGACCTTGCCCTTGCCGTGCAGGAATTCGCCCATGATATTGGCCGCCACCCGGCCCGAGCTGAACTGATCTTGCCCCACGAAAAACAGGCGCTTGCTCGCCACCGCGTCGGAGTTGATCGTAATCACGGTCTTCCCCGCCTCGACGAAGGCGTTGATCTGCTCGTTGAGCGCGGTCGGGTGCGCGGCGGCGAGGATCAGCGCGTCCCACGTATCCATCCGCCCCTCGAGCTGCGTAAGGATTTGCTTCTGGCTGAGCAGGCTGTGGCGTATGGTATGCATGCGCTCCAGCGTCACCCCATAGCTGGATAGCTCGCGCAGCGCAGCGCTCATGCCCGTCGAGATTTCGTTAAAAAAGACGGCGTTTTTCGCCGGATACAGGGCGACTACGTGAATTTTTTGGCTGCGCGAGAGCGTGCTGGCCAGCACATTGGGCCGGTATCCGAGCTTATCCGCCATTTCAAGCACCTGCCGGCGCGTGTTGTCGTTAATCCGTCCGCGGTTTTTGAGCGCGCGGTCGACTGTGCCGATGGAGATCCCCAGCTTGTCCGCTATGGTCTTCATCGTAGGTTTTTCCTGATTGCTCACGGCTTTCCTCCGATTATCTGCGTAAAATCGTCACAAGTATCATACCATCCGGCAAGCGGGCTGTCAAATGCCAATGGGCGCGCATAGATTAAGAAGCCGCGGTCAAGGGACAAAAAAACAGGCATGCCGCAAGGCACGCCCATTCTGATGTAGGATTAGTCCTGAACAGGAGCGGATACCGGACACACGCCGGCGCAAGCGCCGCACTCAATGCATGTATCGGCGTCGATTACGAATTTGCCGTCACCCTCGCTGATCGCGTTCACCGGGCACTCCGCAGCGCAGGCGCCGCAGCTGATGCAATCGTCGGTAATTTTGTAAGCCATCGTATTTCACCTCCCGAAAATCAATAGAAGGATACCGTTTGTATTCTATCACGCGTCCGCTTGAAATGCAACCTTTTTTCAAGCATACCGCCCTTTCTAAGGGTCAGTCGCTCTGCAGCTCGTCGCCCTCCGCGTCGAGGATATCCAGCTCCAGGTCGATCACATCCGCCGGGTCGCGCAGTTCGATCTCCGCCTCGGGCGAAGCCTCGTGCGCCGGCGGCGCCGCTTCTGCGGCTTCCTGCTGCGTCTGGGCGATTTGTGCCTCTTCCTCCGCGCTTGGGCGCCTGCCCCAGGCAGGTCCGCGGCCCGGCGCTGCGGCGCGCCGCTCTTGCTCCGGACGTTCCTTGCGCCCTTTGGCGCGTGGCTCCTGCTGTGGCCGCTCGCCCCGGTCGGACTTCTCGCGCGGGGGCCTACGGTCCGGACGTTTGTCGTCGGAGCGCTCGGGGCCATCCTCGGCGCGATCCGGCCGCGGCCGCGGCGCCTCGCTCTGCGCCGGCCGCGAACAGGCGTCAAAGGGGTATTCGCGCACCTCGAATGCATCGCCCAGCGCCACGCGCACGCGCACGATCTCGCTCAGCACGTTGATGTCCAGCACGGTGCCGTGCCCGTCGGGCGTAACGATTTCCTTGCCTACGCGCGGCATGCGCTTGCGGCTTTGCTCGTACGTCTCCTGCTCATATTTCAGGCAGCACATCAGCCGCCCGCACAGGCCGGATATTTTCGTCGGGTTGAGCGAAAGGCTCTGCTCCTTCGCCATCTTGATCGACACCGGTTGAAAATCGCCTAAAAACGCCCGGCAGCAGATCTGCCGTCCGCAGGGGCCCAGCCCCCCCAGCATCTTGGCTTCATCGCGCACGCCGATTTGCCTCAGCTCAATGCGCGTCTTGAAGACCGACGCCAGGTCTTTGACCAGCGCGCGGAAATCCACGCGCCCATTGGCCGTAAAATAGAAGATGATTTTGGAGTTATCGAACGTATATTCGACGTCTACCAGCTTCATCTCGAGCTTATGCGCCTCGATCTTATCCTGACAGATCGTAAATGCGCTTTTTTCGTTTTCCGCGTTGCGTCGCTGCGTGCGCTCGTCCTGTTCCGTCGCCACGCGCACCACCTGGCGCAGCGGCTGCACGATCTGTTCGTCCGGCACGTCGCGCGGCGGGGTCACCACCTCGCCCAGCTCGACGCCGCGCGTGGTCTCGACCACGACGTTCCCGCCCGCCTGAATTTCAAACGGACCGGGATCAAAAAAGTAAACCTTGCCCGCCCGCTTAAAGCGGACGCCGATCACCGTTGCCATCTATTTTAACTCCTTTGATATTTCAAGCAAAATATGCTCCCATACCGTCGCAAAGGGCACGTTGCTCGCCCGCATTTTTTTGGCGAGCGCCACCTGCGCCAGCAATCGGAGCGTAACGGGAAGGCGCGTGCGGGAGACGAACGCGGCGTAGCCTTCCGACGCCTCGCAAAGGCGCGTGCCGCCCGCCTGGGCGCGCATCGCGTCTCGCAGCAGCCTTTCCAGTATGTCCAAAATGCGCTCGGCATTTTCCTTGTCGTCTTTAAAGCGCGCGCTCATGAGCAGCACGTCCTGCGGCCCGCGCATGTCAAACGCCGATTGCATCACGCGGCTTCGCAGCTGCAGATAGCCCTCGTCCGCATCGATCTTGAGCGCCTCGCCCACGCTGCCCTCGGATAGCTGCGATA
Organism: Bacillota bacterium; assembly: GCA_023404715.1. Taxonomy (GTDB): domain Bacteria; phylum Bacillota; class Clostridia; order Christensenellales; family Aristaeellaceae; genus Beduinella. The sequence goes on along the minus strand of JAEYAR010000186.1, from coordinate 7,459 downwards.
GCAGCGCCGCGCGCTCCGGCGCCACGCCCAACTCCCGCAACCGCGCCGCTTCCTGTTCCTGCGTCAGCGGGTAAAAGTGCACGGTGCGGCAGCGCGAGACGATCGTGGGCAAAAGCGCGCTAGGCGTATCCGTGAGCAAAAAGAAAAGCGTGCCCGCCGGGGGCTCCTCCAGCGTCTTGAGCAGGCAATTTTGCGCCTGCACCGTCATGCGGTCCGCCCGCTCGAGCAGGACGGCTTTGACACCGCCCTCAAACGCGCGCAGCTGCACCCCGGCGATGAGCTCGCGCATCCCGTCCACGCCCAGCGATTTTTCGGGGCGCAATGTCTTCACGTCGGGATGGTTGTCCGTCAAAAAGCGCACGCAGGGCCCGCACACGCCGCAGGGCTTGTCCTGCCCCGTGCAAAGCGCGGTCTGCGTGAGCAGCCGGGCGACCGTGCGCTTGCCTACGCCCGATGGCCCGACGAACAGATAGGCATGAACAAACTGCCCCGATCGAAAGTCTCTTTCGAGACGTTCGACCAAGGCAGATTGCCCATAGAAATCACGCAATGTAGCCTCTTTCATGACTAGTAGCAGCCATCGCCCGCCTTACAGCTTGACGAACTGCTCGACCTCCAGCACAAAGACGGTCGCGCCGCCGACCATGACCTCGATGGGGTAGGGCACATACACGCTGGCGGTGCCCGCCACAGGGGACGGGGACGTCGCGATTTGCTTGCGGCTCTTGCAGATCTTTTCGATGATGGCCATCGCGCCCTGGAAGCGGTCGTCGTCCACGCCGACGAGCAGGGTCGTATTGCCTGCGCGCAGGAAGCCGCCGGTCGTCGCCAGCTTGGTCACGCCGTATCCGTCGTTCATGAGCGAACTGACGAGACGGGAAGCATCCTCATCCTGAACGATCGCGATTATCAATTTCATAAAAGCAGTCCTCCTTCTCAGAGTCTGTAGGGATTCTATGTTCCCTATCTATATTATACAGGGAATCCGCACAAAAATCAATTCTTTCCTTACGGCAGCGGCGTATTTTCGTCGGGCGTCAAAAACCCCGGTGTGGAAAGGTACTTTTCGCCGCCGTCCGGCAGCAGCGTCACGACCGTGCGGCCGGTAAAATCGGCCCGCTTTGCGAGACGCACGGCCGCGCACAGCGCCGCGCCGGAAGAGATGCCGCACAGCGCGCCGTCCGTGCGGACGGCCTCCCGCGCGAAGGCGAAGGCCTCATCGTCGTCTACCGCGATCACCTCGTCGATCACGTCCCTCGAGAGCGCGCCCGGCACGAATCCCGCGCCGATGCCCTGGATTTTATGCGCGCCCGGCTTGCCGCCCGCGAGCACAGGCGAGGCCGACGGCTCCACCGCCGCGACGTATGCGCCCGGCTTGTGCTCCTTGAGGAAGCTGCCGACGCCCGTCACCGTGCCGCCCGTGCCGACGCAGGCGACGAACGCGTCGACCTCGCCGCCCAGGTCCCGATAGATTTCAGGCCCGGTCGTCTCATAGTGCGCGCGCGGGTTGGCCGGGTTGTCAAATTGCCCGGCGAGGAAGGCCCCGGGGATGGCGGCGGCCAGCTCCCGCGCCTTGTCGATGGCGCCTTGCATCCCCAGGCGCCCGGGCGTAAGCACGAGCTGGGCCCCATACGCGGCGAGAAGGCTGCGCCGCTCCACGCTCATGGTGTCCGGCATGGTCAGCACGACCCGATAGCCGAACCGGAGCGCGCAAAACGCCAGGCCGATGCCCGTGTTGCCGCTCGTAGGCTCCACGATCACGCCGCCGGGGCCAAGGGCGCCGCACGCCTGCGCGGCGCGGATCATGTAGAGCGCCGCGCGGTCCTTGGCGCTGCCCGCCGGGTTCATGTATTCCAGCTTGGCGAAAAGCCTCGCCTTGATCCCGTGCGCCGCCTCCAGGCCGCCAAGACGCAGCAGCGGCGTGCGCCCGATGAGATCGGTAATACGTTCGTAGACCGCCATAGCCATCCTCCTCAACGAAAGATCAGATCGCCCGTGTATACGCTCTCAGCCACGCGTCCTCTTCCGGCGTCATGAAGGGCGAGAGCTTTTCATAGACCCACGCGTGATATGCATTGAGCCGTTTCACGTCCTCCGGCTGCAGGTATTGCACGTCGACGGCGTCCAGGTCGATGGGCGCGACGGTGATCGTCTCAAAGAACATGAACTGACCGTACTCGTTCTTTACGCCCTTTTGGCAGACGAGCTCGTTTTCCGTGCGAATGCCATAGCGGCCTTCCAGGTAGATGCCCGGCTCGTCGGTCGTCACCATGCCCGCTTCGAGCACGCCGCTGTCGTAACGCTCTGGCACGCGCTTCCAGCGGAAGCCGTTCGGCGCCTCGTGTACGCCGGAGAGATAGCCGACGCCGTGGCCCGTGCCGCATTGATAGTCGATATCCATCTCCCACATCACGCCGCGCGAGAGGATATCGAGGTTTTGCCCGTTGCATCCGTAGAGGAAGCGGGCGCTTGCGAGGCGAAGCATGCCGCGTAGCACCGCGCAGAAGTGCCGCTTCTCCTCCTGCGTCACCGGTCCCAGGACCATGGTGCGCGTGATGTCCGTCGTGCCCTCGAAGTACTGCCCGCCCGAGTCGACCAGCAGCATGCCCTCGGGCAAAAGCTGCGCGTCGCTCTCCTCGGTCGCGCTGTAATGCATCATCGCCGCGTGCGCCTGGTAGGCGCTGATGGTCGCAAAGCTCGGCTCGATATACCCGTCCTGCTCCCTGCGCCTCGCCTCCAGGTAATCCGCCGCGCTGCGCTCGGTCATCGGCGTTTTGCCGACGTTCCGCTTGAGCCAGTACATGAATTTCGTGAACGCCACGCCGTCCTTGACGTGAGAGCGGCGCAGGTTTTCGATTTCCGTCTCATTCTTGACCGCCTTTTTGTAGACCGTCGGGTTCATCGCGTCGATCACGCGCGCCTGATCGCTTAGCCGGCTGGTGATGGCGAAGTTGGTCTTGCTCTTGCACAGCAGCACGCAGTCGCCCGCGCCATAACGGCGCACAAAATCGTACACCCCGTCATAGGGCATCAGCGTCACGCCAATATCCGCCAGCGCCTTGCGCACGTCCGCCTCAATCTTGGCCGCGTCTACGAACAGATAGGCCGCCTTGTCTTCGATGACCGCATAGGCGAGCACGAACGGGTTGAAGGGGATGTCGTTCCCGCGCAGGTTAAAGAGCCAGGCGATGTCTGCCAGCGCGGTGAGCACGTGCGCGTTCGCGCCCTGCCTGCGCATCTCTTCGCGCAGCCAGCCGAGCTTCTCCTCCGCCGGGACGCCCGCATACCACACGTCGAGCAAAAACGCCCTCTCGCAGGAAATAGGCGGCCGGTCCGGCCACAGCGCGTCCGCCAGGTCGCCCGTATCCGCCACCTGCACGCCGCGTTTTGCAAGCCGCGTCTGCAGGTCCTCGCCCATCGCCGCGCTGACCACGCGCCCGTCAAAGCCCAGGCGGCTGCCCTGCGGCAACGCCTCTTGCAGGTATGCCTCCAGCGTAGGCACGCCCTCCTGCCCCGCGCGCATCAGCCGGATACCCGAGCCCGCCAGCTGCTCCGCCGCCTGGATAAAATAGCGCCCGTCCGTCCATAGGCAGGCCTCTTCCTGCGTCACGACGAGCGTGCCCGCCGAGCCCGTGAAGCCCGATAAATACGCGCGCACCTTGAAGTGCCCGCCTACGTATTCGCTCTCGTGATAGTCCGCCGTAGGCACGAGGTAGGCGAACAGCCCCTTCTCGCGCAACACCGCACGCAGGGCTTCGATTCTTTCCTTGACCATGTCCAATCCCCCGCTTCCTTTGTTTTCCTCATTATACACGATTGAGGCGGAAAAGAAAACAAAAATGAGGGCGCGGCACGTCCGAAGATGTGTGCCGCGCCAAATATCGCTTAAATCTCAAACCAACGGATTTCGTTGGCCGCGAGCGTGAGGGGGAAGCTCTCGCCGTCGCCGCGGTAAACGCGCGTCGTCTGCGGTTCGTAGGTGTTGTTGACCACGCAGTACTTGCCGTTCTTTACGTAGGCGTGCACCTCCACGTTGTAGTTGCTGGAGGACCACCTTTGCATCTCGCCCTCCGCGTGCGAGGCCCACAGCACCGCGCGGTAGAGCAGGCGGCTGTTTTCAAAGCTATATGGAAGCCCGCTGACGTACACGCCGCGCCCTGCGCCGCACGCATTCGCGCATAGCTGCACGCCCTTGTCCTTCACGCGCAGCACCTGCGCGCCCGGCAGCGCGTAGACGTTCTTTTGCCCCTCGCCAAAGTCGATCTCGCCCTCGCAGTCTTCCGTGATAAAATGCCCGTGCTCTTCCCAATTGTACTTGTCATACCCCAACGTAAAGCCGTTTTCCATCTCGACGCCCAGCACGTCCGCCAGTTGAAAGATGCGTCCTTGATGCAGGCAGGCCGTGGGCTCGCCCACGCCGATGAAGCCGCCGCCCGCGTATACGAAGCGGCGCACCGCCTCTACGACGGCCGGGTCTTTCCAGTCGTCCCCGCCGCCCTGGGCCGTGCCCGCGTCGCCGACATTGATGACGACATCCACGCCGTCCAGCGCGCCCGGGTCCGTCCGCAGGTCGTCAAAGCTGATGAAGCGTACGTCGAACGGATGCCCGCTCAGCGCCTCGATCACGCCGAAGTAGCTGTAATTCTGCTTGTAGTATAGCCCGTGGTGAACCATGTGGTTGCCCCAGCTGCGCAGCTTGCCCCAGCAGTTGAGCACCGCCAAGCGGCGCACGCAGTAGGGCGTCGTCCCGCGCGCGTTCTCGTAAAGCTTGCGGAATTCGTCGCATACGTCCGAGACGTAATCGACAAACTCAGGGAACTGGAGCGCCAGCTTCAGGTATCCGCCGTAGCCGATGCGGTCGATCGGGCTGCGCAGGATCGCGCGCCGCGCGGTCACCCAGTTCACCTTGGCTTCTCGCACCGGGTCGCCGCCCTCGTGGAACGTATCCGGGAAGAAGTACGGCAGCAGACGCCCCTCCGTATACTTCGCGCCCTTGATGTCCGAGATCAGCCGCAGCGTCGCGCCGTTGCCCACGCTGCCGACCACCGCGTCCAGCCCGATGGATTCGAAGTAGGGGCCGAACGGCTCCGTCCCGATCCAGTGGTCGCCCAGGAACATCATGGCCTCCTTGCCGCACGCGTGACAGATGTCCACCATCTCCTTGGCCAGCGCGGCGACCTCCTTCATCTGGAAGCGCAAGAAGTCCTTAAATTCCCTGGAGGGCACGCGGTAAGCGTTGTTGAAGTAGCCCTGGTCTACGATGAACTCGGGCCGGAACGTATACCCCGCCTCCGCCTCAAACTTTTTGAGGATGTAAGGGCTCACGCTGGCGGAGTATCCGTACCAGTCCACGTATTTTTCGCGACGCAGCTCGTCAAATATGAGCGTAAACTGGTGGAAGAACGTCGTGAAGCGGATCACGTTTACATGCGGGTTGTCCTGGCAAAACCTGCGCAGGCGCTCCAGGCTGTAGGCGTGCGTCTTGGGTTGGCGCACGTCGAACGTCATCTGGTGCTCCACGCCCTGCCAGTCGTTAACGACCGCGTTGTACATATGCACCGGGTCCCAGATGATGTAGCACAGAAAGCTCACCGTGTAGCTATGATAGGGCGCCGGGGCTTTGATCTCCACATCCCCCGCCCCGGCGTCGTAGCGCCAGGCGTCCGGCGGCAACGGCTCCCCCGTCGTGCGGTCGACGACCTCCCACCAGCGGGCGATGTCGTCCTGATCGTTGACCCGGAGCAGCTCCTCGCAGATGCCTTCCATCAGGTGAATGCGAAGCGGCCCCGTCTGCGCGCAGCGCGGCCTCGTCACCACGTACATCTGCTGGATCTCATCCGGGTTGGCCTTTGCCCATGCGTTGTCCTTGCGCGTGGTGTAATAGGTCGCGTACACCTTCGCGCCCGTGTTCCTCAGCGCCTGCGGGAACTCGGTGCCGTCGCAGTCGCGTATCGCGTCCGCGCCCCACACGTCCATCAGCCGAAGCGTATCCTCCACGACGTCCACATCCGTCGGGATCGTCACGCGTCCTTTTTGCCGTTCCATGCAATTCGCCTCCTGTCGTGTTTTTTCTACCTGATAGTATAGCGCATCGGACGCTTTTTTTCCATCATCTTTCCAAAATTCACGTAAACCGCAGCTTTTTGCCGCGTAAGGGCTCGCAATTGGGGATCGATTTTGCTATAATAAATGTATAACCGAGCAATGTTAGGAGGCAGTGACCTTGAACGAACCAATTCTCGTCATCATGGCAGCCGGCATGGGCAGCCGCTACGGCGGGCTCAAGCAGATGGATCCGGTCGGCCCAAACGGCGAATTGATTATCGACTATTCCATCTTCGATGCAAAGCGCGCGGGGTTTAAGCGCATCGTCTTCCTCATCAAGCACGAGCTGGAGGCGGATTTCAAGCAGCTCATCGGCAACCGCATCGAGCGTGAGATGGAGGTATCCTATGCCTTCCAGCAGCTCGACGCCCTGCCCGCGGGCTACTCCCTTCCGCAGGGGCGCACGAAGCCCTGGGGCACGGGCCACGCGGTGCTCTGCTGCAAGGAATGCATCGACGCGCCGTTTGCCGCCATCAACGCGGACGATTACTACGGCGTATCGGCCTTTAAGACGATCTACGATTACCTGAAGGAAGCCCAAGACGATCGCCTATACCGCTACGCGATGGTCGGCTACCCGGTAGAAAATACGCTGACCGACAACGGCTATGTCTCGCGCGGCGTGTGCACGACGGATGCGGACGGCCATCTCGAGACGATCCACGAGCGCACCCACATCATCAAGACGATCGAGGGCGCGATGTATACCGAGGATGGCGAGACGTATCACCGCATTCCCGCGGCAAGCCCTGTGTCGATGAATATGTGGGGCTTCACGCCTAGCTTTGTGCGCGAGCTCGACGCACGATTCCCCCGCTTCCTCGATGAGGCCATGCGCGAAAACCCGCTCAAGGGCGAGTACTTCCTGCCCTTCGTCGTCGACTCTCTTTTGCAGGAGGGCAAGGCGACGGTCGATGTCCTGCACTCCCCCGACCGCTGGTACGGCGTCACCTATCAAGAGGATAAGCCGGTGGTCGTCTCTGCCCTGCGCGGCCTGGTCGAGGCGGGCGTCTATCCCTCCCCGCTTTGGCATGCATAATCCTTGCCCCTTCGCGCCATCCTACGTCGCGGAAGGGGCAATTTTTTTACAAAATGTCCTTGACAGCGCCGCTTGCCGGGTGTATCATAGTATCCGTTCGAAAGAACAACATTTTCCGGTGGCAATGGCGAAGGGGATCCACCTGTTCCCATCCCGAACACAGAAGTTAAGCCCTTATGCGTCGATGGTACTTGGCTGGTGACGGCCCGGGAGAGTAGATCGCTGCCGGATTCTATGTTCCTCAGTAGCTCAATGGCAGAGCATTCGGCTGTTAACCGAAGGGTTGTAGGTTCGAGCCCTACCTGGGGAGCCAAA
>JAEYAR010000050.1 GCA_023404715.1 Bacillota bacterium | reverse complement strand
CATTCCGCCCTTCAACGTCTCCAAGATTATCCGTTTTGTTCCCTCCATCAGCCGCCTTTGCGCGGACCCGGTTGATCCGCCTGAACAGTTGGCGCTGATGGCATGGCTGCGGGAAAACCCCCAAATTACCGCCGTCATCGGCGCGGAATACGGCGTGGCGCACCTGCTGCGGCGAGCCGCCGTCGCGATCGGCCGCCGCGTGCCCGAGGACCTGGCCATCTGTTGCTTTGACGAAAAGTATGGCTACCTGGGCGAGTACGAATTTACGCATATCAAGCAGGACGAGGCCGCCATCGCCAATACGGCGCTTGCGATCATGCAGGCTATGCTCGATGGCCAGAACATGCGCAGGCAAAGCCACGTCATCGCGACACACCTGCTGGAAGGGGCGACGACGTAAAAAAGGCGGCCGCCCCATCTCACGGGCTGCCGCGTTATTTGCTTTTACATCATGCGCCTCTCGCCATTCGCCTACCAGAACCGCTCCGGCAGCGCATCATGCGCCTGCACATGCTCGTATACCGCCTGTAGCTGTTTGCGCGGTTCGATTCCCCTTTGCACCGCCGTGCGGTACGCTTTGAGCCATTCGTCCTTAAGGCCGTACTCAAACAGCAAAGCCAGCAACAGATACAGGGCGATTTCACGGTTGCCCTCCTGTACATTGACCTTGAAATAGTAAATGCCCGCTTCATACTCGCAAAGCGCCATATTCAGGCGGAAGACAAGCTCGGTGAGAAGGTTGATCCGCTCCTTGTGCTCATATATGGCGAAACCCGACAGGGATTTCTTAGCGCCTACGTCCAACCCCTTTTCCTTTAGCGCCTGCACCTGTGCCTTTGCCTCCTCGAGCGCGATCATCTTCGCGTCCGCCGTCTTCAAATTGGCAATCAGCACGCAGAGCAAGCTCGAGTGCAGCGTCTGCCTGTCCACCCCGGGGGCGACCGTCAGCTGTACCATCGCCTTGATCGCCTCCCGGTCCATAGCGCACGCAAACCGCTTGGCGATCACCCAGTCGAGCGCGTCGGTTTGCGCTATACCGACGGAACGAAACGGATCCTCCGTATTGAAGATGTAGTAACAGCAGCCGTAGCAGAGCATCGCGTACAGCTTTTCCATGAGGTCGGCAGCCGTTCTTCCCGTTTCCCCCTCAGAGGGGACGCTCTGCAACGCCTTTATAAAGCCCTTCACCTTGAAACGCCATTTGGGACGCTCCTGCTTGGGAACCGAACGGTTAGGGGCAAGATAGTTCTGTTTATAGGCGTTCGCCAGAAAAAGTTCAATTTCCGGCTTCAACGCCTGCACGTCCGCAGGGCTTTCCTGCGCCTTTTTCGCCTTTCCCGCGCCCATACGGTCCTGCGCGCCTTGAATCAATGCGTCGACATCCTGGTCTAGGCGCAGCTTTTTGGGTAATGTCTTGTAAAGCTCCACGACCAAGAAAGCCAGTTCGTCTTTTTCGAAATGCTTTAAATGCTCTCTCAGCTCCGATACAAGCATGCTGTTCCTACCGCCTTCCGCCGGGAAGTGATTTTATTTTCGCAGCTTTTTGAGCTGGCGGGAGATATAAAAGATATCCCACAGGTTGATGATGCCGTCAACGCACAGCGCCGCGCCGATAAAGGCGGTCGCCAGATTCAACGAGAACATCGGGTTGATGATGAGTAGCACGCCCAGAACGACCGTCACGAGCGCAAGGATCAGCTCGATCACCCAGTTGGCGTAACCCACGCTGCGCAGGTCCAGCGTCGTGCGGATGCGCGCCGTCCCGTCTACGGCGATCAGCACGCCCAGGATGATCGGGATGAGCCCCAGCAACAGCTCGGGTTTGATGAGCAATACGAGGCCGATCAGCAACGAAACGACGCCCGTAGACATGTCCAGAAAGATCAGCTCCAGGCCGCCGGCCGTGAAGTAACGCCAAAGCTTAATCGCGCCCAGCGCTACCGCGGCCGCGCCCAGCACATAGCAGATGATGTTCATGGAAATCTGCGGCCAGAGCAGCAGCACGAGCCCCAGGACGATATAACCGATCGAGAGGCCGACAAAGGTGCCCTTCATTTTCTTTCCCTCATAAAACACAATAAACGCCTCCTCTTATGTTAGATCCATTATACGCTTCTTCGCCGCCCGCGCAATAGGGGTAAACGCTCATCTGTCGCCCAAGGCGCCCGACCTATGCTTTTCCTCGTCCATCACGCGCTCGTATATCTTTTGCTGACGCCGGGTCATCGTCAGTCCCTTTAGCATCTCCGGCCTTCTCGCGAGCGTAATGCGCAGGGCCTGTTCATATCGCCAATCCTCAATCAGCGCGTGGTTGCCCTCCAGCAACACGTCCGGCACCGCGAGGCCCTCGTAAACGCGCGGGCGCGTATACTGCGGGTATTCGAGCAGACCGGAGGAAAACGACTCCGACTGGGCGCTCTGCGCGCATCCGAGTACGCCGGGGATCAGGCGCGCGACGCTATCGGCAACGACCATCGCCGCCAACTCCCCGCCGGTCAGCACATAGTCGCCGATGGACAGCTCCTCGTCGACGCACAGGTCGATCGCCCGCTGGTCCACGCCCTCGTAGTGGCCGCACAGCAAGATGAGTTCCTCTTCGTGCGCCAGCTCCTCCACCTTTTTTTGCGTCAGCGTCTGCCCGCGCGGGGACATGTAAATGCGCCTTCCCCGAAAGCTTTCCCCCATCGCATGGCGCATCGCATCCACGATCGGCTGGGCCAGCATCACCATGCCCGCGCCGCCGCCGAAGGGGTCGTCATCCGTGTTTTTATGCTTGCGATCGGAAAAAGGGCGTATGTCGATCGCCTCTATGTTAATCAGCCCGCGCTGCTGCGCACGCCCCAGAATGCTTCCGCCCATCACGGGTGCAAACATCTCCGGAAAGAGGGTCAAAATCTTGATCTTCATTCTTCCTCCGGCGGAAGGATCTGCGGGCGCTGAGCGTCCAGTCGCTCCAACAGCTCGTACATGCGTTCCTCTTCCGTGTCGATGGAGAGCACCTCGATGTCGCGCAGCGGCACCGTTTCCTCCTCCGCCGGGCGGCCGAAAAAGTCCATCAGCCTGAGCGTCACCCGCAGATCGTTGAGATTCGCCACCCTGCCCGTCAACATTTCATCGCCCATGAGCACGCTGACCACGCGCCGCCTCGTTCGGCAGCTCTCCAGCGCCTTTTGCAGGATGTCGTCGTCCTCCTCCAGCGGCGACTCAAAGAATGTCACGTGTTGCTGGCGGTAATGGGAGAGCAGCATCGCCAGCCGTTGCTCGTACTCCTCGCTGGATAGCACCTGGAATACGTCCGTCGTACGGCGCAACCGCCAACCGTCCAGCTTGCCCCAGGGCGTCACCTCCGCCATGAGCAGATGGCGCGCGCTGACGCACTCTACAAATCCTGCGCAGAATCCTTCGGGGTCGCGCGGATCCGTATAGACGGATGCGAGCGCCCCCTGTGCGGCGATCAACCGCAGGATATACAGCGTATAGCCGTTATTCATGTCCGCCTCCTCGTTCCTTCACAGGGCATCAGACAAAGCAATAGTAAGCGCGCCGCCCCAGCACGTCCACCGTCTCGATGCACGGCGTTCCCAAAAGCACGGGAATCTCCAGCATCTCCTCCAAGCGCGGGCTCTGCTTAGATCTCGCCGCATGCGCATAAGGGTGAAAGGCCCCCTCCCGCAAAAAGCCGGCCGACCATTGATCGACCGCGTCCAGCCCTTCAAAACGGCCCAGCTGCGGCTCCATATCGTAGCGCGCGAGCCGCAGGGTGTAAAAGCCGATCGCGGGGAGAATCGTCGCGTCTACTCGGGCGCATACCTCCTGCGCCTCGGCCTCCAGCTCCATCTTGCGGCCCAGCAAGCGCTTACGCGAGACCGACTGGGCGGTCAGGCTCTCGTCGATCCCCAGGAAGCGCCGGCCGCTTTGCGCCGCGGCGACGAGCGTCGTGCCGGAACCGCAGCACAGATCGCCCACCAGGTCGCCGGGGCGCGATGCGCATAGCACGATGCGCTCAAGCAGTTTCACGGGCTTTTGCGTGTCGTAGCCGGTGCGTTGCGGGTCCTTTTGCTGCAGGTGGCTCACGTCATCCCAAACGTCGCCCGGATAGGCGGGGTCGTCGTCGTAATAGACGTATTCCTTGCCGCCCGACCGGATCATGCGATAGGTGCGCCCCTGAGCGTCCACGCAGCGGCGCATGTGGTTGGAGCGGTTTTCCGCGCGCGGCACGGGCACCGCGCGGATGTTAAAGTAATAAGAGCGGCTTTTGCGGTAAAACAAAATGATGTCGTGCTTGCGCGAAAAATGATTCAGCGCCCTGCCGCCGCTCTGGTAAGCCCAGATGATCTCGTTTAAAAAGTTTTGCGCCCCGAAGATTTCGTCCATCATCAAGCGCAGCTGCGCGTGCATACGCGCGTCTATGTGCAGGAAAAGGGTGCCGTCCTCGCGGAGCAAATCTCTCGCCAGCCCCAATGTTCCGCGCATCATGGCGAGGTACTCCTCCTCGCTGCGCCATCGGTCGTCGTACGCGGGCAGCGTAAGCCGCGAGCGGGATCGCTTCCAATCCTCTTCGCCCACGCGCATCTTCATGTCGAAACGCTGGCCCGTATTGAACGGCGGATCGATGTAGATCATCTGCACCTGGCCGCCAAAGCGCCCCAGCAGCTCCTCCGCGCACCCTGGGAGGCTGCGGCGCAGCAAATAACCGCCCGCGCCGCTGCCCAAATGCACCTCTTTCGTGCAGGCGCGTTTCAGTAACTGCATAGCCCTTCCTCCCCCTCGTGTTTCCTTTTATTATACATGACGCACGCAAGCGGTGCAAGGGGCTTGAAGGAAGCGGACGGCGAAATCACCCGAATAATAAGGAGGTTTCTCCGTCCCGTACGGCGAATGATGCAAAAACAAAAGGGGCTCGCGCCCCGGAGGATGGAGTCATGATGGATCGTACCGCATTGTTGCAAAGCGCCCGGAATTTGCTTTTGAACGTCACCCCGCTTGCCGCCGACTGCGGCCGCCTATGCGCCCACGCCTGCTGCACGGGAAGTCTGCACGAGAATAGCGGCATGCTGCTCTTCCCCGGCGAGGAGGCTTTATATGCCCAGGCCCCCTGGGCGCGCATCGTCCCCCTCGGTTACGCGCTGGGCGATTCGCCCGCCCTACTGCTCACCTGCAATGGCAGCTGCCCGCGGGCAGAACGCCCCCTGGCCTGCCGCCTCTTCCCGCTCTTTTGCAAGGTTGACGGCGAAGGTTTCGCCGTGCAGCTCGATACGCGCGCATACGCGCTCTGTCCGCTTTACCGCTATGGCCTCAAGGGGCTTTCACAGGCCTTTGTTCAGACTGGCGAATCCTGCTATGCCATGCTCTGGCAGGAGGACAGCCTGCGGTCGTATCTTCGCGCGCTCTCTTTTTCCTGTTCGCTGTAGCGCTTATACGCCCTGAGACAGATGCTCAAACAGGATTTTCAGGCCGATCAACAAGAGGATGACGCCGCCGATGCATCCCGCTCGCTTTTGAAAGGCGTCTCCCAGCTTTTTACCCAATAAGACGCCCATCGTAGAGAGCGAAAATGTCACCAGGCCGATCGTCAGCGCCGCAGGCGCGATGGCGACCTGCTCCATCGCCAGGCTGATGCCGACCGCAAGCGCGTCGATGCTCGTCGCTACGGCCATGACGAGCAGCACGCGCGTATCTGTGGGGTTGGATACGCCTCCGTCCTGCGCTTCGTGAAAGGTATCCCAGATCATCTTGCCTCCGATGAGCGCCAACAAGCCGAAAGCGACCCAATGGTCGACGGAGACGATGAGGTCGCGCACGCTCGTCCCGGCCAGCCAGCCGATGGCCGGCATCAACGCCTGGAACGCGCCGAAGAAGAGGCCGGTCTTGAGCGCGTCGCGTACCTTGAGGTCGCGGATCGTCATGCCGTTGGAAATGGAAACGGCCAGCGCGTCCATAGAAAGCGCCACCGCCGTCAGGAGCAGCATCGTCGTGGTCATGTCGTTTCCTCCTGTCCCTGTCTATGATAGCGTATGTCGCGTGAGACAAAGAAAGACGCCTGAAACGGACGGAGGCCCGAGCCTCTCATCCGTTTCAAGCGTCTCGTCGTTTCAGGCAAAGCCAGACGGGCTAGCCCGTCAGTATGTTGACCTCGCCGCGCCAAAGCGCCGACTACTCCCGCATAGCACAGGAATGATTGATTTGTTTATTATATGACCATCTTGCCGCGATGTCAAGGGAAATCTGCCCACGTCCTCCAGAATCTGTTTGGGGTACGATCCCAAATCCGTCAGTCGATCGCGACCGGCTTCGCCTGACCGCTGTAGAGCAGGGTCTGCGTGCTGAGCGTGGCGATGCCCGTCTGGTCCAGGCCGTAATCCGCCTGAAACCGCACGACTGCGGCAGCCGTCTGCTCGTCGAAGACGCCCAGGGCGCTGATTTTCAGATAGCCCAGTCCTTCCAACGATAGCTGCAGCGCGGCGACGGCGTCGCCCGTCGACCCCTCGGACAGATTAGACAGCTCCAAATCTCTTATGCCCTTTCCGCTCCCGCTGTAAAGCAGCGCGAGCGTCTCCCTGCCCGCGATGCCGTCCGCCGTAAGCCCATTGAGCGCCTGAAAAATCTTCACGGCAGTGGCCGTGGAGCTGCCGAAAATCCCGTCCGCCGAGCTCGCGAAGCAGCCCGTGTCGGCGAGCGCCTTTTGCAGTTGGGTGACCTCGCCGCCCTGGCTGCCCGTCATCAGCGCGTCGAGCTC
>JAEYAR010000210.1 GCA_023404715.1 Bacillota bacterium | reverse complement strand
GCCACCGCCGAAGCCGCGGGACCCTCCACCGCCTCCGCGCGACCCGCCGCCGCCGAAGCCGCCTCCGAATCCGCCGCCGCCAAAGCCGCCGAACCCGCCGCCGCCTCGGGGCGGACGGGGACGCGGGGGCCTCGGCGGGCGCGGCCCATGGTGATGCCTGTCGTTCCAGTCGCGCATGTTGCCGAACAGGTTGCCGATGAGCAGCCATTTCAGGCAGCCGCCTCCGCAGCCATCTCCCCTGCCGCCCCGGCGGCTACCGCGACCGAAGAGCACACGGACGATGACGTATAGAATCACGATTCCCCAGATCACTTCCCACAGGCTCGGACCCCTGTCGCGCCCGTAGTCGTAATCGTAGCCATAATCGTCATCGTACCGCGAAGAGCCGGATGCGCCGGACGAGGATCTGCCTGCGCCGCTTCCCCCGACGCTCAGGCGCTTGCCCATCGAGGAGGCGAGGCGTTCGCACGTGTCCTGATACAGCTGTGCCATGGCCTCGCCGAAGCGGTCATTCGCCAGGTCGTCGATGACCCCGTCGATCAAATCGTCCGTGACGGAGACCGTCAGCGTGCGGTCCAGGCCCGTGCCCGGCTCCACCGCCACCTCCCGGTCCCCGACCGACAGCAGCAGCAGTACGCCGTCGTCGCGCGTCTTATCGCCGATACCCCAGCTGTTCAGCACGTCGTTCGCGTAGTCCCGCGCGGCCATCCCGTCCAGAAAGTCCACCGTCAGCAGCACAGCCGTCGCCTGCGTCGCCTCCGCCAGCGCCCTGCCGTACGCCGCCACCGTCTCCTCTTGTGCGTCGCTCAGCACGTTTGCCCTATCGTACACGTAGCTGAACGTCTTAGGCTTTTCCGGGATGCCCGCCATCGCCGCAAGCGGCAGACACAGCAGGCAAGCCGCCATCAGGAACGCTAGGATTTTTTTCATCTTCTACTCCTCGTATCGTCGATCGGTTGATAGACCATCCGGTCAAAATTTACGCGAGCTGCCTCCGCCTCCGCGCGCGCTGCCCCCGCCAAAGCTCCCGCTGCCGCGCGTGCCCGATGCGCCCCGGCTGCTGGATGAACTGCTCGCGCTCTTGCTCCCGCTGGACGTGCTGCCGCCGAAGCTGCGTGAGCTGCCTCCGCCTCCGCGCGCGCTGCCTCCGCCAAAGCTCCCGCTGCCGCGCGTGCTCGATGCGCCCCGGCTGCTGGATGAACTGCTCGCGCTCTTGCTCCCGTTGGACGTGCTGCCGCCGAAGCTGTGCGAGCTGCCCCCGCTAAAGCTCCCGCTGCTGCGTGTGCTAGAAGAGCCCTGGCTGCCGGATGTGCTGCCGCTGTACGAGCTGTTCCTGCCGCTGTTGACGGACGAGCTGCCACTGTACGAACTGCTCCTGCCGCTACTGACGGACGAGCTGCCGCTATACGAGCTGCTCCTGCCGCTGTTGACGGACGAGCCGCCGCCGTACGAGCCGCTCCCCCCGCTATGACGGTCTCTCGACGGCCTGTACGCCGTATGATTCGGCCCCATGAGGGAAAGGCTCGCCTGAAAGAGCTTCACGATAAACCACATGATCGCCAGCATGCCCGCGATGCTGATAAAGAAATTGCCCCATGCAAATTCTTTATCAGCATTTTTCTCAACCACGGCAGGCTTCGCCGTCTCCCGCACGGCCACCGCGGCGGCGGCCGGCCCGGCCAAACGCTTGCCCATGGCGGAGGCGAGGTGCTCGCACGTAGCCTGATACAGCCGCGTCATGCCCTCGCCGAAGCGGTCATTCGCCAGGTCGTCGATGACCCCGTCGATTAGATCGTCCGCGACCGAGACCGTCAGCGTGCGGTCCAGGCCCGTGCCCGGCTCCACCGCCACCTCCCGGTCCCCGGCCGACAGCAGCAGCAGCACGCCGTCGTCTCGCGATTGATCGCCGATGCCCCAGCTGTTCAGCACGTCGTTCGCGTAGTCCCGCGCCGTCATCCCGTCTAAAAAGTTCACCGTCAACAGCACAGCAGTCGCCTGCGTCGTCAAAGACAGCCGCGCGCCGTAATCCGCAATCAGCTCTTCCTGTGCCGGGGTCAACACGCCCGCTTCGTCGTATACGTAGCGAAACGAGTCCGGCTTGTCCGGTATCTCCGCCCGCCCCAATAGCGGCAGCGCCAGCACACAGCACGCCAGCAACAAAGCAAGGCTTCTCTTCATTTTCTTCTCCTCGTATTGCTGATGGGTTTGATCCGCTGCCTTCCCTCGCTTACAGCCCCTCGTAGTAATCCGGCGCGGGCAACAGGAACTTGGCGGGCAAACGCCCGTACAGCTCCTTCGCCTCCTGCGCTTCCTCGTTGAACCTGCGGGCCTGCTGGCGCAGCATATTGCCGTTGTTGTTAAACTCGTCCATCACGCCGGAAAGCAGCGTCTCGTCCGTCGTAGAAAGTCCCCCCGCCATCAGCGCGGCAGAGGCGGCGGACATGGCGGCCTGCACCTCGTCGTTCGCCTTCGCGGTCTCGCGCGCGGTCTTGGCCTTCTCCAGGTCGTTCGCCGCGTCCTCCAACGCCTTTTGGTCCTCGCCGCTCAGCGCGTCGTAGCGCCCGGCGATCTTGAGCAGGTTGCGCGCCTCGGCCACGCGCGCGTCCACGTACGCCTCCACCTTCCACAAAGCGCGCGCGTCCTTCTGCGCCTTTTGCAGCGCGCGCGCGTTGCCGCAGACGAGCGATGCGCACAGGGCGATCACCGTGAGCGTCATGCCCAGCGCATAGGGGATGTCCCTACGCTGCTTTTTCTCCGCTTTCTTTTGCTTGCCCTCCGCTGGGGCCTTTGCCTGCTGCTGGCTCATGTGCATCGCTCCTTTAGTCTATCTTGAATCCGCGCCCCCGGCCTGCGGGCGCGCCGTGAGCAGCATGCGCTTCACGTCCCGCAGCTGCTCCGTCAGCTCTTCGCCGCAACGGGCCGCTTCCCTGAGCGCGCCGCCCTTCGCGTCCTTGGCCATGCGCCGCGTCCCCGCGCGCAGGTCGCCCTCCAGGGCGCGCTGCGTGCTTCGCGCGAGCGCCGCCGCGTCCTGGGCGTTTGCCATGCCCAGCGCGGTCATCATCTGCGCCCTCCACAGGGGGATCGTCGTCGTCAGCGTCGCCTGAATCCTATCGGACACCTGCTGGCTCGTCCGCTGCAGCAGCGTCAGCTGCGCCGCGAGCTGCAGGCTCGCCGTGCGCGTGACCTCCAGATCGCTCACCCGCCGCTCAAAGCGCCTGCGCTCCTCGGTATCCGGCGCGCGGCCGATCTTGCGCCGCCCGCACAGTACGTAGGCGGATAGCTGGCGATAGAGCGCCTCGTTTTTTTCGTATAGGCGCGCAAACAGCGCCTGATCGCGCAGCAGCTGCACGCGCAGATCCGTCAGCTCGTTCGCGCGCGCCTCCACCTTGGGCTCGGCCTTCAGGTAGGCCTCGCGCGCGGCGCGCGTCCGGCCGCCCGTCAACCGCGCGAGCAGGCTCTGCCCCGCCTTGGCCGCGTCGGTCGAGAGCACCGCCTCGCACAGGCCGTCCAGGGCGTT
The DNA here is from genome assembly GCA_023404715.1 of Bacillota bacterium. Classification (GTDB taxonomy): domain Bacteria; phylum Bacillota; class Clostridia; order Christensenellales; family Aristaeellaceae; genus Beduinella. Next base: position 1,458 of record JAEYAR010000210.1, on the reverse strand, counting down.
CATCATCGGCTGCGGGTCGCTCTTCGTCATCTGCATGAGCGCCATGGATACGAATGTGTCCAGCTCCCGCTGGCACCTGGCGCCGTAGGCGAGCATCGCCTGCGCGTCGTTCAAATCGATTCCGTCCGCGTAGCGGTCGATTGCCTCGCGGATCTGCGCTTCCAGGCCCTCCGGGTCGGGCAGCGACGGATCCGTCGCGCTCAGGCGAAGCACCGGCAGCGGCGCGCGCTGCGCCTCACTCATCGCGCTTTTCCTCCTGGTACATGACCGCGCTGCCACCCTGCTGCTTCTTTCCCGCGCCCACGCCGTACGGGTCGACCGTCAGGTTCGGCACGCCGCCCGCGCCCCTCGCGGCCTGTCGTCCATCCGTGGGCCTGGGCGGCGCCTCGCGCGCGGCAGCCGCACTGCCCGTGGCAGCCGCGCCGCCCGGGACTGCGAAGCCGTCCTGCTCCAGCATGGAATTGAGCACGTCCATCTCCGTCTCCAGGTCGAGGAAGCGGTACTCGTCCAGCGCAGAAAGCTGCTTTTTAAACGCCTCGTCCACCATCGCCAGCGCCTCGGAGGTGCGCCTGCGCACGTCCCGGGCGGCCTGCGATTGGGCGCTGCGGTCAAGCTGCGCCCGCGCTTCCAGGAGCTTGAGCGTCGTGGGCAGGTAATAGCGCAGGAAGCTGCGCAGGTTCTGCTGCAGCTTCGGCTGCTCCTCGAGCCGGGCGAAGATCTGGCGGCAGCTCTCCTCGATGGAATCGATCCTTCTGCTCAGCTCCGGGTCGGGGATGCGGTCGTTGGCCTCGCGAATCTTTTTCAACGCCTCGCGCCCCTCGATAATCAGCGCGTCGCACGCGCTGTCGCCGGACTTGGGCGCGCGCTCGGTGACGACGGTGCGGTCCTTATACTTCTTCTTAAGCACCCGATAGGCGATAAAAAATACGAATCCCGCGCCGATATAGGTCAGCAGCGAGCCCAAACCAAAGATGACCGCGTACACGAGCACGGCAAGCGCCGCATAAAACGGGCGCTTGCCGCTGCGGATGCGCTTTTTTTCCATGTTGTTCCTCCTTGTATTCACCCAAAGCTTCGATGGTCTTATTATACCGTACCAGCGTGTTTACGTCATGAGAATTCGATTAAATCCAGCGATTCCCGGATCAAACGCATCGGTACGAGCCTCAAATCTTACATACGGGTCAGTCATAGCGGCCACGTCACAATCTTCCCCGCGAAAAATGCTTAAGCCTCTGTAGGGGCGACCTTGGGTCGCCCGCCCGTAGCCCAGCGGTCAATGCAGCTGCCTCCGGCGGGGAGACGCGCTCCGCTGAGGCCAGAAAGGGCAAGGGGGTTGCGATACCCCACTTCGCCCCGCGTGCTGACGCACGCGGGGTACGCGTCGGCGAATTTTCAATTCGCACGCCGCTAGCTCGCTTCGCTCACCTTCGCCTTATGCCCTCTCTGGACTCTCCT
>JAEYAR010000124.1 GCA_023404715.1 Bacillota bacterium | reverse complement strand
CGGATGAAGAAAATGCAAAATGGGCGTGACGGCGCGCTGGGGATGTGCTATAATAAACCAGATACGGCATCTATGCGTACACACGCTTGCGCGATATACGGACGTATGAACCTGTGGGCACGCCTGGGGCGGGCTTGCAGGGCGATTCGGAAAGGATATAAGCGATGAAGGAAGAGAATACGCTTTACATCGTCGTCCCTTGCTATAAGGAAGAGGCGGTGCTGCCGGAGACGGCCAAGCGCCTGCGCGAAAAGCTAAAGGCGCTCACCGCCGCAGGCAAGGTGTCGGACAAAAGCCGTGTCATGTTCGTGAACGACGGATCCAAGGACAAGACCTGGGAGATCATTCAAAGGCTACACGGGGAGGACAGGATCTTTTCCGGCGTGAACCTTTCGCGCAACCGCGGCCATCAAAACGCGCTGCTGGCGGGGCTGATGACGGCGGTGAACTACGCGGACATGATCATCTCCATGGACGCGGACCTGCAGGACGACGTGAACGCGGTGGACGGCATGGTGGACGCCTATCACAGCGGCTACGACGTGGTCTACGGCGTGCGCAGCGCGCGCAAGACGGACACGTTCTTCAAGCGCTTCACGGCGGAGGGCTTTTACAAGGTAATGCAGGCCTTGGGCGTGGACATCGTGTTCAACCATGCGGACTACCGCCTGATGTCCAGGCGCGCGGTGGAGGGCCTTTCGCAGTTCAAGGAGGTTAACCTGTTCCTGCGCGGCATCGTGCCGCAGATCGGCTACCCGTGGACGACGGTGGAATACGAGCGCGCGGAGCGCTTCGCGGGCGAGAGCAAGTACCCGCTCAAGAAGATGCTCTCCTTTGCGTTCGACGGCATCACGTCCTTCAGCGTAAAGCCCATCCGCCTGATCCTGGCGGTCGGGTTCGTGATCTTCGTGGCGAGCATCGTCGCGCTCATTTGGGCGCTGGTTTCCAAGCTGATGGGCTCCGCGCAGGCGGGCTGGACGTCGCTGATGGCCTCGATCTGGATGATCGGCGGCATTCAGCTGCTGAGCCTTGGCATCATCGGCGAGTACGTCGGCAAGGTGTACAACGAGACCAAGGCGCGGCCGCGGTTTATCATCGAGCGGGTGCTGAACGAGTAAAACATTTTGCAAAAGTGGCTATTGGTCGAATCAGCTGCTTTTGCAAATTTTAAACCTATTATGATTAATTTATTAATCATTATTTTTCGGCTGCTGAGTCTGGGTATCATCGGCGAGTATGTCGGCAAGGTGTGCAACGAGATAAAGGCGAGGCCACGGTGTATTACATTTTCAAGCATATGTGCGGCACGATCACTTGGGCCTTTGTACCTGGGTAAGGTACGTCTCGGTATGACCGGCTGGCGCAGATCCATGGATTGTGTAGGGATACAAGTATCCCGGATCGGGTGGAGCATGATTTATAGTACATCAAAAATTGGTCGTTTGGGATTAGACTTAGTGCCGGAGCGCGAGGAGAACGGCGTATGACGAACGTTTCGGTCGTCGTGCCCACGCTTAATGCAGGGGAACGGATTGGGGAGCTGTTGGACAGACTACGCGCGCAGATCCTACCGCCTGACGAGGTGCTGGTGGTGGATTCAGGTTCCACGGATGGCACGGTAGCGCTGGCTCGCGCGCATGGCGCGAGAGTGCTGCCGATCCCGCGGAAGGCGTTCGACCATGGCGGCACGCGCGATATGGCCTTTCGAGAAAGCACCGGGGAATTCGTGGTGTTTATGACACAGGATGCGCTGCCGGTGGACGAACGCTGTATAGAGTGCCTTTTACAGCCCTTTTCGGATGCACTTGTCGCGGCGGTGGGGGGCAAACAGGTCGCTTGGCCGGACGCCAGACCCTATGAGCGGCTGATTCGCGCGCATAATTACCCAGACGAGAATCGTGTCTGGGTGCGCGAGGATATCCCGCGTTTGGGCGTGCGCGCATTCATGATTTCCGATGTCCTTGCGGCCTATCGCCGTAAGCCCTATTTGGAGACGGGTGGATTTGATCACCCGATCATGACCAATGAGGACATGCTGATGGCGCAGAAGCTGCTTGATGCGGGCTACCGGCTAGCATACAGCGGCGAGGCAGTGGTTTACCACTCCCATCGCCTGACGCTTTGTCAGGAGTACCGGCGCAATGAGCTGATTGGCCGGACGATGAAGCGATACGAGCAGCGTTTTTGCCATGTACAGGAGATGGGGACAGGCACGGCGCTGGCCAAGGCCGTAGCGGTGGAGCTGCTGCGCGAAGGACATGGAATGGAATGCATCGCCTTTGCCGTGAACTGCGCGATGAGACTGGCGGGCAACCGAATCGGCCGTTGGCGCGAAGAAAAGGGCGAGAAGGACTAGGAAAATGGCTGAGGAAATACAGGTTGAGATAGTGCTAGCGGCATATCAGGGCGAGCATTTCATCCGTGAGCAGGTGGATTCCATACTCAAGCAGAGCGATTCACGATGGCACCTCACCGTTTCAGACGATGGCTCGACAGATCAAACGCTGCAGATACTCGACGAATACGCGGCGCGATATCCTGGGAAAATCAGCCGTTACCGAGCGCCCCAGCGCTTTGGCTGCGCACGGGATCACTTTTTCCATTTAATGCGGCAGGTCAATGCGCCGCTTATGATGTTCAGCGATCAGGATGATACATGGTATCCCGACAAGGTCAAGCGGATGCTCGAAGCGGCAGAGGATGCACAGGGCGATGCAAATACCCCATTGCTCGTCTTTTCCGATCAGACGCCGACGGACGCATCGCTTCATCCGCTGGCGCCGTCATTGATGCGTTACCAACAGCAGGCTATCGAGGGCTTCGACTACCGAAGCATCCTGATGCAGAACGTCGTCACCGGCGGCGCAATGATGATCAACCGTGCGCTGGCGGAGCTGGGCGGGCAGTGCGTTCGCCCGCTGGACGTGATCATGCACGACTGGTGGCTTGCGGCAGTCGCTGCGCGGTTTGGACACATCATTTACATCGACGAGCCGCTGGGTACATATCGCCAGCACGGTAAAAACAGCGTAGGGGCGAAGGATGTGGGGAGCGTACGGCATGTGATGGAAAAGCTGAGCCATCTAAAAACGTTGCGGGAGACGATTCTGCAAAAGAAACAGCAGGCGCAGGTGTTCCTTGATACCTATGAAGCGTCTCTCTCCCAAGGGGAAGCCGCCTTTCTGAAGGGCTTTGCGAAAGCACGTAGCGGGCCGGCATTCTACTGGAGAAATCGCCAATGGATTCACGGCTTCTGGCGATTGGCCGGCGCAATGTGCTTGGGATAAATAACGATTTGAGGATGAACGACAATGGACTTGAAACGGGCAAAACGATTTTTGATCTCCTTGGGTGTCGTATATTGGATGCTGGTGGTCATGATTTACTTCTTGGCGGGTGAGCGGTTTCACTATACCACGGTGAGTAGCGGTGCGCTGTCTCCGGTCTCGGTGGTGAGCGGCCTGACGGATGGTATGGAGCTTCATCAGCAGATGACGGTACCAACAGATAGACTGGAAGGTATCAGTCTGATGTCTACGTTCTACGGAGACGCGAGCCAGGGAGCACTCCATATGACGTTGTTTAACCGTGACGGCCAACCCGTAACGGAGAAGTGGACTGCGTTTTCCGACTTGAAGAACGGCAAATATACGACGATTCCTCTCGACACACCCGTAGACGGCATACGCGGTCAACAGGTGACGCTGGTTATCAGGGCGGAAGGATGCGCGCCGGATAGCTCGCTGGCCGTTTATTTCGGTGATACGATCAATGTCGGGCGGTTTGATATAGCACAGAGCATCCCGCAGGAAGAACTTTTCGTATTCAACGGCACACCGGGCGCAGGCAAGCTCTGCGTGAAGCTCAACTGTATCGAGATTTTGCAGTTCTATAAAACCTATTGGCTGATCGTGGGCGGTCTGTTCGTCATGGCGGCAGTGTACGCCGTCATAGGCTACCACCGGATGAAAAAGGGGAAGAACAGCGCCGTGGCAATGCTCTGCGCGATGTATGTGCGCTATCACTTCCTCATTAAGCAGCTCGTCCTGCGCGATTTTAAGACGAAATACAAGCGGTCTGTGCTGGGCATGGCGTGGAGCTTTCTCAATCCGCTGCTGACGATGATCGTGCAGTATCTGGTGTTCTCGAATCTGTTCAATTCCGACGTGCCATATTATCCGGTGTACCTGCTTTCAGGCATTGTATTTTTCAACTTCTTCAGCGAGGCGGTGTCCATGGGCATGACATCCATCACGAGCAATGCATCGCTGATTAAGAAGGTGTACATGCCCAAGTACATCTTTCCGGTATCCAAGGTGCTTTCCTCGCTGGTGAATTTCGCGATTGCGCTGATCCCGCTGATCCTTATGACGCTGTTTAACGGACTTTCTATTCGACCGGCGATTCTGCTGCTTGTGTTCGACATACTGTGCCTGCTCGCTTTCGTCATCGGCATGGTATTGCTGCTTTCCACATTGATGACCTTCTTTCAGGATACGCAGTTCCTATGGGGCGTTATCAGCATGATGTGGATGTACCTGACGCCGCTGTTTTATCCGGAGACCATCATACCATCACAGTTTTTGACGCTTTACCACATGAATCCCATGTATCAATACATAACATTTGCCCGAATCTGCATCATCGACGGCGCCTCACCGGAACCCATGGCTTATCTCTGGTGCATCGTGCCGTCGGCCATTGTGCTACTGCTGGGCATCGCGGTATTCAAGAAGCATCAAGACAAGTTTGTTCTGTATCTGTGAGGTGATGGAAATGGAACCGATGATTGAAGTGAATGATGTCTCGATGCGCTTTCGCATGGCGAACGACCGCATCAGTAGCATCAAGGAATTTGCCATCGCAAAAATGCGCGGCAAGCTGCAATACAACGAGTTTGAAGCGCTCAAGCATGTGAGCTTCGATGTGGCGCGCGGTGAGGTAGTGGGCCTCATCGGGTACAACGGAGCGGGCAAGAGCACCATACTCAAGGTGATCTCCGGCATCCTCAAACCCACGGAGGGCAGCGTGACCGTACGCGGCAACATCGCGCCCATGCTCGAATTGGGCAGCGGCTTCGATTTTGATATGAGCGGAAGAGAAAATATCTTTCTCAACGGCGCAATTCTCGGCTATTCCGAGGAGTTTCTAAAGAGCAAGTATGAGGAGATCGTGGCGTTTTCGGAAATTGGCCAGTTCATTGATGTGCCGCTGCGCAATTACTCCAGCGGCATGGTTGCACGCCTTGCATTTTCCATTGCGACGATGGTTGAGCCGGAGATACTGATCGTGGACGAAGTGCTGTCGGTCGGCGACGCGGCGTTTCAGGAAAAGAGTGGGAAGCGCATGATGGAGCTGATGAGCGGCGGTACGACGGTGTTATTTGTGAGTCATAATATCGATCAGATTAAGAATATGTGCAACCGCGTGGTATGGCTCGAATACGGAGAAGCTAGGATGTTTGGCGAGACGCAAACGGTCTGCGATGCATATGGAGAGACATGATATGTCCAGAAAGCTCTGCCTGATTATCCCGACAAAAGACCGACCCAAAGCGATTGAGGCATATCTTGCGTCCCAGGCTGAAATAGCTGAAAAGCTGCATGTAGATATCATCATTCAGGACAGCAGCACGGAGGCGGAGACGCAGCGCATTGTGCAGACTTGGCAAAAAAAAAGCACAGGCTGCATAAAGTACGTTCGGTATGAAGAAAAATCGGAAGCAAACGCCATAGACGACAAGGTAAAAGCGATTTGCTGTATGACAGCACAGGAATATGACTATCTGAGTTTTTCTTCCGATGGGACGATCATTCAGCTGGACAGGCTTTTGGCGCGGGCAGGACGGCATATGGAGCAAAATGCGGAACTGATTGTCAATGGCGCGGTTGATATAGAGCATCAAGATGATTTTATTGTCGATACGCCTGAATGCCTGCTTGAAAAATGCATGTGGAGAATGCTTTCACTCAGTTCAACAATCGTGAGCAGTGAACTGATGAGGGCGTGCCTTGAATATGACCGTACCCACATGCAGGCTATACAGGATCTATGGATTCCAACGGTTTATTTTCGAGTGTTTGAAATGAGAAAGCGGATTCGGTCGATCTATTTGTATGTTCCTGAAGCGATTGTGATCAATCCACATCTTCAAGTGTCTTTTTGGCAAACACAGGGATTGGCACTCTGGCAATGGGGAGAACGCTGGTGTGAAGTCATCGATTCACTTCCGTCAAAATACGATGCTGTCAAGGATACAGCATTACGTTCACATGATCGGTATTGTCATGTGTTTTCTCCACTGAATATGATTCGAATGCGCGCATATGGAAATTTGAGCATGGAAGATATAAGGCGTCACCTAGGTTATATACCCAGAGTAACCAATACACCGATATGGGTTTTCTGGTTAACGGCAGTTTTGATACGACCGCGATTTGCAAGAACACTAAAAATAATTAGGAGACGAGTAAAGGAGAAGGACAAATGAAGGTTGTGATTCTGGCTGGCGGGTTTGGAACCCGCATTTCGGAGGAAAGTCAGTATAAGCCGAAGCCGATGGTAGAGATCGGCGGAATGCCGATTTTGTGGCACATTATGAAAGAGTATGCGCATTATGGCTATACGGAATTCATTATTTGTGCCGGCTACAAGCAGCACATCATAAAGGAGTGGTTTGCAGACTATTTCCTACACACAAGCGACATCACCTTTGATTTCACCAATGGAAATCGAATGGTCGTCCATGATCACCACTATGAGCCTTGGAAGGTTACGGTAGTGGATACTGGGCTGAACACGATGACAGGTGGCAGGATTAAGCGTATACAGAAATATATCTGCGACGAACCTTTTATGATGACCTATGGTGACGGCGTATGCGACGTTGATATCAGCAAGCTGTATGAGTTCCACAAGCAGCATGGCAAGATCGCAACGCTTACCGCAGTAATGCAGGAACAGCAGAAGGGCGTTCTGGATATTGCCGAGGATAATTCCGTTCAGGCGTTTCGCGAGAAAAACGTCGGCGACGGTGCGCCAATCAACGCGGGATATATGGTGCTGAATCCTGAGATTTTCGATTATATCGAGGACGACACCACCGTGTTTGAACGTATTCCGCTGGAGAGGCTTGTCAAGGAGGAGCAACTCATGAGCTATATGCACAGGGGTTATTGGCAGTGTATGGATACCGTCCGGGAGAAAGAGATGTTGGAAAGACTGTGGGCGAGCGGAAAGGCTCCGTGGAAGGTATGGAGTGAATGAAGATGGATTTGAGTTTTTTTCGCGAAAAAAAGGTATTTTTAACAGGACATACGGGCTTTAAGGGCTCGTGGATGAGCCGCGCACTGATTGGAGCGGGTGCAGAACTGACAGGTTACAGTCTGGAAGCGCCAACAAAACCGAATCTCTTTGCGCTGGCAGACGTCGAAGGACGAATGCACAGCGTTATTGGGGATATTCGGGACTATGGCAGGCTGAAGGCGGCTTTTGATGAGGCACAGCCGGAGATCGTCATCCATATGGCGGCACAGCCGATTGTCCGCGACAGCTACAAAGAGCCACGGTATACTTATGAAACAAACGTAATGGGAACGGTCAATTTGCTGGAATGTATCCGTTTGAATCACTGTGTCCGCAGCTTTTTCAATGTGACCACCGATAAGGTCTATCAGAACAACGAGTGGTGCTGGGGATATAGGGAAAACGAGATGCTCGACGGATACGATCCCTATTCTAATTCCAAATCTTGTTCGGAATTGGTGACACACAGCTACAAAAACAGCTTCTTTGCCGATGGGAAAGTGCCTATCAGCACAGCACGCGCAGGAAATGTGATCGGCGGAGGAGACTTTGCAAACGATCGCATCATTCCGGACTGCATTCGTGCGCAGCAGGCCGGGGAACCAATTATTGTGCGCAATCCATATTCTACGCGCCCCTATCAGCATGTGCTCGAGCCTGTTATGGCCTATCTGATGATTGTGATGCGTCAATATGAACAGCCGAAATTCGCAGGCTGGTATAACGTCGGGCCGGATGACGTGGACTGCGTGACGACAGGACAACTGGTTGAGTGCTTCTGTGAAAAGTGGGGAAAGGGCGCCTGCTGGGAGAACAAATCGGAACTCAACGCGCCGCATGAGGCGAATTTCCTCAAACTGGACTGCACAAAGCTCAAAACAACGTTTGGGTGGAAACCGCGCTGGCACATTCAGGACGCGATTGCCAGAACATGCGAATGGACGCGGGTCTGGATGGATGGCGGCAATATACCGGCTGAGATGGACCGGCAGATTTCCTTGTATATGGAGCGAGCATGATGACTAAAAGGCTCCAGGAGGCTATACAGACGCTTAGAGGGGCGAAGATTGATGGCAGGCAGGGGCTGCCAGAAGAGCTGTTTTTGCTGATTTCATCGCTGACACCTGTGCCCAATGTGGATTTATGGATAACAGATGATCGGAACAGGGTATTGCTCTCATGGAGAGACGACCCATTCTATGACAAGGGATGGCATATTCCGGGCGGATGCATTCGCTATGGCGAAACCATGGCGGAGCGTCTGCGCCAAACGGCATTGCATGAGATCGGATGTGACGTTGCGTTTGATAAAACGCCGATGGCCGTTCGTGATGTGATTCGTCCGCCGCATGCCGGACTGCTCAATCCCGATGAACGGGGCCATCATCTGGCGGTACTTTATCGCTGTCGTGTTCCGGAGGACTTCGTGCTTGATAATAGAGGAAAAGCGCCCGGAATGAATGGCTACCTGCAATGGTTTGAGAAAATACCGCATAACTTGCTGCATATTCACGACGTCTATCGAGACGTCATTCTGGAATGGCTGTAATTGGAGGAATACAAATGGCAGTTTGGAAGACCGAACAGGAAGCAAGAGAACAGATCAAGGCGCTCGTCGCACAGTATTATCATGATTTCAAGGAAGATAAGACGCCCTTCCGTGTGGGGGACCGCATCAGCTATGCGTCACGCGTGTATGATGAAAAGGAAATGTGCGCGCTTACAGATGCGTGTCTGGACTTCTGGCTGACGACGGGCCGCTTCTCCGACGAGTTTGAGGCGAAGTTTGCTGAGTGGATCGGCGTCAAATACGCGCATTTGGTGAACAGTGGCTCCTCTGCCAATCTGATCGCTTTCATGGCGCTGACTGCCCCGGAACTGGGCGAGCGACAGATCAAGAAGGGCGACGAGATCATCACCGTGGCTTGCGGCTTCCCGACGACCGTGACGCCTGCAATTCAATACGACGCTGTGCCGGTGTTTGTGGATGTGACCGTGCCGCAGTACAATATCGACGTGACTAAGCTCGAGACCGCGCTCTCTGGCAAGACGAAGGCCGTAATGATTGCGCACACGCTGGGCAACCCGTTTGATCTGGCAGCGGTTAGGGCTTTCTGCGATAAGCACAACCTGTGGCTCGTGGAGGACAACTGCGACGCGCTGGGCTCTCGCTACACCATCGACGGAGAGACGCGCTTCACGGGAACGTGGGGCGATATTGGCACCAGCAGCTTTTATCCGCCGCATCACATGACCATGGGCGAGGGCGGCTGCGTATATACCAACAATCCCAAGCTACATCGGCTGATTCTCTCCTATCGCGACTGGGGACGCGACTGCATCTGTCCCTCCGGCCGGGACAACTTCTGCGGTCATCGTTTCGACGGACAGTATGGCGAGCTGCCACAGGGCTATGACCACAAGTACGTATACAGTCACTTCGGCTACAACCTGAAGGTGACGGATATGCAGGCAGCCGTAGGCTGCGAGCAGCTTAAGAAATTTCCGACCTTCATCGAGCGCCGCAAGCACAACTGGGATTATCTGCGTGAAAAGCTCGACTGCGTCGCGGACAAGATCATCCTGCCTGAACCGGCGGAGAGAAGCGATCCGAGCTGGTTTGGCTTTCTGCTCTCTGTGCGTCCGGAAACCGGCATCAGCCGCAACGCCGTCACCCGTTATATTGAGAGCAAGAATGTTCAGACCCGACTGCTCTTCTCGGGCAACCTCATCAAGCACCCCTGCTTCGATCAGATTCGCGGCACGGACGCTTATCGCGTCGTCGGCGAACTCACGCAGACTGATTTCATTATGAACAACACGTTCTGGGTGGGGGTGTACCCGGGCATGACAGACGAGAAGCTTGATTACATGGCGAGCGTTATTATCGACGCGGTGAGGAGGAATTGACATGGCGCTACACAGCAAGCTTGAACTTCAACACACGGCGCTCAAGATTCGCTTGGGCATTGTGCGGGCTGTTTCCAGCAACCACGGCGGCCACGTTGGCGGCTCGTTCGACTTGGCGGATATGATGGCTGTCGTATATTCGGACTTTATGCGTGTCGACCCCGCTAATCCACACTGGAAAGACCGCGATATGATGATTTTCTCCAAGGGACACGCGGGCCCGGTGCTCTATTCTACACTGAACTTGATGGGCTTTTTTCCCGATGAGCTACTTGAACATTTGAACAATCCGGATTCGAAGCTGCCGGGTCACTGTGACCGCACAAAGGTGCCGGGCGTGGACGCAACGAGCGGTAGTTTGGGTCAGGGACTCTCCATTGCATGCGGCGTTGCGCTGGCGGCAAAGGTGAGGAAGACTGATCAGCGAATCTTTTGCGTGACAGGTGACGGCGAATCCGCCGAGGGCCAGATCTGGGAGGCTGCGCAGTTTGCCGCGCACTATCATCTTGACAATCTTGTGGCATTCCTTGACTGGAATGGCATGCAAATCGACGGTTCCAATGATGAAGTACTGTCTTTAGGCGATCCGGTGAAAAAATATGCGGCGTTTGGCTGGAACGCATGCCTTGTGGATGGCAACGATGTGATAGCCATTCAACATGCGGTTGAGCACGCCGTGCAGGAGAAGAACGGCAGGCCTACAATGATCGTGCTCAAGACGCTCAAGGGTCGCGGCGCCAAGTGCATTGAGGAAATGAAAAACAATCACTGTATCGGCTTCCCAGATTCGCTGCGTGACAGCGTAATGGCTGAACTGTGCGAGCAGGGCAAGGCAATCGGCATGGAGGTGAAACGGTTATGAATTTGCGATATACTGGTCAGACGCCGGAAAAAGAGGTTTTACAGGTGATCGGTAAGACGTTTCGTTCGCTTTTGGCCGAGGACCCGACGGTGGTCTATTTAGATGCAGATCTGATGGGCTCACTCAAAACGCAAGATCTTTGGAAGGAATACCCTAACAATGTATTCAACTGCGGCATTCAAGAGGCAAACATGGTGGGTGTCGCCTGCGGCATGTATCTCAATGGCTTTAAGCCATATATACACAGCTTCAGTCCATTTGCTAGCCGCCGGGTATTCGATCAGGTGTTCATCAGCGGCGCATATGCGCACAAGAGCCTGCGCATTATTGCTTCGGACGCAGGCATCACAGCAACGCACAACGGCGGTACGCACATGTGCTTTGAGGATATCGCCATGATGTGCACCGTGCCGGAGGCCTGTGTCGTGGATATCAGCGATCCGACGATGATGGGCGCGATGATGCGCATAACTAAGGACCGGCCGGGCATTACCTATCTGCGCACGCCGAGGCGCGGCCTTCCGGATCTCTACATGCCGGAAGAGACGTTTGAAATTGGAAAAGGAAAGGTACTACGTGAGGGAGAGGACGTTACGCTTATTGGCTGCGGCATTATGGTGGGCACATGCCTTGATGCGGCGAAGCAGCTGGAAGCTGAGGGAATTTCAGCCCGCGTGGTGGACATGGTGACGATTAAACCGCTTGATGAGCAGCTCATTCTGGAGAGTGCGGAGAAAACCGGCGCAATTGTGACAGCGGAAAATGCGAACTTGCATGGTGGCTTAGGCAGCATGGTGTGCGACTGCCTGGCTCAGCATCACCCGACACCGGCGCTGCGCGTGGCTGTGGAGGATCAGTTTGGGCGCGTGGGCGTGGAGAGCTACCTGCGCGGCGCGTACGGATTGACGGCGGAGAACATTGTTGACAAAGCAAAGAAGGTCATCGCGATGCGTGACCGTAAGAGGTGAAACAGAACATGAATTCGATTAAACTTCTGGACTGCACGCTTCGCGACGGCGGATACATCAACGATTGGCGGTTTGGCGAGAAGGGCATCGCCGAAATGACCGAAAAGCTGTGCAGCACGAACGTGGACATTTTTGAGATCGGCTTCCTCAAAAAGGAGCCGTACGACACGAACCGCACGGTGTTCAACGATGTGGATCAGATCACCCCTCTGATCACTCCGAAAAAATCGGGCGTGCAGTATGCCGCGATGATTGAGGTGGTCAACCCTCTGCCGCTGGAGCAGCTCAAGCCTTGCGATGGCAAGGGCATCGATATCATCCGCGTCATTGTCTGGAAAACCAAGTATGTGGACGGAATGGTTGTCGACGCACTAGAGGAAGGATTTGCCTATTGCAAGGGCGTGGTGGAGAAGGGGTATAAGCTCTGCGTGCAGCCCGCGCGCGTGGATCAGTACAGCGACGAGGAGTTCGTTGCAATGGTGCGCCGCTTCAGCTCGCTTGATCCGCTAGCGATTTACGTCGTGGACAGCTGGGGCACGCAGAATCCCGAGCAGCTTCTGCACTACATGCATCTGGCGGACGAGAACATGCCTTGTGGCATCGCGATGGGCTATCACGGCCACAACAACATGATGCAGGCGCTGTCTGCCGCGCAGCAGATGATTCACGAGGGTTTTGACCGCGACATCATCGTCGACGCCAGCGTATATGGTATCGGGCGCGGCGCGGGCAACCTGAATCTAGAGATCATCGCAAAATATATGAACGAGGCGTGCGGGAAGACGTATGATATTGAGCCGATGGTGGATGTGTTTGATGATTACATCAAATACATTTACGAGAAGTGTCCATGGGGGTATTCGCTGCCGTTCTTTTTGACAGCTCAGTACAACTGCAATCCTAATTATGCTAGTTATTACGGTCATGAGAAGAAAATGGATGCGATTCGCATTTATGTAGCGCTGACAAAACTGACAGACGAAGAACGGATTATTTTCAAAAAGAATACGGCAGACAAGGCGGCAGCAGAAGAGTGAATACACAGAAAAAAAAACCCAATGAGATCATTGGTACTTTTGCTTTGTACCCGCAGGACGAGGCATACGAATACATTGTAAAGGAGTATCCATGGGCTGAGGACTACACATATTACTACATCTACGTGATGTATGCGTTACGAAATTCAATCATTCCTACGCTTAATACCATATCAGAAGAAGACAGGCAGAGCTATACGCCTCAGAAGGCATATGCCTATATCAAGGCATATGAGATGAGCCGTCTGAGTTTTATCACCATTATTCCCACGTGCAACAGACCTGAGACAATCAAATTCCTACTGGAATGTGCAGCTCCACTGTACAGGCGCTTTGCTATCGATATTGTGATCTACGATAGCAGCAGCGATAACAGGACGAAAGAAATCACCAAGGAAATGGTTAAAAAAGGTTACTTTAACGTCATCTATAAGAGATATGAAGGGACTTTCGACGGTTTCTCACTGGATCATAAAATCATGCAAGCGTATGATGAATACGCTGACGACTACGATTATATCTGGATCTGTCGCGATGGCCTCGTGCCTGTCGTCGATGAGATTCTGGACAGAGTCCGCTATTATAAGAGGAAGAAGATCGACTGCATCATCGTGGATACGCGTTCGAGAACGGAAGGATTAGAAGTCGAGCAGTATTACAGTTCACTTGACGATTGCTGCAATCTCCTTATGGATCAGGCGACACGCCTCCAGACACTGGGTATGTTGATTTTCTCGGGAAAGTTTGCCCGTAAACTGCTTAAAACGCAGCCGGTGAGCGATGCTACCTATTCGCTCTGGCAGATGGCCGCGCCTTTCCATGCGTTTGCCGCCGAGCCCTATCATATCGTGTTCTGCACGAAAAATGTCTTCAGTCCGAATTATTACGCCAGCACCACGCATTTTTGGGGTAAGGCGGAAAAGGCGCTGGCACAGTGGGCATATCGCTGGTATAATGTGATTAACAGCTTGCCTGCTGTATACGATAAAGCGAAAAAGAAATGTATGATGGTGTATACGGTAGATTTTCATCCGTTTACTGCGCGGGCACTGCTTGAAATGCGCTGCTACGGTGGGTTGACACCTACGTTGCTGGCCAAATATGATAAATATCTGCTGTCGGTCACGAAGACGCCGATGTGGTATATCAAAACGGTTGCATATTTGCCCAAGTGGTTGGGGCGCGTTGTGCTGTGGTGCGACAGAAAGCATCCCAATCTTGTGCATAGAATCAAGAACCGCATTATTCGGCAGAAGTGATGAGTGTCGTAATTATAGACTTTCAGGGAGGTAAATGTGAAAGAAATTCAGAAAACCCTACGGAAAGAAGCCCTCGTCCTGTCTCACAAATGCCAAGACGGCAATTTGCAGAGTGTGTTCTCCTGCCTAGATGTGGTTTGGACGCTGTATGACAAGATCATGAATTGGAGTGTGGAGAAAGCCACCGATTCAGACCGTGACTACTTCATTATCAGCAAGGGACAGGCCACGCTGGCACTGTTCCCTGTGCTGGTCGAGAAGGGCATGTTCACGATGGATGAGATTTCCTCGCGCATCGGCCAGTTTGATTCGCGCTTCTGTATTCAGACGGATCTGACCAAATTCCCCGAGGGCGGTATCGAGAACAATGCGGGCAGCTTGGGTCATGGCCTCCCCTTTGCTGTGGGCATCGCCATGGGCGCCAAGATTCAGCATTCCCCGTCCCGCGTGTATGTGCTCTGCGGCGACGGCGAATTTTGCGAGGGTACGATGTGGGAATCCTGCGTCTTTGCTTCCGCTAAGAAGCTGGACAACTTATGCGTGATTATCGACGACAACAACAGCGTCGGCGCGATGGTGGACATGGGCAGTATGAAGCAGAAGCTCGAAGCTTTCGGATTTGACGTACTGGAGGTGGATGGCCACAACCCTGAGCAGATTGAGCAGACCTTCCGCAAGCAGGTAGAGCAAAACGGCAGACCCAAGGCAATTATTGCCAAGACGGTGCGCGGCTATGGCAGCGCGACAATGACCGCACACGACATCTGGTTTCATAAGGCGCCCAACGTCGAGGAGTTGGAGCTGCTGATCAAGGAGGTTGAGGCATTTTGAGAAGAGCGTTTTTGAGTCGTGTTGCGGATATGATCCGCAATGAACCGGATACGACTTTTTTCACCGTGGATATCGGCATGTGGGCCATTCGCGACGTGCTACGCGATTTTCCGGATCGCTGCACGAACGTGGGCATCTACGAGGACGGCATGTTCAGCATTGCGGCAGGCATAGCGCGGCGCGGGCTGGTACCTACGATCTTCGGCATTCAGCCGTATTTGATCGAGCGGACGCTGGAACAGATTAAAATGGACTTGGCTTATCAAAAACTCGGTATGAATGTAATCGGAACGGGTGCGGCAGTGGACTATCCGAAATACGGTTATTCGCATTACTGCGCGGAGGATGCACAGATCATCAAAACGATACCGGGCTGTGAATTTGTCGCACCGGGGACAGCCAAGCAGTTTATCCAACTGTTTAATCAGTCTTATCGGAATGATCATCCGACCTTCTATCGCGTGAGCGATCACCCAAATACAAAATTCGATGTCGATGTGCAATTTGGTAAGGCAAACGTTATCCAAACGGGCAGCAGGGCGACCGTGATCGCGGTTTCTGTGATGCTTGATGATGTGATGGCGGTCTGTGAGGGGCAGGACGTGACGGTGCTCTATTACACCACGCTTGAGCCATTTGACCGGCAAACGCTTGCGCAGAATTGCGACAGCGGCAAAATGCTGATCGTTGAGCCGGAATACGAGGGGACGCTTCTTTATGATGTGCATAAAGCGCTTTCGAGACGCGCGCTGCGCGTGGAGCAAGTCGCTTTCCCGCGGGAGATTTTCCGTAATTATGGTACGTATCAGGAGAAAATGACGCATTATGGCTTAACACAGGAAAATATCCGCAGGAGATTGGAAACGCTCATAAAATCATAAAAGAAAACACAAAAGGTGATGATCTGATCCGAAACCGCGGTCAGGAAGAAGTGTTGTGTTGGACATGGCGTGCTGGATATGAGATGAATGCGGTATGGCATGCCGCAGACGGGTGTTCGGCAAAAGAAAGCCCAGAGTATCTCTGGAATAATGAAAGAGGAGAAATGATAAGATGAAGCGGTTGAAGGATCGAGTGGCACTCATAACGGGTGCTACTTCAGGCATTGGAGAAGCCTGTGCCAGAGTCTTTGCTCAAGAGGGGGCGAAGGTTGTGATTTGCGGTCGAAATCTGGAGCGGGGAGAAGCACTATGTCAGGCGTTGAACGCTGAAACGGTAGCGATGTTTTGCCAGTGCGATGTTTCCGACGAAGAACAGGTCAAGGCAATGATTAATCTGGTAGTCGAACGATTTGGCGGCATCGATATTTTGATGAACAACGCCGGCGTGATGCTCCCATCAATGGAGATCGAACGGATGCCCATTGAGGATTGGAAAAAAACGTTTGATATTAATATCAATGGCATGTTTTTTACAACACGCTATGCAAAGCCATACTTACTTAAGAGTAAGGGTGTCATTTTGAATAATGCCTCGATTGCCGGGTTGCAGCATTATGCAGCTGGGCGCTCCTATGCTTACAGCGCATCTAAGGCGGCTATGATTCAGTTCTCACACCAAATGGCAAAGAACTATGGCGAAGAGGGTGTGCGAGTCAACTGCATTTGTCCGGGGATTATTGATACACCAATTTTAGGCGATCGGGATCGAGCAGTCTATGCGCAACGGATTCCGTTGGGATATGTTGCTGTGCCGGAAGAGGTTGCAAAAGTTGAGTTGTTCCTTGTATCAGATGATGCGAAGTACATCACGGGTGCGGTTCTCCCCGTCGATGGTGGCGCATCGTTGTGATGTTACCATGGAGTATATTGTGAATTGTCAATCATGAGTACATGCGCTGGCAGAAAAGCTTTAGCAAGCGTTTCTTGTTTCAAAATCCTTCCACATTTTTGGCGCACAGCGTGTTATTGCCCTAGCTAGAATTGAGAAAGAGATTACAGAGGTATTTGAACATGAAATAGACAATGAACGGTTTTCTTATATAATAGGGGATATCATCGATTATAATTTAAAATCTAATCCAGAAACCGATAGACTATATCTTTCGCGCAGTCGGCCCAATTTCAGTGAATATAAATGGAAACGGTCCTGTCGATGTGATCCTGCCGTATCTGGTCGAAGTGATTCGATGTCTTACTTTAAAAAATTTAGGTATCTTAAAGGAAGCACGATTGTATTTTATCGGCGACTGTTAATGTGGAAAATCCGGATGCGGAGCGCGCCGTGAAGGAGGAATACGGGCCAAATTCAAAGATTGATGCG
Organism: Bacillota bacterium; assembly: GCA_023404715.1. GTDB lineage: Bacteria > Bacillota > Clostridia > Christensenellales > Aristaeellaceae > Beduinella. Next base: position 9,785 of record JAEYAR010000124.1, on the reverse strand, counting down.
GTTAATACGCCATAGATTTATGCTTTAATTACAAGATTTAGCTTTATATATGGATTTGCGGAGTTTAACCACAAATCACATTTTTTGAGCAGAAAGCGAAAGATCATGATGTGCTGTGAAAGTGGAATCACAGCGCAGCAAAGGATTCTATTTTTCAATGTTCATGGCATGAACCTCCTGGTCTATGGATGTTTTGGCACGCCCATTATACCAGTGCATTCGGGTTCATGTTATTTTTTCGCTTTTTTCCTTCCCGCTTTTCGTTTCTCCGCTCTTTTTTTCAAGGAAGTTTGAGTCGATAACTAAAACACGAAAGAGAACCAATGAATGGATGATTTTACAACACAATGCAGACAGCTTTTAGATGCTTTAGTATCCACTTGAGCCACCGACTGAAACCGGGGGTTCAGTTTTCAATAGGCAATATGTCGGTAATCATCATAGAGAGTATAAAGGATCTATGAATACACGAATCTACCGGCTTCAGCAGGTAGTAGATCAGTTAAAATGTAAGGAGTGCGCTTTGTGAAAGCAATTATTTTAGCCGGAGGCGCAGGCACTCGCCTTTATCCGTTGACATTGATTACTTCGAAACAACTATTGCCTGTGTACGACAAGCCCATGATTTATTACCCGCTTTCGACACTGATGCTGGCGGGGATACGTGATGTCCTCATCATCTCAACCCCGGAGGATACGCCGCGGTTTGAACATTTGTTGGGCGACGGGCGGCAGTTCGGCGTAAACCTGACGTATAAGGTGCAACCGTCGCCGGATGGATTGGCGCAGGCTTTTCTGCTGGGGGAGGAGTTCATCGGGGATAAAGCGTGCGCTATGGTGCTTGGCGATAATATCTTCTACGGAAACGGGTTTGGGAAGGTTTTGCGCGCGGCCAAGGATAATGCTGAGCAGGGCGGTCGGGCGACGGTTTTTGGGTATTATGTGAACGATCCGGAACGCTTCGGCGTGGTGGAGTTTGACGAGGAAGGACATGTGATCTCTGTAGAGGAAAAACCGAAGCAGCCTAAATCGAACTATGCCATTACCGGTCTGTACTTCTATCCAGCGAGTGTGAGCGAAAGGGCCAAGAAAGTGCGTCCATCGGCACGGGGTGAGCTGGAGATCACGACGCTCAACGACATGTATTTGAGGGACGGACAGCTGGATGTGCAGCTGCTCGGACGCGGATTTGCCTGGCTGGATACAGGCACGATGGATTCGCTGGTCGATGCGGCGGATTTCGTGCGGATGATCGAGAAACGACAAGGTATCAAAATCTCTGCACCGGAGGAAATCGCCTATCGGAATGGATGGATCGATAAGGAGCAGCTGCTCGTTTCGGCAGCACATTATGGAAAATCTCCTTATGGCGCTCATCTCAAGGCGGTAGCGGAAGGAAAGGTACGGTACTGAGATGAAAAAGATTATGACAAAGTTGACTGGCGTTTATGTCATCGAGCCCGTCGTACATGGAGATCATCGCGGGTATTTTATGGAGACGTACTCGACCGCAGCATTTGAAGAGCTGGGCATTCATGCCATGTTCGTACAGGACAATCAGAGCTTTACCGCACAAAAGGGGACGTTGCGCGGTATCCACTTTCAAAATGCACCCATGGCTCAGGCTAAGCTGGTGCGCGTGACGCGCGGAGCGGTGCTGGATGTGGCAGTCGATTTGCGCAAAGGTTCACCGACATACAGGGAGTGGGTCAGCGAAGAGCTATCGGCGGAAAACAAGCGTATGCTGTTCATCCCGCGCGGATTCGGACACGGATTCGTGGCGTTGACGGACGACGTGGAGTTTTGCTACAAGGTCGACAATCTGTATAGCAAGGAATGCGACCGTGGAATCCGCTATGACGACCCGGCGCTCGGGGTGCAGTGGGGGATAGAAGCCCCGATTCTTTCGCAGAAGGACGAGACATCGCCGTTGCTCGCTGACAGCGACTGCAATTTCGTATACGGGGAGGAACATTGAAATGACGATAATCGTAACGGGCGGCGCAGGGTTTATCGGGAGTAATTTTATCTACTATCAGCTAAAGAATCATCCGGAGGACAGAATCGTCTGCTTGGACGCATTGACCTATGCAGGAAATATGGCGACTCTGGACGAGGCGATGAAGCACGAGAACTTTCGATTCGTGAAGGGGGATATAGCGGATCGAGTTTGCGTAAACAGACTGTTTGAAGAAGAGGAACCGGACATCGTCGTGAACTTTGCGGCGGAAACCCACGTGGACCGTTCGATCGAGGATCCGGAGGTCTTCCTACGCACAAATGTGATGGGGACGCAGGTGCTGATGGACGTTTGCCGCAAGTACGGCATCCAGCGCTATCATCAGGTCTCCACGGACGAGGTCTACGGCGACCTGCCGCTCGACAGACCGGATCTTTTCTTCCATGAAGACACGCCGATCCATACGTCGAGTCCCTATTCCGCCTCGAAGGCCGGAGCCGATCTGCTGGTACTGGCCAACTTCCGTACGTTCAAGCTGCCGGTGACGATCACACGCTGCTCAAACAATTACGGTCCCTATCACTTCCCGGAAAAGCTGATTCCGTTGATGATCTCCCGTGCGCTGGCGGACGAGAGCCTGCCGGTATACGGCACGGGTGAAAACATACGTGACTGGCTCTACGTAGAAGACCACTGCGCGGCCATCGATCTGGTGATGCGAAAAGGACGCACAGGAGAGGTATATAACGTCGGCGGGCATAACGAACGAACGAATCTGGAGGTCGTGAAGACCATCTTAAAGGTGCTCGAGAAGCCGGAAAGCTTGATTCGGTACGTGACCGACAGGCCGGGGCACGACATGCGCTATGCGATCGACCCGACAAAGATTCATAATGAGCTCGGTTGGCTGCCGATGACGGCCTTTGACGACGGCATCCAAAGGACGATCCACTGGTATCTGGACAATCAGAAGTGGTGGAAGGACATTTTGGCCGGGGAATACCAGACCTATTATGAGCGCATGTATGCGGACAGGAAGTAAGCAAATGAAGGTATTGGTTACGGGCGTGCGCGGGCAATTGGGATACGATGTCTGCAAGCATTTAACGGCGCGCGGAGTAGAGCATTGGGGGATCGACATACAGGATTGTGACCTGACGGACGCAGAGGAGACGAACAGCGTGATCGTGCACTACCATCCCGACGTGGTGGTGCACTGCGCGGCCTATACAGCGGTGAATCAGGCGGAAGAGAACGAAGCGATGTGCAGAGCGGTCAATGCGGAGGGCACACGTAACGTCGCGCAAGCATGCCGGAAGATCGACGCAGCGATGATGTACATCTCGACGGATTACGTGTTTGACGGCGAAGGAGAGGAACCCTTTGAGGTAGACGCGCGCATCGCGCCGCAGAGCGTTTACGGCAAAACGAAAGCGGAGGGTGAAGCGGCTGTACGGGAAATCCTGACGAAGGCGTTCATCGTGCGTATCGCTTGGGTATTTGGGATCAACGGCAACAATTTTGTGAAGACAATGCTGCGATTGGGCAAAGAAAAGGAGAGCATCGACGTGGTTTGCGACCAGATCGGCTCTCCGACGTATACGGACGACCTCGCACGCCTGCTGTGCGACATGATAGAGACGGAAAAATTCGGAACGTATCATGCGACGAACGAAGGGTATTGCTCGTGGTATGAATTTGCACAGGCGATCATGGAGGAGGCCGGCTTGAACTGCGAAGTGCACCCGATTCTCACGAGCGCATATCCGTCGCCTGCCAAACGACCGCTGAACTCCCGCTTGAGCAAACGATCGCTCGATACAGCGGGTTTTACGAGACTGCCGACTTGGCGGGATGCGTTGCATCGCTATATTGAAGTACTCAAATAACGTGAGATTTTTTAAATGTGAGAATGCGTTGGGCGTCGGGTGAATCTTCTGTCTCCAGCACAAACCCCGCCCGCTCGTGCAAACGGATGGAGGCGACATTTGCGGCCTCCACCTGGTCGACACAGACCTTGAAGCCGCGATCAAAGTACATACGCGTGATTTGGTTGAGCGCCTCCAGCGCGAGGCCGCGCCTGCGCATCGCGGGGACGATGAGGATGCCGAGCGAGAAAATTTCGCCCTTGGGGTAGACCGTGACGCCGCCTGCATAGGCGGCGCCTGCGCTGGGTGAAAAACTGCGTTTTTCACCCAAGGGGGACGGAGATTCGGCCTCAAAATCTGCGGATTTTGCGGGCGGCCTCAGGTACGGGGACGCTTTTTGCTCCGCTTCGCTTCGCGAAAAGCGCGCATTTGCGCCGCGCATGTCGCCGCAAATGATTTCCTTTGGGGTAGCCCCTCGGAGATTTTCCGGACAGCTGTTGACGCCGCCTGCATAGGCGGCGTCTTCGTAGAGGGCGTAACGGTCCTGACCGGCGGGTTTGATGATGAGCACGGCAAGTCGCCCCCTTCTTACCTTTGATGGGGTTAGTATAAAGAGAAAGCGGGGGAAAAGCAACCGTTTTTTCGCCGGAAGCATCCCAAATGCTTGCGGCTGGCGGACAAATACGCTACAATAACATGTTAGGAGGTCGATAGAATGAAGAGGACTTTTCGCCAGGCCGCGCGGGACGCTCGCGCTTGCCTGAAGGACGCGGCGGCGCTGCTGCGGGAGAATGCGGCGGGCGCTTTCGCGCTCTGCGCCCTGCTCTATCTGCTGCCGCAATTGCTTTCTACCGTTTCCGCATGGCAGGTGACGGCGCCGCTATTTACGGCGTGGGAGGACTTTTTGCACGGCATGGCGGCCGGTACTGCGACCGCGGAGGCGTTTGCGAATCTGTTGCTGGAGACGATGGCCAGTTCGTCGGAGACGATGCTGCGCACGGGGCTGATCTCGCTGCTTTCGTCCTTTTTCCTGATTCCGCTCTTGCAGGCTACGCTCGCGCGCATGAACCTGGCGCAGCTGAACGCACACACGCGCATCACGGCCAATGATGCGGCGACAGAGACGCTGCGGAGCTGGAAGTCGCTTTTATTCCTGGCGTTCATCAGCATGATCATCACGCAGTTACTCTCTATTTTGCCGTATTTTGCGGCCTCGATTCTCTCCTTCGTCAGCGGGCTCATCGGCATGATCCCTGGGATGGCGCAGATCGCGACGATCGTCGGTCTGATCCTGGTGATGGTGGTGCAGGCGGCGTTCAATTTCTTTGTCACGCTGCTGCTCTCCTTCATCTGGCTGACGGCGATGGGGGAGGAGACCCGCGGTATGGCCGCGGTCGTTCGTTCGGCGCAGATCTGCCTGCACCGCATCGGCGTTGTGGCGCTTTCCAACCTGGCTCTCTCCTTGGCCGCGCTTGTGGTATCGGCGGTGGTTTCAATCGTCTGGTGCATCGCCTTCTTTAACGTCGGCGCGCCCATCCGTGTAATTCAGCTCGCGGAGCCCATCGTTCAGGCGCTGTTTGTGCCCATCAGCTGCGCGCTCAGCGCCGTGCTGTTCGTCCGTGCGGGCGGGCAGGGCGGCGGAAACAGCGCGTACGGCGCGCCGGATCATTTACGTTCCATCAAATCCGCCAATATCCCGGACGGACGGGAATAAGAACCGAGACAAAAAGCAGAAACTAAGGAGGCCCTTCCCATGGACAAGAAAAATACCGCGGTCGTCACCGTGCTGGGCAACGACCGCACGGGCATCATCGCCGCCGTAAGCGCCATACTGACGGAAAAGAACGCGAACATCCTGGACATCGCGCAGACCGTGCTGACCGACGTATTCAACATGGTCATGATGGTCGACATCTCCAAGGCGGATTTCGGCGACATCGCAGACGCCTTGAAAGAGCTGGAAGCGAAGATTAACGTGCAGATCCTGATCCAGCGCATGGAAATCTTCGACGCGATGCACCGCATATAAGGAGGAGCAGCATGCTAGGGACATCTGAAATCCTCCAGACGGTGCACATGATCGCCGAGGAGAAGCTCGACATCCGCACGATCACCATGGGCATATCGCTGTTTGAATGCGCGCACCCGGATCCCAAGGAGATGGCCGGGCGCATCTACGACCGGATCGCGAGGAAGGCGGAAAACCTGGTCGCCGTCGGCGAGGCGTTGGAGCGCGAATACGGCATCCCAATCGTCAACAAGCGCATTTCCGTCACGCCGATCGCGCTGGTGGCCGCCGCGGCGGGCGATCCGCTGCCGGCCGCGCGGGCCATGGACGAGGCGGCGAAGGCGACGGGCGTCAACTTCATCGGTGGCTACAGCGCGCTGGTGCAAAAGGGCATGACGGCCTCGGACCGGGCGCTCATCCTCTCGCTGCCGGAGGCGCTCTCGACGACGGAACGCGTATGCGCGAGCGTGAACGTGGCCTCAACGCGCGCGGGCATCGACATGGACGCCGTGCGCATGTGCGGCCAGGTCATCAAGCAAATCGCGGCCTGTACGCCGGACGGCATGGGCTGCATGAAGCTGGTCGTCTTCTCCAACGCGGTGGAGGACAATCCCTTCATGGCGGGCGCGTTCCACGGGCCAGGCGAGGGCGACTGCTGCATCAACGTAGGCATCTCTGGGCCGGGCGTAGTCAAGCGCGCGCTGGAGATCAGCGCTAGGGAAAAGCCGTTTGACGTGGTTGCGGAGACGATCAAGCGCACGGCCTTCAAAATCACGCGCGTAGGTCAACTCATCGCGCGCGAGGCATCGGCGCGGCTGAACGTGCCGTTCGGAATCGTAGACCTCTCGCTCGCGCCGACGCCCGCGATGGGCGACAGCGTGGCGCACATATTAGAAGAGATGGGCCTGGAGCGCTGCGGCTGCCACGGCACGACGGCGGCGTTGGCACTGCTCAACGATGCGGTCAAAAAGGGCGGAGTCATGGCATCGTCGCACGTAGGAGGGCTATCCGGCGCATTCATCCCGGTCAGCGAGGACATCGGCATGATCGAGGCGGCGGAAATTGGCGCCCTCTCCCTGGAGAAGCTGGAGGCCATGACCTGCGTTTGCTCTGTCGGCCTGGACATGATCGCCGTACCGGGAGACACGCCGGCCTCCACGATTTCCGCGATCATCGCGGACGAGTCGGCCATCGGCATGGTCAACAGCAAGACGACGGCGGTACGCGTTATCCCCGCGCCCGGCAAGCAGGTCGGCGACGGCGTCGAGTTCGGCGGACTCTTCGGGCGTGCGCCGATCATGCCGGTCAGCCGCTATTCGGCAGAATCGTTTATCGCGCGCGGCGGACGCATCCCCGCGCCGTTGCAGAGTTTAAAGAATTGACGGGAGGTTTTTTAAATGGGGCAGACAAAAACGCGCGCTGAAATCGAAGAACGCTTTAAATGGAACCTGAAGGACATTTACGAGACGGACGCGCAGTGGGAGCGCGACTTTGAAAAGGCGAAAGCGCAGGGCGAGGCGTTTGCCGCGTTTGCGGGGCGGCTCGCAGAGGGACGCGAGGTCGTGCTGGACGCGCTAAACGCTTACTTCGACGCGGCGAAGCGCATGACGCGCCTATATTGCTACGCCTCCATGAGCCGCAACGGGGACAACGGCGAAGCGGCCTATCAAGCACTGCAGGACCGGGCGATGACGCTTTGGACGAAGAACGCCACGGCGTCGGCTTTCCTGAGCCCGGAGCTGCTCGCGCTGCCGGAAGCGACGCTGATCGCCTACGCTGCGGACCCGGCATTTTCGGACTACGACGTGTTTCTAAAGGATCTGCTTCGCCAGAAGGCGCATACGCTTACCAGCGAGATGGAGCAGCTCGTGGCCGCGACGCAGGACATGGCGCAGGGCGTAGAGAACGTGGTGGAAATGCTCACCGACGTAGACATGCGCTTTGGCACGATCCGTAATGAGCGGGGTGAAGAGGTCGAGCTCACGGACGCGAACTATCGGGCGTTCATCGAAAGCCGGGACCGCGAGGTACGCAAGGCCGCCTTTGAGCGGATGATGAACACATACGCGGGTTTTGGCAACACATTTGCCGCAGCGTACGCAGGAAACGTCAAAAAAGACCTGTTTTACGCGACGGTACGCCACTTTGAGTCCGCTCGGGCGGCGGCGCTCTTCCCGGACGAGGTGCCCCAGAGCGTATACGACAGCCTGATCGACGCGATGCACGCGCATGTACCGGGACTCAGCCGCTACGTCGCGCTACGCGGCGAGGTGCTGGGGCTCGATGAAGTACACTTATACGACCTATACACGCCGATGGTCAAGGACTTTGAGCTTGAAATGCCTTACGACAAAGGATTTGAGGTCATCGAGCAGGCGCTTGGCGTGCTGGGGGACGACTACGTAAAGGTGTTGTGCAGGGCCCGGGACGAGCGCTGGATCGACGTTTATTCCAACCGCGGCAAGACGAGCGGCGCCTACTCAAACGGTGGCGTATACGACGTGCACCCGTACATTCTGACGAACTACGTAGATACGCTGGACAGCATGCTGACGCTTGCGCATGAGCTTGGGCATACGATGCACTCCTACTACTCCAACGGTGCACAGCCCTTCGCCAAGAGCGATTACGCCATTTTCGTTGCGGAGGTCGCCTCCACGGTCAACGAGGTGCTGACGATTGAATACCTGCGCGAGCGCTACAAGGACGACGGGAAGGCGCAGGCGGCGCTCATCAACCATTTGCTCGAGGGATTCCGCACGACGGTATTCCGTCAGACGATGTTCGCAGAGTTCGAGCACAAGGCGCACCGGATGGCCGAGGCGGGCGAGGCGCTCACGCGCGAATCGCTATGCGCGATGTACAAGGGGCTGAACGACCTGTATTACGGCGAAAAGGCGGTCGTAGACCCGGAGATCGCGAACGAATGGATGCGTATCCCGCACTTCTACAACGCATTCTACGTCTACAAGTACGCGACAAGCTTCTGCGCGGCGGTAGCGATTGCGCGGAGAATTCGCGAGGAAGGCGAAGAAGCGGTAAAGGCTTACCGTCACTTTCTGACCACCGGCGGGAGCATGCCGCCCATCGAAGAGTTGAAGCTGGTCGGCATCGACATGTCGACCCCGGCGCCGGTGGAGTCCGCGCTATGCTACTTCGAGGAGCTGGTCGACCAGTTTAGTGCCATGCAAAGGGCATAAGCGTACGCAGGGCGAGATTAGATGTGCTGCAACACCTGTCGGCGGCAATTTATTATAAGATCCCGAAGAAGTGCAACTCCTTCGGGATTTTATTCTTTCTCAGCCGGGTGCGAAGTACAAGCGGTTTATATTTCCCTGGGGGGTTCGCACCCCTGCGTGTTTCTTTGCCGCTTGTTGGTTCATCTTATGTATATTAAGGTAAGCGAAAAAGTCAACCTGAAAAAGAAGGAGTTTATGCGGTTGCATAGAAATTTAATAAAAACCGTAGTGAGGTTTTGCTGTCTCGCTCCGTGCGGAGCGAGTGGATTGAAATAATGGTGGTGGTAGTAGGGGGTTAAGTGGGAATGGTCTCGCTCCGTGCGGAGCGAGTGGATTGAAATGTGTTTCAGGCCAGTTCCATCGCCCAGAAACACAACTGGTCTCGCTCCGTGCGGAGCGAGTGGATTGAAATATGACGATCAGGTATTCGCCGTTGATCTCTTCGAGCAGGTCTCGCTCCGTGCGGAGCGAGTGGATTGAAATCGTACGAAAGAAGAAGCCTGGGAAGCCGCGCGAAGTCTCGCTCCGTGCGGAGCGAGTGGATTGAAATCGCACAGCTCAATCTTGAGGCCAGCAAGGCCGATGGTCTCGCTCCGTGCGGAGCGAGTGGATTGAAATAGACGCATAAGCAGACGAAAGTTAGCAACAAGCGTCTCGCTCCGTGCGGAGCGAGTGGATTGAAATGTTTACACTTTGCGCTACGTCTGAGT
>JAEYAR010000071.1 GCA_023404715.1 Bacillota bacterium | reverse complement strand
TCCTCATGATCTTATCCCTTGTTTGCGCCCCGCCACGTTCCGTGCCGGGGTACGCCGCCGGATATTTCCGCGCGTTGCGCTCCAAATTCCGGGCGGCTAGTCGCTCGCTGGGCGACCTTGTAGTATTGCTACAAAAAAGAGATAAGTAAACAAAAACCGCCCACAGGATGACCCCCTGTATCGGGCGATTTTTGTCTTAAATTGCTCGCGGAGTAATCCGCCTGGAGGCCAACAACCTTCCTGCCTACATTGTACGACATCCCCCGCGCCCTGTCAAGCAGGTGCGCGGGGTTCTTTTCCCCCCGCAGAAGGACTGATGGCCTAATGCAATTCCTAAAACGCCCTTTACATATGGTACGTACTGTTCCACTAATCCCTCCGCGCGAGCGAAGCGACGGCGCGCTCCGTAACCCGGAGGGGGCAAGGGGAGGCAGAGCCTCCCCAAACCTCGAGGGGCTTGGGGAGGCCGTGAGGCTTCCCCAAATGTAATCATTTGCGGCGACATGCGCGGCGCAAATGCGCGCTTTTCGCGCAGCGCCAGCGGAGCGAAAAGGGCCCCCGCACCTGATGCCGCCCGCAAAATCCCGCAGGATTTTGAGGCCGAATCCCACCCCGCGCAGGGGGAGGCCTCGGAGGGGGACAGAGTCCCCCTCCGAAACCCCGTCACGCCTTATGGCACGCCACCACGTGCCCGCCGCCCGCATCCCGCAACTCGGGGCGATTCTCGGCGCAGACGTCCGATGCCAGCGGGCAGCGCGTGCGGAAGGGGCAGCCGCTCGGCGGATCGATCGGCGTGGGCACGTCGCCCTTTAGCACGATGCGCTGCGCGCGCTCGGCGTGGTCGGGGTCGGCCACCGGCACGGCGGAGAGCAGCGCCTTCGTGTACGGATGCAGCATGTTCGAATACAGCTCCTCCACGTCCGCCATCTCCACCATGTGCCCCAGGTACATGACGCCGACGCGGTGCGAGATGTGGCGCACCATCGACAGGTCGTGCGAGACGAAGAGGTAGGAAAAGCCGAAGCGCTGCTGCAACTCCTCGAGCATGTTGACGACCTGCGCCTGAATCGAAACGTCCAGCGCGCTGATCGGCTCGTCGCAGACGATGAACTCCGGATGATTGGCCAGCGCGCGGGCGATGCCGATGCGCTGGCGCTGCCCGCCGGAGAACTCGTGCGGATAGCGGTCCAGATGGTCGGGCTTGAGGCCCACGACCTCGACCAGCTCTCTCGCGCGCGCCTCGCGATCTTTGGCGGAGAAATCGCGGTTCATCAGCATCGGCTCCTGGATGATGTCGGACACCGTCATGCGCGGGTTGAGCGACGCGTACGGGTCCTGAAAGATCATCTGAATGCGCCTGCGGTAGGGCAGCAGCTCCTTGGCGGACAGATGCGAGATGTCGTCGCCGCCGAAGAGGACCTGCCCGCTCGTCGGCTCGTAGAGCCGCACCAGCATGCGGCCTACGGTCGTCTTGCCGCAGCCGGATTCGCCCACGAGCCCGAACGTCTCGCCGCGCGCGATGTCGAAGGACACGCCGTCCACCGCCTTGAGCTGCCGGCTCTTGCCGGTGAGGAACTTCTTGTCCACCTCAAATATCTTCTGCAGGTCCTTGGCCTGCACGATCGGTCTTTCGGCCATGTCCTTACACCTCCTCCCGCGTGACCTTGGGCGCTAGCGGGCTCAACAGATGGCACGCGCACGCGTGCGTATCCGACAGGCGCGTATGCCCGGGAACCGCCAGCTTGCACACCTCCATGGCGTGCGGGCAGCGCGGCATGAAGGGGCAGCCCTGGGGCGGCATCAGCAGGTCCGGCGGCGTGCCGGGGATGGGGATGAGCTTCTGCTTCTGGCCGCCCGCCTTGGGGATCGAGCGCAGCAGGCCCCAGGTATAGGGGTGGCGCGGCTCGTAGAAGATCTCGCGCGCCGTCCCTTCCTCCACGATCATGCCGCCGTACATCACGACGATGCGGCTGCACATGCTGGCGATCACGCCCAGGTCGTGCGTGATCATCACGATGGACGTATTCAGCTTCTTCTTGAGCGACTGCAGCAGGTCCAGGATCTGCGCCTGAATCGTCACGTCCAGCGCGGTCGTGGGCTCGTCGGCGATGATCAGCTTGGGGTCGCAGGCGATGGCGATGGCGATCATCGCGCGCTGGCGCATGCCGCCGGAGAACTCGTGCGGGTATTGCTTGAGGCGGCTCTCGGGGCTGGGCATCTCGACCAGGCGCAGCAGCTCCAGCGTGCGGGCCTTCGCCTCGTCCCCGGACATCTTCTTGTGCAGCTTCAGCGGCTCCATGAGCTGTTTGCCGATGGGCATGAGCGGGTTCAGGCTCGTCATCGGGTCCTGAAAGATCATGCCCATCTTGTTGCCCTGCAGGGAGCGCAGCTGGCTGTACGTCGCCTGGGTCATATTCAGGCCGTCGAATCGCATCACGTCGGCCTGGATATCCGCGTTCTCGGGCAGCAGGTGCATGACGGAGAGCATGCTCACGCTCTTGCCCGAGCCGCTCTCGCCTACGATGCCCACGGCCTCGCCGGCATCCACGTGAAAGTCGATCCCGCGCACCGCGCGCACGAGCCCCGCCTGAATGCGGAACGTCGTGCGAAGGTTTTTCACCGTCAAAAGTTCCATATTCCTCCGCCTTTCCGCTTATTTCTTGAGCTTGGGGTCGAGCGCGTCGCGCAGGCCGTCGCCGATGAAGTTGAGCGCAAACATCGTGACGCTGATGGCGAGCACCGGGAAGATCATCTGATACGGCTGCGAGCGCAGCATGGGGATGGCGTCGTTGGCCAGGCTGCCCCACGAGGCCATGGGCACCTGAATGCCGATGCCCAGGAAGGAGAGGAACGCCTCGGAGAAGATGGCGGAGGGGATCAGGAAGGTGACGGTGACGATGATGGGGCCCATGGAATTGGGGATCAGGTGGCGGATCAGCAGCTGCCAGTTGTTTGCGCCCGCGAGCTGGCCCGCCAGCACGTACTCCTGATGCTTGAGGCTGACGACCTGCGAACGCACCACGTGCGCCGTGCCCACCCAGGAGGAGATACACAGCGCGATGATGATCGACTTCATATTCGAGCCCAGGAACATCATGATGAGGATGATGTACAAGAGCGACGGCAGCGCGATGATGATATCCACGATGCGCATCATGATCATGTCGACCTTGCCGCCCAGGTATCCGGCGATGCCCCCGTAGAGCACGCCGATGATCATGTTGATAAACGCGGTCACGAACCCGATGGACAACGAGATGCGCGCGCCGTAGAGGATGCGCGTAAAGATATCGCGGCCGAACTTATCGGTGCCGCAAAGATGCTGAAGGCTCGGGCCCTGGTTCATGGCGGTATAGTCCTGCTGGGCGTAGCCGTAGGGCGAGAGCATGGGACCGAAGATCGCCAGCAGCGTCATGAGCACGATGACCACCATGCCGAACACGGCGAGCGGGTCCTTCTTATAGCGCATCCAGACGTCCTTCCAATAAGAGACGCTGGGGCGGGCGATCGCCTCCGCGTCGCGCTCTTCGCTCCCCAGGGGGCGGTAGAGCTTGGGGTCGAGCGTAGGGTCGGTGATTCGCGTTTCCAATGTGGAGCACCTGCCTTGTCTTCTAGGATGGAATGTATCGATAATAAGATGAAATCTTCTGCGAGCGCCTGTCGCGGCTATGCGGTGCAGGGACCGCTCCGCTGGGGCCGGGGCCCATTCGGGTTTAAGCCGCGTGGGCAATGCCCCCCTTTAATCGCTCAGCTTCACCCGCGGGTCGATGATGCCGTAAAGGATATCGACCACGATATTGGCCACGATGACGAAGATCCCGAAGAACGCCGTCATGCCCAGAATGACCGAATAGTCGCGGCTGGAGATGCCGTCCACGTATTCGCGCCCGATGCCGGGGATCGAAAAGAGCCGCTCCACCACGAAGGAGCCCGTGAGCATCGAGGCGACCAGCGGCCCCAGATAGGTGACCACGGGCAGGATCGCGTTGCGCAGCGCGTGGCGCAGGATGACCATCTTCTCGCTCACGCCCTTCGCGCGCGCGGTGCGGATGTAATCCGCGCGCATCACCTCGAGCATCGAGGAGCGCGTGAGGCGCGCGATGTAGGCCGTCGGGCTGAAGGCCAGGCAGGCCACCGGCAGGACGAAGTGCTTCCAGCTCGTGAGGCCGAACGAGGGGAGAACCTTCCAATAATAGCAGAACAAATACAGCATCAGCACCGAGATGACGAAGGCCGGGATCGATATACCTACGGTCGCGAAGATCATCGAAAACCAGTCCATCCATTTTCCGCGCTTGATGGCCGATATAATGCCCAGCGCCAGACCCATGACCACGCTGACCGCCACCGCGATGACGCCCACCTTGGCGCTGGCGGGAAAGCCGCGGTCGATGATCTCGTTCACGGTCGTATCCGCCTTTTTAAACGACACGCCAAAGTCGCCGTGCAGCACGTCGTTCAGGTAGCGCAGGTATTGCTGCCACAGCGGTTTGTCCAGGCCGTATTTGGCCTCCAGGCGCGCCATCACCTCCGGCGGCGTCTTGTTCTCCTCCTTCATTTGAAAGGGATTGCCCGGCACCGCGTGCATCAGCACAAACGTGATCGTGATGATCACCCAGATGGTGAGAATGCCCGCCATAAGGCGCTTGAGAATGTAACGAAGCATAACGATGACCTCCAACAGCAAATGCAGGGTATTCTAAAATAACTTGCATTCAATCGATCGCGCCTCCAAAAGGCGGTGTTGTTATGATAACAAGAAATTACCCGCATGGCAAGAGGGTAACGAAATTTTAAGGGAAAAGCCCGCCGCCGCGCCCTTTGCAAAAACGAATGTTTGCCCGGGTCATAAATTTGTTTTTGACAAACGCGCGCTTTTCTGCTACTATACTAGCAAGCAAATTTGCACATTCCGAGGTTCAATCCTTCAGGTTTGTGCAAGGCATGGGCGACAGGGTTCGCGCTTTTGCGCGGGCGCCGTCTTGCGGGCCCCGTCGCCCGACCCACCTATTATGAAGGAGGCTGAACACATTGAGAAGATTGCTCGCTTTGCTCATGGTTCTGGTGCTGTGCGTGCCCGCGATGGGCGTGATGGCCGACGCTGAAAAGGTCATCACCGTTCAGACCGGAGAGCCCGAGTGTATGGACCCCACGATGAACGACTACTCCAACGGCTCGTTCGTCTTGTGCAACCTGTTCACGGGCCTGTACACCTACGACGAAAACGGCCAGATGATCCCCGGCATGGCCGAGAGCTACACCGTCAACGAAGACGCTACCGTGTTCACGTTCACCATGAACCCGGACGCGAAGTGGTCCGACGGCAGCCCGCTTACGGCGTACGACTTTGAATACGCTTTCCTGCGCACGCTCAACCCGGAAAACGCGGCCGAGGGCGCGTATTGCCTGTACGACATCAAGAACGCGCAGGCGTACTTTACCGGCAAATGCGACGTGAGCGAGGTCGGCGTCAAGGCGCTGGACGAGAAGACGCTCGTGCTCGAGACCAACGTGCCGACCCCCTGGTTCATGGAGCTGGTCGCCGGTTCCACGAGCTATTACCCCGTGAAGAAGGACGCTGTGGAGGCCTTCGAGGGCCTGCAGGAGTGGACGAAGAGCCCGGACACCTACGTATGCAACGGCCCGTTCATGCCCGCCGAGCTCAACGTCAAGAGCAACTACAAGATGGTCAAAAACCCGTATTACATCGGCGCGGATCACGTGAAGGTCGACGCGATCAACTACGTGTTCATCGACACCCCCGAGGCGTCGCTCGTCGCCTTTGAAAACGGCGAGATCGACGTGCTCATGAACCTGAGCACCGACGCGCTGGCCCAATACCGCGAGACGGACCAGTTCTTCACCTCGCCCAAGCAGGGCCTGCGCTACTATCACTTCAACTGCACCAAGGCGCCGTTCGACGACGCGCGCGTGCGCAAGGCCTTCTCCCTGGCCATCAACCGCCAGATCATCTGCGAGGCAATCCGCCAGACCGGCGAGCCCGCGCTGTACAGCTTCTTCCCCTACGCGATCAAGGACGCGGCGGACACCACCAAGACCTGGCACGAGGTGAACGGCGACGCGTTCGCCGAGGACCTGGAGCTCGCGCGCCAGCTGCTGGCGGACGCCGGCTACCCGAACGGCGAGGGCTTCCCGGCCGTCAAGATCGTGCAGCGACCGACCCAGACCGAGGTCGACGTCGCGCAAGCCATGCAGGCCATGTGGCTGGAAAACCTGGGCGTGAACGTCGAGGTCGCGACCTACGAGTCCGGCGTGTACTGGGACGAGCTGGACAACAAGAACTTCGACATCGCCTTCACCGGCTACACGGTCGACTACTCCGACCCGCTGGCCATGTTCATCCTCTACCGCGCCTACAAGCCGGAGGACACCAGCGCCGGCTGGATTCACGACGAGTACAATAAGCTCGTCGAGGAGCTGCAGGTGACCACCCAGCCCGCGGCCCGCGAAGAGCTGAGCAAAAAGCTGATGGACATCCTCGTCGCCGAATTCCCGGTGATGCCCGTCTACAGCTACATCGCTTCTCACGTGGCCTCCGAGAAGGTCTCCGGCATCCTGCGCGTCAGCGGCGGTCACCCGCGCTTCGAGTACGCCGACATCGCGCTGTAAAAATCAGATCGTTTATCGTCAACGGCCCCGGACAACAGTCCGGGGCCGTATTTTGTCGAAGACACTCAAAGACAAAAGCATTTTTAGATCCAAATTACGACAATCTATTGCCACAAATTGACGAATCGTATATACTATAAGCAGAATTGAAAAAGGGATTTGCCCGCGATTATGGAAAGGTGGTGTCAACGATGTGCGCTTATAAAGGATTAGAGGATCTCGCTAAAATGGTTTCCCATCAATATTGGGATTACAACCGCGCGGCTCCCAAAGAAGAAACCGATCTCTTATGTGAAACAGGGAAACAGGATATCCCAACCTTTGTGCAAGCCTGTAAAGTCGTCTGCGGTACAAAGCTTCAGTCGATTCTTCTGTCCACGGCGGAGGAGGCCCTCGATTTGGCAAATTGGTCCTTGACATACGAGCCTATAGAAGAAGAATGTCATGAACGCTATCTTTCCGCCAGCGTCGCCATAGATCACTACTATGCCATGCGCTGCCTGACGCACATCGCGCGGATTTACTTTCCAGATATCCATAAGGAGTGCTATAAAATGGCCCTCCAAGTGCGTGCATATGCTTTGTTAGAATGCGATTTGTACAAGCGCAGCGAAATCGAACAGGCTCATCGCTCGGCTTAGCCGCTTTTTTAAAAGGCGGCTTTTGCGTTCGCCGGCGGAGCGCCCGCGCCTCTAGCCCTCCGAAGCGAGCCCCAGCGTAAACGAAAAGTCGCTCCCCTCGCCCGGCTTGCTGGCGGCAAAAATCTGCTCGCCCTGCACGCGCAGGGCCTCGCGCGCGATCGCCAGGCCCAGGCCCGTGCCGCCGCCGCCGTGCGCCTTGTCCGCCTTGTAAAACCGCTCGAATACGTGGGGCAGGTCCCCCGGGGCGATGCCCACGCCGTCGTCTGCGACGTGGACGACGACGCGATCGCCCTCTAGCCGCGCGTATACGCGGATGTGCCCGCCACAGGGCGTGTACCGGCAGGCGTTTGATAGCAGCGTCCTCAGCACCCGCGCCGCAACCTGCGCGTCGCCGCGCACGCGGGGCAGGCCGTCGGGCAGGTCGGCGCGCAGCGTCTGATTCCTCTCCTCTGCCGGCGCTTCATACGCCTTGCATACGCTCAGCAGCGCTTCCCTTACGCCGAACGTCCCGCGCGCCGCGGAGACCGCGCCGCTCTGCAGGCGCGAGAGCTCCAGCATGTCGCCGACGAGGCGCGTGAGGTACAGCGTCTTTTGCAGCATGGTATCCAGGAGGCGCGCGCGCTGCGCGTCGTCGCTAACGAGGCCGTCGCGCAGCGGATCGATGAGCCCACGCAGGGCTGTCAGCGGCGTGCGCAGCTCATGGGAGACGTTGGCCACGTAATCGCGCCGCGTGCGCTCCAGCCGCTCCGCCTGCGTGATATCGCTAAAGACGCCCACCGCCCCGGCCGCCTGGCGCAGCGCCGCCCGGCCCGCGCCTTCGTCCGCCTGCGTTGCCATCGGGCAGACGCGGACGCGGATCGCCTTTTCCCCGCGGTGAAACTGCGCCTCCTGCACGCCCTGGCCGCCCAGCACGCGGGCGAAGGCCTTCCGCACCGCATCGCAGGCGATGAGCTCCCTGGGGTCCGTCTCCCCCTTCTGCGCGTCCAGGATCGCATACAGGGCGTCGTTGACGTGCGTGACGCGCCCGCGCGCGTCGAGCGCGACGACGCCTTCGCTCAGGCCGTTGAGGATATGCGACAGGCGGCCGCGCTCTTCGCTCAGGCTGGCGAGCGTGCCCTCGAGCCCGCCTGCCAGATGGTTGAGCGCAAAGCCGAGCGCGCCGATCTCCCCCCGCTCCGATTCAAACGTCCGCGTGCGAAAATCCCCGCGCGCCATGCGCAGCGCGGCGTCGCGCATCTGGCGGATCGGCCGCGCGGCCCGGGCGGATGCGAGGCAGGCGACGGGCAGCATGAGCAGCACGACCGCGAGCAGGACGAAGCGCACGGCCTTGTACAGCGTGCTCAGCCCGGCGGTGACCTCGGGCATCGTCTGCCCGAGCACCACCGCGCCGACGACGCGGCCCCAGCGGCGCACAGGCAGGCCCACGGCGACCATGTCCTGCGCATCCTCCGCCGGCAGGTAAGAGACGGAGATCTCCTCCGCGTTGCCGTCGATGGGCGAGGCCGCCTCCTCGCCCTGCGGCTGCGCTTCTACGCCCTGCGCGCCCTCCGCTGTATATAGCTCATCCAAAGAAGAGTAGGTGTGAAAGCGCCCGATGCGCACGCCCACCTGGCCGTCCAGCACGTCCTGCGCGAGCTCTTGCAACGCGTCCGGCAGGCCGCCGACCGCGGCGCCGCTCCCGCTGTCGCGGGCCGTATGGCGGATCGTCTCGCCCTTCGCGTTAACGACCCACACGTACGCGTTCCATTGGCTCGTCGTCCGGCCGATATAGGCGCTGAGCGCCTCGTCCGTGATCTCATATGTATTCCAGGCCTGCACCACGGCGGCGATCTGGCGCGCCTTTGCGAGGAGCAGGTCCGAACGCTCCGACGCAAACGCGAACGGGGACACGACCCGATAGACCGCCAGCACGCTGAGCGCGCAGAGTAGCACCGTCGTGATCAAAAGCGCCAGCGTCCGTCTGAGCATCGTCCCTTCACCTCCGCCCTCATCCTACAAAAATTGTATGGCGCAAGTGTGGCCGAAAGATGGGGCGGATGCGAAAAATGGCCGGCGCGGAAGTTGCGACGGCCCCAGACCGTCGAAAAACCCATCGAAGCCAGACGGACCAAAAGCCGTCTGCAAGACTGTAATCGTATCGCCCGGCTTTGCCGGGCGGGCGGGGCTTTTTCCGGAGCAAAACGCAGTTT
>JAEYAR010000030.1 GCA_023404715.1 Bacillota bacterium | reverse complement strand
TGGCTACAATGTAGGCAAAGCTGGGGCGGACGGTTACTACGGCGATGATACAGTGAGCGCTGTTACTGCCTTCCAAAAAGCAAACGGTCTCGGCGCTGATGGTCTTGCTGGCGACAAGACTAAGCAGAAGCTATACGATCTGGTCTTCAACAAAAACTGAGCAAAAGCCATGCCCTTTCTCGTTTCGTAGCGAGAAGGGGCATGGCCCGATTTTTAGAATGAATACGGCTCAGGCAATTCACCGGCTAGAACCTCCAATCTGTCTCCATTGGTTTGCACGGTGAACTGATACTCCCAGTTGTCCTTATGATCCACAATGGAATAAGTCAATATTCCAGAATAGCTCTGTTCTCCTTCGACAGTTAGCGATAGCACTCGATCATATTCTGTCCAGACATATGTTCCAATGCTACCGGGCAAACTACATTGAATTGTATTCAGGGCTTCACGTGCTTTAGGATTACTGCCCGTAGATAGAACCTTAATCCACTCGCCCGTGTCTTCTCCGCCATTACAATACGCCATATAGGCTTCGCCAATGCGCATAGCATCGGCCTCAGCGACAGCCACATCCTCGTCGATAGCCGATAACATGATACGACCGTAAAGATCTTCAGTAAAAATCGTTTTTATACTTTTGCCGTAGTTCATACCATCTTCGGGCCTGTGATATGATACTAAGTCATATTCATTCTCATTGACCTGTGTAAGAACGATTTTCACAGGAAGCAGACTGCCTCCCAATCTCTCCAGCGAACCTGATGACACGCCAAAGGTCGTGGCCGCCGTATAGACATAGGCTACGATTTGGGAGTCATTCTGTTCAAGACGCATGATCGAACATCCCACTGCCTCAATCGCTGCTTCCTCACGGTTTTCAAAGCCGCATTGATGAATGACGCAAACCTTTCTGATTACATCCTCCACAGAATGTCCTACAAGACGTATGTTCAACTGGAAGCTATCACTTTCCCCATATGCAGGAAGGCGAATTGCCATCATTAGAACTAAGCAAAGCACAGATAAGGATATCTTCAATTTGACCACCTCCTAATGTATATATTCTTTGTTTCGGCTTGATTCCCTTCTACTCGTATGCGCGGATGGCCGTATGGAAGCCCGGCTTATTAAGATTACCTGCGGCCCTGTTCCGGGAGGTCATAGCTTTTGGACAATCCGGTTGCTTGAAGAACAGGGAAAAATTGAATTTGAGGAACCCGCGAGCAGGGAAGCGATCCGAAGGTCATTAAAAAACTGGCTTAGACCTCACCGAAGTGAATACCGGTGCCTCCCAAGCAAGGCAGACGCGGATTTCGTAGCATGTATGGAAGACGTCCTTGATGTTTATGCGTTACCCTATAATCCGGCAATACCAGTGGGTTGCATGGATGAAAAGCCATATCAGCTTCAGGGCGAAGCACGGGATTCGTGGACTATGCGTCCAGGGGAAGACAAGAAAGTAGATTCTGAATATACCCGTAATGGAACATGCAGTATCTTTGCCTTTATTGCACCGCTAGGAGGGATGCACCATGTAAGCGTGAGAGGACATCGCACAGCGGAGGACTGGGCAGAAGAAATGCAGCATCTATCCGATGTTATGTATCCCGACGCCGAAAAGATTATCCTTATAATATAATGGATAACCTGAACACGCATAAGATATCCTCTCTATCACAAAGCGTTTCCGCCGGAAGAAGCCCGGCGTATCGTAAAACGGCTTGAGATCCATTACACTCCCAAACATGGAAGTTGGCTTAACATAGCGGAGATCAAATTAAATGTAATGAATCGGCAGTACCTTTCCAGACGGATTGACTCCATTGAATATCTCAAAGACGAATTGGCTGTTTGGGAAAAGGAGCGAAACAGCAAACGTGCAAGTGTGAATTGGCAATTTCATACTAAAGACGCCCGCTTAAAACTCGTTTCATTATATCCTGACATCTAATCTGTATATGATGATTGGTTAAAATATCATCGTGTCAGTACGCTAGATGACTAGCCTTCACTGCGCCCGCTCGTCCTTCTTCTCCTTCGCCCAGGGCAGGCGGATGCCGCTCACCGCGATGGAGAATAGGTCGCCCAACGCCTTTTGAAACATCTCGCGCTTTTCCGTCGAAAGATCGCGCAGCGCCTTGAGCACCGCCTGCGCGCTCTTCGTTAGGCTCTCGCCCATATCCGTCAGCGTCTTCTTTTCCGCCGCGCCGAGCACCTCGTACACCGCGTCGCTGAAGATCCGCCGGTCC
Source organism: Bacillota bacterium (assembly GCA_023404715.1). Classification (GTDB taxonomy): domain Bacteria; phylum Bacillota; class Clostridia; order Christensenellales; family Aristaeellaceae; genus Beduinella. Next base: position 63,789 of record JAEYAR010000030.1, on the reverse strand, counting down.
TCCGGCCCCAGCCCTTTCAGCCATTCGCGTAAAATGCGGTTGATCTCCAGGCTTTGCTCGCTCAGCGCAGGTTTTTCCACGAAGCGGTCTCGTTCGATTTGCCAGGAAAAAGCGCTGTGCTGCATGAGCCCCTTTTCGTCGCTCTCCACCACCGTATAGCGCTTTTCCTGCTCGAGCAGCATGCCTACGACGGAAAAATGCGGGATGTACAGGCGCATCCGCCCCCGAATCCGCGCATACCCCTCGCTTTGCACAACGCGCTCATCCTGCCCCGGCCCATCGAAGCTCAGCACGCGCCGGATGCGCGATTGCGCCGCCTCGTCTTGGCAGGCGGCGGCGTAGACGGCCAGGTTCCCGCCCTTGGAGTGGCCGCAGACCGTAAGCTCCCCGGTCGTTTGCGCTGCGGCCTCCGCCAGGTATTCCGCCGCCTGCGTCTGCGAGGGCACGGGGCTCTCAAACGAGAGGTTCAAGTCCTCCTTCCACCCTACGAGCGAGTCGTCCGTGCCGCGAAAGGCGATGAGCGCATCCCCATCCGGCAACAGAAACGTCATCGCGCCGAACTGCTTTTGCGCGTCCTCGAGGATGACGCTCACGTAGCGCGTGAGGGGCAGCTGCGCAAAGCGCGGGCAATCCGGCAGCAGGCGCAAAAGCGCGCTGTTGCCCTCCCACAGATAGCCCGTCTGGTGGATGCGCTTGCCCTCCGGGTCGAGCGTCAGCAGATCGCGCGCCGCCTCTGCCACCGCGCGCGTTTCATCCTCCCTCAAGCATTCGCCGAAGGACACGTAGGAAAGCTCGGCGAGCACGAGCGCATCGATATCGTTTAATGGGGCGGACGCAAGGGACAAGTCGCCGCGCCAGCGCAGGTAGTCCAGCATATTTGCCATGATGCGCCTCCCGATTTCTTGATACTTCCAGTATAAGCGCCCGGCCCCTGCGCGTCAAGCCTAAAGGACGCTTTCGTCTATTTCTCCTGTATGCGCCAGCCGTCGCCGGGGCGCACGACGAGCGCGTCGTCCCAGCAGCGCAGCGAATGGTTGCGAAATAGCACGCCCGTCTCTCCCCCCTCATAGATCTCCAGCACGACGGAGCGGATTGCGCTGCCCCGGTAGTTTTCCAGCGAGGCGACGTTGATTTGCATCACCGGTTGATGGTCTACTGCGGCGATTTTTCGGTGGCAATCCTTGCCCGCCCATACCGCGTCGCCCACGTGCGCGTGGCCATAAAAGTGCATGCGTACATTCTCCGGCAAGGGCAAAAAGCGGTCGAAGAGCGGCGCGGCGCGGTTGCCGCCCGCAAAGGCGTAGTGCGAGAGCGTATAGACGGGCTTTCGCAGCGCGCAAACCGTTCGCATCGCTTCCTCGTAATCTGCCAACGCATATGGATAACACGCGGCGTCGCCGCGGACTTCGCCGTGCGTCGTATACCAATGCCCCGCGGGGTCCGCATGGTCGGGCAGGAAGCACAGCGCGTAATCCCCCATATCCGCCATGAAAAAGAGATCGCGTACGTCCCCTTGCGTGCGCCAGCCTGGGGTTTGACAGACATGCTCCCAAAAGGGCAGACTTACATGCGTCAATCGTTCCCGATGGAAGGCGTAGTAATCAAAGTCATGGTTGCCCAGGATATAATAGACCGGCGCGCCGACCTTGGCCAGCTCGCGCACCTGCATTTCGGCCATCTCCAGCAAGAAATCCGGGTTATGCCCCTCTACGGCGTCGCCCAGGTAACAAACCGCCTCGCAGGGCATGCGAAGCGAAAGAAAATCCTCCACGGCGCGTACCATGCAATGCGTCGCGCGCTCCGGATATTGCTGTTGCAGGTCGGATATAACCCAAAGGCGATGGCGCACCTGACCGGCAGCCTCCGCGATCAAGCGATCCAAAATCATTTCGTGCTCCCCCTTTTCCAGCATGAAAGAGGCCGCCGCGCGGCGGCAGCCCCTTTTCATGTGTTTACTTATGTGCGTCATAATAGGATTGCCAGTAGCCCACGTACTCGTCGATGCTGAGCGTGGATAGCACCTTGAGATGCGCCTGCCATGCCTCCTCCGTAATGCCGTCGACGATCGCCCGCGCCTTGAACTGATCCAGGTAGTGGTCGATGTCCACGAGCAGCATGTTGCGCTCCGCTTCCTCTTGTGCGTCCCCAAAGCCGTTCGGAATGTTTTCGGCGGGCGCATAACGTAGATATACCTCGTTGGCCGCTACCTTGGCCGCGATGCGGTCGGCATACTTTTCCACCTGCGGCCCGCGGAAGCGGGCGTAAGCGTATAGCGGCGCGCGCGGTCCGGTGCCCAGCGTGCGGCGGATCTGCGAGGAAGACGATCCCTCCGGCACGTTGTCCGTGAAGACTTCCCAGCGCCCGTCCTCGCAATAGCGCCAGATTACCCCCTCGGGGCCGTAATTCCAGAGGTTTAAGATGTCCAGGTCGGAGTGGATGTAGTCGTACCAGCGCACCAGCGCCTCAGGGTTTTTACAGCTTCGCGTGATCGTAAAGCCGCTCAGCGTTCCTTGGGGCGAATTGGGCGTGTTGTTCTTGCTCCATAGCGTCGGGCCATGCGGACCCTCGATCGGCTCCAGGTAGGTGAAGTCCTGCACATGGCTGCCCAGGATGATATTGTCGATATACCACTCCAGCACGATGCCCGTTACGCAGGTTTCCGCGTTGCCCTTGGCCAGGAATTGTTGATAATCCTCCGTGAAGTATTCCTGGTTCATCAATCCCTCGGCGTAGAGCTTGTGCAGCCACTGCAGCGCCTCGAAGTACGCGTCCTCCGAAGGGGTGAACAGGACCTTCCCCTCCTGAATGCGCACGTGATAGTCGTTTTCCAGCGTTCCGAAGAAGCCGAATAGGCAGTTAAGCTTCGCAGCGCCGCTGGAGGCGGACACGAGCAGCGGAATCTCGTCCTTGAGTCCGTTTCCGTTCGGATCCCCGTCGCGGAAGGCGACGAGTACGTCGTAAAACTGCTCGAGCGTCCGGGGCATCTCGAGGCCCAGCTTCTCCATCCACGCCTTGTTGATCCACATCTGTGTGTTGACCATGTTCTTAACGTCCGCATCGCCGGTGGGCAGCGAGTAAAACCTGCCGTCGCCCAGCGTCAGCGCGCCGCGCAGATCCGGCAGATCCGCGAACATCTGCTGTACGTTGGGGGCGTGCTGGTCGACGAGGTCGTTTAAGGGCGTGAGCACGTCCATATTGCTCACCACGTCAACCGAACCGATGATGGCGTCCGGAAGGTCTCCGGAGGCAAACATGAGGTTCACCTTCTCTTTCCATCCGGAGTGCGGCACTTCGATCCACTCGATGTGGATGTTCGTTTGGCGCTCCGTGAACTGGACGCACTCCTTCTCGGCCCATGAGTTCTGGGACAGGTCCTCCTTGTCCACCATGATGGTGAACGTCTGTACCTCGTCGACGATCGGAAGAGAGACGTCGGCCGCCGCCGCGGGCGGCGCCAGCGCTACCGTGAGCGTCAGCGCCAGCAAGAGAGTCAGGGTTTTACGCACGAAAATTCCTCCTTTTCGAATGTATGATGACAGGGGGCGCCCCTGCGCTCATCTCGATAGCACTCAGCCTTTGACCGACCCGATCATGACGCCTTTGACAAAATACTTCTGTACGAACGGATAGAGGAGCAACATCGGCACCGAAGCGACCACGATCACGCCGTATTTTACCGTCGCGGCGATGCGCTGCATCTCTTGGATGGCATCCAGATCCGTAATGTCCGCCTGCACCATCTGGCTGCTGACCAATATCTCGCGCAAGATCAGCTGCAAGGGGTAGTGCTCCTGTCTGTTGAGATAAACCAGCGCATTAAAATACCCGTTCCACTGAGCGACTGCGTAATAAAGCGCCAATACGGCGATGATGGATTTCGAGAGCGGCAATACGATGCTCGCAAAAAAGCGTCCGTTTCCGCAACCGTCGATAGAGGCCGCCTCCAATAGCTCCGGCGGGATACTGCCGCTGAAGAACGAGCGGGCGATGATGATGTTGTATACGGAGACGCTGCCCAGCAGAACGACCACCCAGGGGGAGCCCATCATGCCCAGCTGCTTGACCACGAGGTACGTCGGGATGAGCCCGCCGCTAAAGTACATGGTAAAGACGTAAATCGTCATCAGCACGCGCCGGCCCGCCAGGTCGCCGCGTGAAAAGCTGTAGCCCGCCATCACCGTCGTCGTAACGCCCAGCGCCGTCGCCCCCACCGTATACAGGATGGAATTGCGATAGCCCGACCAGATGCGCGTATCTTGCAAGATACGCCTGTAGCCCACGAGGGAAAGGTTCTTGGGCAGCAGGATTACCTTGCCCGTGCTGATCGAGGTCGCATCGCTGACCGAGGCGATCACGACGAAATAGAGCGGATAGAGCACCACGATGAGCGCCAGCACGAGCAGCAGCGTAGATATCCCGTCAAACGCCGCGTCAAAGCGCGTCTTTCGTAAAAGTCTTCTCGTTTTCATCCTCGTTCCCCCTCACAGCAGGCTGGTGCCGGACAGCTTATCCGAAATCTTATTTACCGACAGCAGGATCACGAGATTGACCGCGTTGTTAAACAGGCCGATGGCTGTCGAATAGCTGTACTGCGCGTTGAGCAGGCCGATCTTGTACACATAGGTGGAGATAATCTCCGATACGCCCAGGTTCAAATCGTTCTGCATCAGATAGACCTTCTCAAAGCCGATGCTCAGCACGTTGCCCGTATTCATGATGAGCAGGATGATCGCAGTGGGCAAGATCGCCGGCAGATCCACATGCCAGATCCGCTGTAGTTTGTTTGCCCCATCCATAATGGCCGCCTCGTGCAGCTCCGGGCTGACGCTCGCCAGCGCCGCGATATAGATGACTGAGTTGTAACCCGTGCGTTGCCAAATGTGCGACCACACGTAGATATGTCGAAAAAGCGTCGCATCCGAAAGAAAGGGCACCGGGGCGAGCCCCAGCTTGCCGAGCAGTTGATTAAAGATGCCGCTTTGGCTCATGAAGACCATCATCATGCCCACGAGCACCACCGTCGAGATAAAATGCGGCGCATAGGTCACCATCTGAGTTGCCCTGCGCAGACGGCGCGATATGCAGTAGTTCAGCAGCAGCGCCAGCACAATTGGGAAAGGGAACGCCGCAAGCAGCTGATAGACGCTGAGGACGACGGTATTCTTCAGCAAATCGCCAAACATATAGGAAGAAAAGAATTTTTCAAAGTGCGAAAAGCCGGCCCAATTGCTGCCCCATATGCCTTTTGAAGGGACGAACTTCTTAAAGGCGATCTGGACGCCGTAAAGCGGCCAATAATGAAAAACCGCCAGGTATACGAACGTCGGCAGCAAAAACGCATAAAGGATCCAATTGCGCCGAATGCTCCGTCCCAGCCTTTGCAGCCGGGTGGTTTTTCCTATGCTCTTGATCGTCTCAATCTGCACACATGCTTCCTCCCCTGCCCCTTAGTATCATCTTGATCAAAACACAAAAGGTTCTTTGTCGCAAGCAGAAATTCTTGACATTCCTTCTCGGCTTTACCGCCGCATTTCGCCAACATCATGACGTTTCTTGAATAAAAAGCGCGCCGCTGGGGCCGCCGGATTCAACCAGCGTCACCTCATGCGCCGCGCATGCTTTATGAATGCTTGCTTTCTTTTCAAAAATCGCCTAATCCGCCTGTCCGCCTGCGTTCCGGTACCCGGTCGGCGACTGGCCGCTGACCTTTTTAAACGCGCGCATAAACGTCGCGGGCTGCGCATAACCGACCGCCCGGGCGATATCGGCCACGCTCATCCGGGTCTTGATGAGCAGCGCGCGGGCCGCCTCAATGCGCAGTCCCTCTACGTAATCAGAGACGGAAATGCCCACATGATTCTTAAAGTAATGACTCAAATTCGAAATGGAGAGGTTGAAATGATCCGCAGCCTGTTGAACGGTAAAGCCCTCGTCACGGTAGTTCAGCGCCAGGTAGTCCTCAATATCCTGTACAAGCGGGTTGCCTCGCGCCGCCTTGCGCTGCAAACGCTCCGCGAGCAGCGCGCCGAGGCTGCGCAGCACCTGCTCAACCGCTGCCACGCATCCTCCGCCATCGACGGAAAACAAGCGCGGACAAAGCGCGCGGACAGCCTGCGCCCCCTCGCCGTCATCCCGCTGCTCCATCCACCCCTGCGCCAGGTGCAGCATATCGTAGCCCACGCAGCGCACGTCCGTATGCCTTGCGATCTCGGGCAACGCGCCGATAAAACCGCTGATTGCAAACTGCACGCGCTCTTCCTCGCCGAACTCCAGCGCGTTGCGCACAGCCTCGTATAGCTCCCGAGGATAAGGATAAAGCGCCGGCTTCGGGTCCCTCGGCGCTTCCGGACATAGCAGCCGCGCATATGCAGCCGCGAGCTCCGGCAATCGCACACACGGCGCGCTCGCCGTCGCTCGCGCGTCCAATCCGGTTTCCGCCAACCGGCATGCGAGTTCTTCCGCTTCCTTTTCATCACCCGCCCCCGGCACGATAAAGACGACGCTGTGATTCTCCGGGACTTCCAGATACAGCGGCATACCGTTCGCACCGAGCGCAACGCGCGCCGCCTCCACCAAGCGGGCGGCAAAATCCTCCGCCTCGCAGCTCGCGCCTTCGCCGCAGACGAGCACGATATGCCAGACGTCGCCCAAAAGCTGTAGCGCAAGCGGCGCGCCTTCGGCGTTAAAAGACCCCGCCGAGTTGTAACCGCCAATCAGCAACTTGAGGATGAGGCGTTCCTTAGCAAGCGCCTCCGTGCGGCGCACGATGGCCGTGTTGCTTTGGCGTATCGCTTGCAGGGCGTTGCGCACATTGAGCACGGCGTCGTCCGAACGCTCCGTTAACACATCTGCCATCAATGCATCGCGCTCCAGTTTGCGGATGGGCACGTAGTTCACCCGCATCACGAACGCGATCGCCGTTCCGCCCAGCGCAAAGATCAATAATAGCCCTGCAAAGAACATCCCCCAAAGGCGGGATATCGGCGCATAGGCGACAGCGCGCGGCACGACGTTCACGTAGACGAGCCCATCCGCTCCGGCGCTCAGCCGGGCGTATAGCATAGGCGTCCCACCGACACGGAGGGTCCCGGTGTTCTCTTTGAGTCCAAGAATCCCTTCGATGTCCTCCGCGCGCAGGTTCGCAGTAGGCGCATAGACGTACAGGGGCGTTCCATCCGCGCGACAGATCATGGTAGCGCATTCTGTATACAGCATCGCGCTTTTGATCAGCGTCTCCAACGCACGCTGATCGATTTCGCTAATCAGCGCGCTGCGTTGCGCATAGGTAACGCGTGCGGAAGACGCATAGAGCAGCTTTCCGGCCGTGCCCGCATAGGGCTGCGACGATAGCCATACGCCTCCCTCCTCTGCAGAAAGCATCTGCGATACCGACGCCTCGTCCAGCCCGGAAGCGCCCAGCTTGTATGCGTAAAAGGCCCGCTTTGGGCACAGGCTGTCGTATGCATACACCGTCTCAAGCGCCGTATTGTGGAAGTAAAACGCCTTCACAAACGTGCTGGACATCATCCATTGCGACAGCGCGCGCCGCACATCGTAAAACGCCCCCGTCTTTTCTAGGTTACGTACGAAGAATTCGCTTCGTTGGGTCGTCTGCAGGGTATAGGCATCCAATTGCTGTACCTGCATGGCGACCGCGGCGCTCAACTGCCCCAATGCGCCGACGTTGCGCTCCAGCAGCTGCGCGCCGCAATCGTTCATCACGATCTGGAATATAATCGCCGACAGGATGGTAATGGGCAAGAGCAGCGTGCCCAAATAGGACAAAAGATATCTTCGAAACGTCTTCATCCCGTTCGTTCCTTCCGTTTACACACTCCATTTATCCTCTATGCATCCCTTCGCTGGGTATAAGTATAACACAAGCGACAAATAATCGCCACCCAACTCCGCGCCCCGCCTGTTTTTTCGCCCATACCCGTTGCGCCCCGGGCCCGATGCTGTTACAATGAAGGGACAAGGAAACGCCTTACCCGTACGGCGTAGGGAAGCAGGAGGCATTATTTTGCTCAACGAAGCCTGGAAAGCCGCGCTCAAGGCGCTATCGTACCCGGACATCGACCTGACGAAAAACTACAAGCTCTGGCGCGCCTTTCAGGATGCCGCGCCTGCGCTGATCTCCAAAATATCGGGCGGGGCGCGCGATATTGAAATTGCGGGCGTGCCCGTGCGCGTTTTCACGCCGGAGGACGAAGTGCGCCGTCCCGGCGTGCTGCTCTTCTTCCACGGCGGCGGCTGGGTCACCGGCTCAATCGTGAGTTATCACACGATCTGCAGCCATCTGTGCGAGCATACGGGGCGCACCGTGCTCTCCGTCGGCTACCGTCTCGCGCCGGAGAATCGCTTCCCCTGCGGGTTGGAGGATTGCTACGCCGTCGTGCAGGCGCTGCTCGCGGGCGACCCGGCCTATCCCTGCGCCCCGGGGGATGTGACGCTCATGGGCGACAGCGCGGGCGGTAACCTGGCCATCGCCTCCTCGCTGCTCGCGCGCGAGCGGGGCGACCCCATGCCCAGACGGATGATCCTCTTTTATCCGGTCACGCAGTCCGATTTCACCGAAGCTTCTCCCTTCCCCTCCGTGATCGAAAATGGGACCGACTATCTGCTCACCGCGCGCATGATGCGCGAATACATCGCCCTATACGTGCAAAGCGAGGCGGACGCGCAAAGCCCCTACCTCGCGCCGCTCTACGCGCAGACGCTGGCGGGCCTGCCCGAGGCACTCGTGGTCACGGCCCAGTACGACCCCCTGCGCGACGAGGGCGAGGCCTTTGCCCGGCGGCTTGCTGCGTCAGGCGTGCCCACGCGCCACACGTGCGTGGACGACGCGCTGCACGGCTTTCTCTCGCTCCCCCCGCTCTTTGCGCAGACGCAGAGGGGGTATGAGCTGATCAATGATTTCCTGGCGGACACGCTGCACGCCTCCGCCGATGCGAGGTGACGCCCCTTGGCCAAAAACTGGAGCCGACTCGACAACGCGGCGAAGATCTTTCCGCCCACGAGCGGCAAGGCCGACACCAAGGTATTTCGGTTCTCATGCACGCTGAGCGAAAAAATCGATTCACAATCCCTGCAAAAAGCGCTGCTGGAGACAGTCGAAGACTTTCCCTCCTTTCGCTATGTGCTCAAGCGCGGGCTCTTCTGGTACTATTTAGAGGAAGGAAATTTTACGCCCGCCGTACGCGAGGAGGACATGCCCCCTTGCTCGGCGCTCTATCACGGCTCCTCCTCCCCGCTGTTCTCCGTCAGCTATTACGCCGCGCGCATCAACCTGGAGGTCTATCACGCGCTCACGGACGGCACGGGCGCGCTGCAATTCCTGCGCACGCTCGTGTACCATTACCTACTTTTGCGCCACCCGGAGATCGCGCGCGACGGCGCGCCGCTGCTCGACTACGACGCCTCGCGCAACCAGCGTATGGACGACAGCTTTGATCGCTACTACAGCGGCAAACGCCGCCGGATGAAGACCGGGCCCGTCGCCTATCAGCTAGGCGGCATGCGCCACCCGCAATGGCGCCAGCAGGTCATCATCGGCACGGCCAGCGTATCGGCGCTGCTGGAGCGCGCGCGCGCCTTAAACGCCACCCTCACCGAGCTGCTGGCCGCGATCCTGCTGCTCTCCATCGACGCGGAGCGGCCCGTTCGCTCGCGCAGGCGGCCTGTTGTGATCACCATCCCGGTCAACCTGCGCAAGTACTTTGACTCCGCCTCCGCGCGCAACTTTTTCAGCGTGATCAATGTGGGCTACGACTTTCAAAACCAGCCCGCCACGCTGGAGGCGGTCGTCGCCTCGGTCAAGGCGTTCTTCGAGCGAGAGCTCACGCCCGAATACCTGGAAAACCGGCTCAACACGCTCGGCGCGCTCGAGCACAACCCCTTTATGCGCGCGGTGCCCCTGTTTTTGAAGGACCCGGTCATGCGCATCGCCTACGACATCTCCGAGCGCGACTTTACGGCCTCCCTGTCCAACATCGGGCGCGTCACGATGCCGGACGCGCTGATGCCCTACCTGGAGCGCTTCGACGTCTACTGCTCCACCAAAAAGCTGCAAATTTGCGCCTGCTCGCTGGGCGACACGCTCTCGATGGGCTTTACATCCTCGCTGATCTCTACCGACGTGCAGCGCCGCTTTTTCCGCGCGTTGACCGCTATGGACGTGGACGTGCAAATCTACGTCAACCATCCCGAAAGCAGGTGATCTCTTGCGTTTTTGCGACAAGTGCGGCGTCACCATCGCGGGCGAGGAGGCGCGCTGCCCCCTGTGCCAGAGCATGACGCTGCCCCGGGGCGGCGAGACGCGCGCGCCCTTCCCCCTCATCCCCACGCTCTACGAGCGCCACGGCCTGTTCTTCCGCATCCTGCTGCTTCTATGCGTCGCGGCGGTGGTGCTTTGCCTGGGCATCGATTGGGCGATGGGCTTTACCGGCTGGTCGCTCTTTGTGGCGGCGGGCGTGGGGTGCCTCTGGCTCCTGCTGGGCACCTGCATCGCCAGGCGGCACAACGTGCTCAAAAACCTCACCCAGCAGGTGATCACCGTCTGCGCGCTCGGCGTGCTATGGGATGTCTTCACCGGCTGGCACGGCTGGTCGATCGACTACCTGATGCCCATCGCCTTCGTCTGCGTGATGCTCGCGATGTTCATCCTGACGTTGGTGCTGCATATGCCCAGCGAAACCTGGCTCATCTACCTGCTGCTGGATATGCTCTTCGGCCTGGTGCCCGCCGCGCTGCTAGCCGCGGGCCTTTGCCGCGTGGTCTATCCATCCATCGCCTGCGTATGCGTGAGCGTCATCGCGTTTGCCGCGCTGGTCGTCTTCAAGGGCGGCGCGGTCGCGCAGGAGCTCAAGCGCAGGCTGCACCTATAGAAAATCTTCTATTGTATAAGGAGGGTTCTTTCATGATCTCACATGACCAAGCCGTCGGCCTGCTCAAGCAAGAAAAACTGGTCGCCATCCTGCGTCGCGTGCCGCAGGACAAGTTGATGCGCGTCGTAGACGCCCTCATCGCGGGCGGCGTGCGCGTGCTGGAATGCACATTCGACCATGACCTGCCCGGCTATATTGAGGACAATTGCGGTAAGATCACCGCCGTTCGCCGCGCCTATGGGGATGCGCTGCTCGTAGGCTGCGGCACCGCCATGAGCGTGCAAGAGGCCGAGGCCGCCATCGACGCGGGCGCTCAGCTCGTCATCTCGCCGCATACCGACCCGGCCGTCATCGAGCGCACCCGGGCGCTTGGGGCCGTCTCCATGCCCGGCGCGCTGACGCCCAGCGAGATCGTGACCGCCTGGCGCGCGGGGGCAGACCTGGTCAAGCTCTTCCCCGCAGGCGAGCTGGGCCTATCCTACATCAAGGCCGTGCGCGCGCCGCTTTGCCACATCCCGATGACGGCCGTCGGCGGCGTACAGCCGGAAACCGTCGGCGATTTCCTCGCTGCCGGCATCGCGGGCTTTGGCGTAGGCAGCCCGCTCGTGCCCGCAGCAGCCGTCGCGGCGGACGATTACGGCGATATCACCGCGCGCGCGCAGGCGTTCACGCAAGCCATTCGCACCTGGGAGGCCTCCCAGAAATGAAAAACCTGATCATCGATGCGGGCACGACCAACGCCCGCGTGACGCTCATCGACGAAGCGGGCCGCGTACTGGGCTGCGAAAAACGCGATGCGGGCGTGCGCCATACCGCGATCGACGGCCATAATGGACGGCTCAAGGAGGCCTTGCGCAGCAGCATCGACGCGCTGCTCGCGCAAAACCGCCTCTCCTTTGCCGGCATCGGCGTCATAACGGCCTACGGCATGATCACATCCAACGTCGGTTTGCATGAAGTGCCGCACTGCGCCGCCCCGGCGGATGCGGCGGCGCTGCACAGCGCCATCGTGCGCCGCGCGTTCCCCGAAATCGCGCCCGTGGCGATCGACTTCATCCCAGGGGTGCGCAACTTTGCAGAGGCGGTGACGCCGGCGAACGCCGCGCGCATGGACATGATGCGCGGCGAAGAGACGGAGGCCGTCGGCCTGTTCCATCTGCTCCGGCCCGGCCGCCGCTGCATCTTCGTGCTGCCCGGCTCGCACAACAAGTTCATCGCGATGAGCGCGCGCGGCGAGATCCTCGGCTGTATGACCGCGATCTCCGGCGAGCTGCTCGACGCGCTGACGCATCATACGATCCTCGCCGACGCGGTCGAGCGTAGCTTTGTCACGGCGCAGACCTACGATCCGGCGCTCATGACCGCCGGCCTTGAGGCGGGCTTTGAAAGCGGCCTGGGCCGCGCGGCGTTCACGGGGCGCATCCTGCGCACGCTGGGCGGCCTACGCGCCCAGGATGCCGCCAATTACCTGCTGGGCGTCACGCTCAGCGCCGACGTGCAGGCGCTGCGCGCCTTTCACCTGCGCCAAACGGACGACGCGCTATTCGTCGCGGGCAAGGCGCCGCTGCAGCGCGCGCTGTGCGACGCGCTCACAGCCTCCGGCTTTGCGGATGTGTCGGGCGTCGAGCCCGGCATAACCGCCGCCATGGGCGTCGCCGGGGCGCGCATCATTCACGGGGAGATGGGCCTATGAACCTGATCGAGCGCAGCCTTTGGGACCGCAAGAGCGTACGCGCCTTTACGGATAAACCGATCGACGCGCGGGACAAGCGCTCCATCCTGCTCAGCGCCCTGCAAGCGCCGACCGCGGGCAACCAGCTGCTCTATACCATTTTGGATATCACCGACCCCGAGCTCAAAAAGAAGCTCGCCGAGCTTTGCGACCACCAACACTTCATCGAAAAAGCGCCGATGGCGCTCGTCTTCGTGGCCGACTGCCAGCGTTGGCAGGACGCCTACGAGGTCGCGGGCTGCGATCCGCGCTCGCCGATGGTCGGCGATTTGCAGCTCGCGGTGGTCGATGCGGCGATCGCCGCGCAGAATACCGTCGTTTGCGCCCATTCGCTGGGCATCGGCTCGTGCTACATCGGCGACATCCTGGAAAACTGCGAGCAGGTGCGCGAGCTGCTGGACCTGCCCCTGTATGCGATGCCCGCCGCCATGGTAATCTACGGTTACCCGACCGACCAGCAGCGCCTACGCGAGAAGCCTCCGCGCTTTGACGCGCGCTATATCGTGCAGGAAAACAGCTATCACCGCCTCAGTCCCGAAGAGCATCGGGAAATGTACATGGCGCGCGAACGCGAAATGGGTCGGATTAACACCGACTTCAGCGCCTCGGTACAGGCGTTTTACAAGCGCAAGTACGAGGCCGCGTTCTCCCGCGAGATGTCGCGCTCCGTCGCCACGTATTTAGAGGGCTTCATCCCCGATGACGACGGCAATTTTTGATCATCACGCGAAAGCACCGGGAAGGGAGGCCGGCACATGCCGCTCATGGATTTGACCACGCCCGTGGAACTCTATGCCGTAGAGGTGTTGCACGATTCGACCGGACGCGCGCAGGCGTATTTTACGTTTTTAAACTGCGCCGTCGAAACGTTATGCTCGCTGTACGCGACCATCACCCTGCTCGACGACGGCGGAACCGGCGTCGGCACATTCCCCCTGCGCTGCGACGGGCTGCAGGCAGTCGGCCACAGCCGCTTCACCGTCTGCCGTGCGGTGGACGATATGCCCGCCTTCTCGGGGGCGCGCGCCCTCGTGCGCGAGGCCGCCTTTGCGGACGGGGCGCGCTGGCACATCGACGAGAGCGCCGTGCTCGACTGCACGCCGCCCGCGCTCACCCCGGGGCCGGACCGCATCGCGCTCATCGCCGTCGCCGGGCCCGACGCCGTTTGCTTCCCCCAGCGCCGCGGCAACGTCTGGGTCTGCGTCTGCGGCCGCTTTAACCGCATGGAATGGTCGGCCTGCCGCCGCTGCCAGCGCGGGCGGGACGACACGCTCGCACGCTTTACGCCGGAGCGAACGCACGAGGCCTACGAACAAAAGCTAGAGCAAGAGCTGACCGCCGCCAGGGCGCACCGCGCCATCAAGCGCACGTCGCTGGAAAGGGCCGAGGCCCAGGCGCGTTCCGACCGCATCGACGTAGAGCTTCGACGCCAACGGCGGCGGCGCCTCGCGCTCGCGCTCGTTATGCTCCTCATCGTCGCCGTCGCGGCGCTGCTCGTTGCGATGCCCTACCTGTATGAAAGCCCGGCGGGATTTTCCGATTTCTTCAACATGGCCCCCGCATCGCCCTCGCCGGTTCCCACACTGCTTCCCTCGCCGATCCCGACGGCCTCCCCGATCCCTACCGTCTCACCTGCCCCGCCGCCAATTGTGCCCACCGAAGCCCCCGCGCGCGTACTCATCGACATCTCGACGCAGCCGCCCGCGTCAACGGCGCCGCCAGCCTTGCCGGAGGGCGAGCACACGGCGCAGGATACGCCCGGGCCCACCGCTACGGCGTCGCCGACGCCCGTTCCGCTCAAGACCGGCAGCGCGTTCGGCTAACCCCGGTCTCATCATGCAAAGGAAGTCTCTATGAAAGTTTCTATGAAGCGCTATTCACTGTTATTCATCCTCCTGGTCTCCTCGCTCCTCCCCTGTTCGCCGCTGGCCCAAGCCGGCCCCCTCGCGACGCCTAGCGAGCCCCAGAAGGTCCTCTATCTCACGTTTGACGACGGCCCGAAGAGCTCTACGCCCGAGCTGCTCGACATTTTACAGACCTGCGACGCGCCCGCCACGTTCTTTCTCGTGGGCCAGGGCGTCAAAAACCATCCGGAGGCCGTTCGGGCCATCTACGAGGCGGGGCATGCGATCGGCACGCACACGTTCTGGCACTCGACCAAGAAAATATCCAAAAGCGAGGCCGCCTTTGATCGCGATATGGAGCGCTTTGACGAGGCGGTCAGCGAGGCGATCGGCGAACCCTTTCACGCGGCGCTGCTGCGCTTCCCCTACGGCAGCGGCAGCGCCACGCCCAGGGTACGCACATACGCGCAGCGCCGGGGCTACCTCTGGGTGGACTGGAACTGCCTGACGGGCGATGCGGTCAACATGGAGGCGACGGAAGCGGAGATGTACCGCTATACCCTCAAGACATGCGGCGACGCGCAGACATTGGTGCTGCTCATGCACGAGGGCTCCGTGCGCACGCGCCACATCCTTCCGCAGCTCATCGAGCATTTCCGCGCGGAGGGATATGAGCTGCGCGCGCTCGCACCGGATAGCGACCTTTCCGGCCTGCCGCGCGGCCGCTACGGTCTGCCGCTGCCTGAGAGCGTTGCGCCATGACCGCAACGTTGTTTTCAACCTCCGAATACCGCACATGATAAACGACGCCAATTGCTTAAGCAGTTGATAAAAGATTTGAAGAGGGTGCCATGCTAAACGAGCAAATGACAAAAAGCGCAGTTGCATGGCTATTGGATGATATTACGCCCGCTGTGCGTTACCGCACATATACGGAGATTTTACACGAGGTTGCGGATAAACAGCCTGTGATTGAATGGTTGCGTAAAAAGCTTCCCGATGACTGGCAGGAGCAGACGGGGCTATGGCGTACATATTATCTGACGGCAATCGCTGAGTGCGGGCTATCCGCCGGAGATTTCGGCGTAAAAAAAGATACCGCCCTGTTGTTTCACGGCAGAGATGGGAAAACTGAAAATGGTTGCGACGATTTCATGCATCTGCGCGCTTTGGTTAAACTGGGGCTTGGGCATGAGTCCCTCGTACTGCAAGCGATAAACGGCGCCGTGAATCGGCTTCTTCCTGACGGCGGTTTTTTGTGTTTACACCGACTGGATAAGCTGAAGCACGTACCCAAAAGCTGCGTGAAGGCCAATATGCAGGCACTTATGCTTTGTGCGGAGTGCAAAAAACAATGTATAACCGTTCCCTTTGCCGATAGGCTACTGGAATATTTCTGGAATCACAGACTGTTCTATCACTCCGACAATCCCGATATGCTGATGCTTAACTGCCGGGAAGGCTGGCGGACGATTGACACCTTCTATCCTTTTGAAGTGATGCGTGTCGGCTTACAAAACATCGTAGAATCTATTTCGGCGCTTGGGTATGGAAATGACCCGCGCTTGCAGCAAGCGTGGGATTTACTTGCAGCTAAACAGGATGCGGATGGAAAGTTTTCACTTGATGGCACGCTGTCAAAGTCATATCTCCCTAAAGAGCGCGTAGGGAAACCGAGTAAATGGGTGACGTTCTATGCGTTGCTGGCGCAAACAGAGCGATACGAAACTAGAACTCCCATGAATCAAAGATAAGAAAAAGACCCGTAATCTGGTATGATACGGGTCTTTGCCGTTGCGGCCCTATACGATCAAGTCGTCCAACCTGCGCTTGGGCACGTAGTGCACGCCCTGCGCATCGCGCCAATAGCGCGTATCTCCACTTTCGGGTATGTCTACGATGCGCACTTCCTCGATGGGCTTGCCCAGGGCCACGACGAGCTCGATCTCGTAGCGCGCCGGGTTGATGCCGAGCGCCTGCGAAAGGTCGCTGCGGCGCACCGAGGCGAGCATGCACCCGCCCAGGCCCTGCTCCGCCGCGCCGAGCAGCATTGTCTGCGCCGCGATGCCCACGTCCGTCTGCTTATTTCTGCCGACCTGCTGGTCGCACAGCACGACGATGTAGGCCGCAGGCCGCTCGCCGGCCTTGGGGCCGGGCCAATCCGGCAGCGCGGCTGCCCAGCCCAGCGTCGGGAACACCTGCGCGCAGGCCTCCGGCGTATGCACGAGCCGAAAGCGGAGCGCCTGTGCGTTTGCGCCCGAGGGCGCCATGCGCGCCAGGTTCACCAGGCCACGTAGCGTCTCCCCGCTTACCCGCGCATGCTCGTTAAAGCGGCGGTAGCTACGGCTTTGAAGCACCAAATCCTTCAGCATGTCTTTTCCCCTTTCTATCGTCAAATCGGTTCTTCTCTCAGCAGCTCCGTCAGCCGCTGCACTGCGGCGAGCGGGCTGCCGCTGTTGTCAAAGGCGAAGTCGCAGGTTTCATGGTAGCGCTCATAGCGCGCGGCGTACAGCGAGCGCATGCGCTCCGCCTTGTCGCCCGCAAGGTTGGGGCGTTCCGCCTGGCTCACGTCGCGCACCATGTCTGAAAGGCTCCGATCCAACAGGACGACGACGCCCGACGCGCGCATGGCGCGCACGTTTTCATCCCGAAGCACCGCGCCGCCGCCCGTAGCCACCACGCACGACTTGCCCGCGGCGATGGCAAGCAGCGCCTGCGTCTCGCGTTCGCGAAAGCCCGCCTCGCCCTCCAGCTCAAAAATTCGTGCAATCGGCATATTCGCCGCCCGTTCGATGCGCTCATCCACGTCGACGAAGGGGCAGCCCAGACGCTGCGCGAGCATCCGGCCGATCGTCGTCTTGCCCGAGCCCATCATGCCTGTCAGGAAGACGTGCTTACGCATGGCGCATCCCCCGGGCCGCGCGGTAGATGCCCAGCAGGCGGCAATCGACGCAATCCGCCAGCAGCGATTCGCGCAGCACGTCCATATATCGATCCCCCACCTTGCCCTCTACGTCCACGTAGAACCGGTACTCCCAGTTCATCTGCGGGATCGGGCGCGATTCGATGCGCGTCAGGTTCATGCCCAACGCTACGAAGCAGGCAAGCGCCCGGTGCAACGTGCCCCGCTCGTGGCGCAACGTAAAGGTGAGCGTCGCCTTATCCGCATCCGGCACAAATGGCTCGTTCGCGCCCGCGACCACCACGAAACGCGTATAATTCTGGTCAAACGAATGGATATCCGCCTGCAAGACCTCCAGCCCGTAGCACCTTGCCGCCAGGCGGCTTGCGATCGCCGCATAGCGCGCTTCGCCCTCGTCCCGCACGCGCTGGGCGCTGCCCGCCGTATTGTACTGGGCCGCACGCTCCCAATCCGGGTGTGCGTCCAAATACTCCGCACACTGCATCAGCCCCTGCGCGTGCGAATAGACGCGCGTGATCCCCTCGATCCGCGCGCCCGGCAGGCCCAACAGGCAATGGCGTACGTGCACAAGCTGCTCGCCCACGATGCGCAGGTCGTACTTGCCCAGCAGGTCGTACACGTCGAACACCGAACCGGCGGACGAGTTCTCCAGCGGCACCACGCCGTAGCGCGCGCGCCCTTCCGCCACCGCCGAAAACACCTGCGCAAAGCCGCGGCACGGTAAGCGTTCCGCCGCCTCGCCGAAGTAGCCGATCAGCGCCTCCTCCGCATATGCGCCGGGCACGCCGGAGTATGCCACCGCCTGCGGCCCGGCCTCCCGCAGGATCTCCCGCTGGCTATCGCTGCTAAGCGCCATGATGTGCCTGTACAGCGCCTGCAGAGGCGCCGCCAGCGCAGGGTCCTCCAGCATCGCCGCGCGCGAGGCAAGCACCTGCTCCTCGCGCGAAGCGTCCAGCACCGGCATGTCGTGCGCCAGCTTATACGCCGCGACGCCGCGCGCACAGGCCATGCGCTTTTCAAAGAGCGCCACCATCTGACGGTCGATCGTGTCGATCTCGCCCCGAAGCGTCTGTAAATCCCCGTTCATCTGCGCGTCTCCTCCTCCAGCATCAGGTCCATCAGGGCGATCAGCATCGCGCTTTCTACCACCGGCACGGCGCGCGGCACGATGCACGGATCATGCCGCCCGCGCACCGCCAGATCGGCGTTCTCCCTGTGTATAACGTCCACCGTGCGCTGAGCCGCGGCGATGGAGGGCGTCGGCTTGACCGCGACCCGGCAGATCACCGGCATGCCGTTTGTGATGCCGCCCGTGACGCCTCCGTTGTGGTTGGTCTCGCAAACGACGCGGCCCGCGGTCATGCGCATGGCGTCGTTGGCCTCGCTGCCCCGCATGGGGCCCAGGGCAAAGCCATCCCCGAACGAGACGCCCTTCACCGCAGGGATGGAAAAGAGCAGATGCGAGAGCACCGACTCCAGCGAGTCGAAGAATGGCGCGCCCAGCCCCGCCGGGACGCCCACGGCCGCGCACTCAATCTGGCCGCCGACGCTATCGCCCGCCGCCTTCGCCTGCTCCACGAGCGCACGCATCTGTGCCTCGCGCCCTTGCAGGAGCAGCGGGAAGCGGCTCTCTCGCAGGCCGCGCAGCGTCTGCGCCGCCAGACCCACGGGGTCAAGGCATGCGTCCTCCACCCCGCCGATGGCGGCGATGTGCGCCCCCACCTCGATGCCGCGCGGCTCCAGCGCCTGGCGGCACAGCGCGCCCGCGAACACGAGCGGCGCGGTCAGGCGGCCTGAAAAGTGCCCGCCACCGCGCGGGTCGTTCATCCCCTTGTACTTGACGAAGCCCGCGTAATCCGCATGCCCGGGGCGCATCAGGCGCTGCATCTGCCCGTAATCGCCGGAGCGCGTGTTCGTGTTCTCGATGATGCCGCAAAGCGGCGCGCCCGTCGTATGCCCCTCGTACAGGCCCGATACGATCCGTACACGGTCGGCCTCACGCCGCGCCGTCGCGGTCGGGTCATTGCCCGGCGCGCGGCGGGCCATCTCCTGCGCGAGCAGCGCCTCGTCCACGGCCATGCCGATGGGCAGCCCGTCCACGACCATACCGATCGCTTCGCCGTGCGATTCGCCGAAGATTGTCAGCTGCAGGTTATTCCCCCAGGTCGAGCGCACGCGTCATCCCTCCCAACGATTCAAATTCCCGATAGAACGCGGGCGCGCTCTTTTGCACCGACTCCGCGCCGCGAAGCGTCAGCTCGCCCTCGCATAGCGCGGAGGCCACGCACAGCGCCATGGCGATGCGATGGTCGTTCCACGCGTCCACCTGCCCGCCGCGAAGGCGACGGCCCCCTCGGATCACGAGACCGTCTAGCATCTCATCGACGTACGCGCCCAGTTTTTGAAGCTCCGTGCGCATCGCCATCAGCCGGTCGCACTCCTTGATGCGCAGGCGCGCCGCGTTTTGGATGCGCGTCTCCCCCTCCGCCGCGCAGGCCGCTACGCAAAGCGCGGGCACGAGGTCGGGGATCTGCGCCGCGTCGATCACGCATCCATGCAGCCGCGAGGGGCGAATGCACAGCGCCTCGCCCTCCCAACGGATGTCCGCGCCCATCGCGCACAGCACGTCGACGCACGCGCGGTCACCCTGGCTGGAATCCGCCAGCAGGCCCGTGAGGCGGACGCACGCACCCCCTTCAGCGATCGCGCCCGCGACCATGTAAAACGCTGCGTGCGACCAATCGCCCTCCACCTGCACGCGCTCCGGCGCGTTATAGCGCTGGCACCCGGGAATGCGCAGCGTGCGCGTGTCCTGCCATTCGCTGCACACCCCAAAGCGCGATTGCATCTCGCGCGTAAGCTGCACGTAAGCGCCCGACTCCAGGTCCGTCGTCAGCGTCAGGGTAGAATCCGCATCGCAAAGGGGCAGGGCGAAGAGCAGGCCCGTGATAAACTGGCTGGAGATATCCCCGCGCAGGCGGTAATCGCCGCCGCGCAGCTTGCCCTCCAGGACAATCGCGCCGGACTCGTCCCGCCAGGATACGCCAAGGCCGCCAAACAGCTCGCGGTATACGTCCTGCGGGCGTTCCATAAGGCGTCCATGGCCGATCAGCCGCACCGGCCCGCGCCCGTCGAGCGCGAGCGGCATGAGAAAGCGCAGCGTCGAGCCTGACTCGCCGCAGTCCGCCTCGCGCAGATCACCGCCTGTAAAGACGCCGCCGCCCGTGATGCGCGCGGCAACGAAGCCCTCCAGCGTGCCGCCGAGCGGCTGCGTCTGTACGTCCTGCGCAAAACCCAGCGCCTTGGCGCACGCGAGCGTCGCCCGGACGTCCATGGAAAGCTGCAGGGGGGATACCTCGCATACGCCCTGCGCCAGCGCGCAGCAGAGCACCGCGCGGTGCGACGCCGACTTGCTGGGCAGCACGCGCAGCACGCCGCTCAGGCTCGAAGGGGAAATGACTCGGTTCATGGATACCTCCTGTTATGTGAAGGCGTTTAGACGCATCCGGCATAATTATACCATAAAAATGCATGGGCGGGACGTTTTGCGGCATCCCTATCGCTTAGATACCAAAGGAAATCTTTTGGTCTGCAAGTTCAAGGATTCGCAGATCGTGTGTCGAAACGATAACCGTCCTTTCCCGCTTTAAAGCCTTTAGCATTTCGATAATTTGCAATGCGTTCTTGTCGTCCAACGCAGATGTAGGCTCATCGAATATGACAATGGGACGATCCGCATACAAGGCCCTTGCGATGCTGATGCGTTGGCGTTGACCTTGCGATAGATTGCGCCCATTTTCTTTTATCACGGTTGTATCGAGCTTCTCCAAATCAAAATCTGCATCGCATAATGCCGAAAGGTTCATGACATGGATCAGCTTTTCTTCGCTATATTCCTGATCTAGAACGATATTATCCAAAAGAGAACCGGAAAAAAGGAGCGGCTCTTGCGCGACGAGTGAGCACATCGCTCGCAGCGAATAGACGTCTTCGGAATGAATCGGCTGTCCGTCGATATATACATCGCCGGTGCTTTTAACAAAGCCAAGCAGGGCGTTTATAAATGTCGTCTTACCCGATCCGCTCTCTCCCCATAAAACCGTCAATGCTTGCGGATATATATGGATATCCTCAAAATCAAAGGCCGTCTTGTTCCCTAAAATGATATTCAGCTTTGGAATGTAAATCTCGCCCTTGCAGTCAGGGCGCTTTACGCTTTCGCCTTCACTTCCGACGTCAAAATAATGATTCACTTCTTTCATTTTCAGCTTTACACCGTACAGCTCGTGACACAAAGCGTTGATGTCAACCATAGGTTTATATATTAAGCTGACGTATAGGTAGATTGCTATTGCCTGAGTCGCCGGAGCGCCGCTGTTTGCCGTAATAAGAATAGCGGCTAGAACGGATACCGTGGCGACCAGGGTGTCTGTCTGACGGCATAATGTGCTGTATAAACGCTTTCCGGCCGTCGTCCTTTTTTTCTTTGAAAACCGTTCATCCATTTTGCGGTTCGTAAACCTCTCGCGATTCCAACCGACAACTTCTTCCTTAGCAAATATTACTTCCGAAACAAAACGGTTATATGCCTTTCTTGATTCAATGTCTCGCGCCTCCGCCTCAAGCGCCTTTTTTTGAAGCAGCCTAACCCCAACCCGCCAGATGAACAAAAACAGCAGCACAGTCAGGAGTACGCCGGGACTCATTACGAACAGGTAATAGCACGATACAATAATACCGACGATAAACCCCAGCAATTGAAAGCCCGGCAAAATGAGATGCATAACAACATCGTCACATAGGGCATAGGCGGTAAGCAGCTCTCCGCTGTTAAATTTTTGTAATTCACAATACCTCCCCACATAAATTTTATCATTCAACGTGCGTTTCAAGTCCTTTTGGAGAATTTTTATATAATAACGCTGCCAATAATCGACGGCTTCACACAAAATATCCGCCACGATGCGAACTGTACAATAAAAAAGTAACGCCCTTCCCAACGAAGCAAAATCTAAGAACCCCACACTGTCCAAAGTGTTTGATAACAGATGAATAGACCATGGTTGCACAAATGCCACAGCCAAGCTAAGCAGCATGATGGAAACAAAAGCATGCTTATGATTCCATATTAAATTTCTCAAAATGGATTTGATGATAGACACGATCCTCGACCCTTCAGCACAATCGCTCGATCTACAATACCGCTTACATCTATATGCGTCGAAATAAGCATTGTAACGCCGGCGGTTTCTTTGATTATTTTGAGAAGTATAGCTTCGTTGGCTGCATCCAGTTGTGTAAAAGGTTCATCCAATATCCAAAATGCAACGTCCTTGACGATACAACGTGCAAAAGACAACCTTTGCCGCTCCCCGCCCGATAAATCCTTCCCCTTTTCCATAATGATTCTATCTAACGATAAATGCGCCAAGTTTGTCTTCGACAATACCGCCTCCGCTTCGCTGCGTGTAAGATCCGGGTTGGCCCAACGCAAATTCTCGAAGACCGTATCTGCAAAGAAGAACGGCGTCTGCGATTGATAAGCGATGCTTTCACGTATCGTACCGACCTGTATTTCCCTGTTATCATCCACAGTAATCGTTCCATCTGCAAGAGGGATCAGCTGAAGGATTGCTTTGATCAGAGATGTTTTACCTACACCGGACGGGCCTATAAGCGCAACTTTTTCGCCTTGGCGAATATGCATATTGTAATCGTCCAGTATGATCTTGTCACCGTAGCTAAGGCCCACTCGCTCCATGCAGATTCGGTGTATGTGCATTTTAGCACCGTCAGTACAGGTAGTCTCTAAGGGAACATCCGCGCCCATTTGAACGATTTTCATATATATCGCGGAAATGCTCATCCATAGGTCGACAATATAATTTACTTGGGATAGTTGAAACAGTAAGGCAGAAACATAATTCATCAATACGAGAATTTGTCCGTCCGTAATCTCCCCTTGTTTTAACAGAAAAGCGCCAAAGCCAATTACAAAACCAAACGCGACCGCATTTGAAAGGCGTTCCGCGCTCAAGCTATAAAAAACCGCTCGGGCGTGTTTTACGTCCGCATGGAACTTATCGTTCTCTGCCGCTCCGTATCGTCTCCTCAGCATATTCAGCATGGGAAATATCCGCATTTCCTTTAGCAAAGAGATTTCCTCGGAGACCACGGATGCAAATTGACGGCTTCCCTCCTGGCGTACTAAATGCGTTTTACTCGCAATTCGCATGATTGCCGTCGTCACCGTGGCAAGCACAACGAGCATCGGTACGACAGCCAAGGATATGGTGAGATTTATCTGTGCCATCATGATAAAGACTACTGAAATGGAGATTAAAAAATCCACTGACGATAAGACAATTTGCCAGGCATCCTGAGAAAATTCCTCGCTCTGATGGACGGCTAATGTGAATATCTCTCCATGCCGGTGTTTCCCATCGATATCACGATATAGGCGGTCAATAACGGATTTTCGCAGCGAACCTTCAACCTTGCATACCATCGCGCTATTGATTCTTGACCGAAATACAGCAAGAATAAAAATACTGACGCACAGAAGAACGTAGCGGATTACCTCCACGTTCACATTTCCCTTTGCGTAAGCATTGTCGACAATTTTGCCCAGGAGTTGTATGCTCAAGGGGCTCAAAAAAGCGAGCATCGCTTGAAACGCGATCGTCAAACTGAATAAGGCCTTCCGCTGCTTGTCCTTTCGTCCAATAACAGCCTCAAAAAAGTCCGCTATTTTCATGGTTTCCTCTATTTTGCAAAGGATAATTCCGGTGTAAAGAGCATTTCGACGGCACCCGCAAGGGCGCAATGGATCTATGCCATCACAGCATCCGTTCCAGCGCCGCCGCATCCACCGGATGTCCGGCCGCCTCGCCGATAGCCCTGAGCACCACGACCTCTACCTGGCCGCCGGATGCCTTCTTGTCCAGCCGCATCGCCTTCGCCAGCGCCTCGCGGGGCAAATCCGGCGGCGTGACCGGCAGCTCGTATGCCTCGAGCACGCGCGCGATGCGCTCCGCCGTCCCCGCCTGCGTGACGCCCCATGCCTCGCCCCAGCGCGCCGCGGCGACCATGCCCATGCAGACGCCCTCGCCGTGCAGCACCCGCCCGTAGCCCGCGGCCTGCTCGACCGCGTGCCCCAGCGTATGCCCGAAGTTGAGCTGCATGCGCACGCCCCTGTCCAGCGGGTCCTCCCTTACGTAGGCCGCCTTCAGCTCGCAGCAGCGGGCGATGACCGCGTCCATCTCGGGCCGCAGCGCTTCCCGGCCGCCCGCCGCTTCGATGCGCGCGAAGAGCGCCGCATCCGCGATGCAGCCGTACTTGATCACCTCGCCCAGCCCGGCCCCAACCTGGCGCGCGTCCAGCGTAGAGAGCGTATCGACGTCGATGAGCACCCGCTCGGGCTGGTAGAACGCGCCCACCAGGTTCTTGCCGCGCGGCAGGTTCACCGCCGTCTTGCCCCCTACGGAGGAATCCACCTGCGAGAGCAGCGTCGTAGGCACCTGGATCAGGCGCACCCCGCGCAGGAAGGAGGCGGCCGCATAGCCCGCGAGGTCGCCGACCACGCCGCCGCCGAGCGCGACGACGAAGTCCTTGCGGGAGAGGCCCGCGTCCAGGAAGACGTCGTACAGCGCGATGAGTCGCTCGATGCGCTTGCTCTCCTCGCCCGCGGGCACCGTGTAAAGCGTCGCCTGAGCCCCCACGCGCTGGAGCGCGGCGCTCAGCGCCCCGGCGTACAGCGGCGCGGTATTGCTATCCGCGACGATGACCGCGCGGCGGCCGGCGCAGGCCTTCAAATAATCCTCCGCGTGCGCGAGCAGCCCGTGGCCGATCGCGATATCGTAGCATCCGTTTTCCGCCTCAACGCGTACGGTTTGCATGGTTGTACTCCTCCTTGCGCTTCGATGCGGCCGTAAGCCGCGCGTGTAGCGCCCCCTGCGAATCGCCCCGCAGCAGCGCTACATAGTCCGTAAGCTTCCCGATCAGCTCCTGCGTCTCGTCCGCCAGCGCGTCGCGGTTGCGCCAGAAGAGGTCCGTCCACAGCGCGGCGTCCAGCGCGGCGACGCGCGTCGCCGCGCGGAAGGAACCGCCCTCAAAGCCGTAGCTATCCGCGAGCGCCTCCTGCTCGCAGATGGCGACCGCGAGCACGTGCATCATCTGGCTCGTATAGGCGATGCGCCGGTCGTGCGTCAGCGGGTCCGTCTCGATGATGTCCGCGCAGCCCAGGTGCTGCGCCATGCGCCGCACCCGCTCTACCGCCCAGGGCGCCTCCGCGCCCTCGGTCACGACGATGTAATGCGCGCCGCAAAAGAGCGAGGCCGACGCGTTTTCATAGCCGCCGCATTCCTTGCCCGCCATGGGATGCCCGCCCACGAAGACGGCCTCGGGGGATAAATGCGCCTTCGCCGCCTCGAAGACGGGCCGCTTGACGCCGCATACGTCCGTCACCACGGCGCCGGGCTTGACGCGCGCGCCGTGCTCCTCGAGGAAGCGCACACAGCCTCCCGGGTGCAGGCACACGACGACCATATCCGCCGCCTCCAATGGCGCGTCCTTCGCGTCCGCAAAGACCCGCGACGCCACGCCGTCCGCCAGCAGCGCCGCGCGCGTCGCCGCGTCCCGGTCGACGCAGACGGCCTCCATCCCCTCGAAGCCGCGCAGCGCCTTGGCCATGCTGCCACCGATGAGGCCCAGGCCGATAAAGGCGATCATAGCGTACGCTCCACGATGGGCGCCAGCGCATGGATCTTCGCCACCAGCTGGGCAAACTGCGGAGGCGTCAGCGACTGCGCGCCGTCGCACAGGGCGCACGGGGGATTGTTGTGCACCTCGATGATCAGGCCGTCCGCGCCCGCGGCGACGGCCGCGAGAGACAGGCGCTCCACCATCCAGGCCTTGCCCGTCGCATGGCTGGGGTCTACCATTACGGGCAGGTGAGAGAGCTGCTTGACCGCCAGCACCGCCGACAGGTCGAGCGTATTACGCGTGTAGGTCTCAAAGGTACGGATGCCCCGCTCGCAGAGGATGACGTTCGGGTTGCCCGCCGCCATGATATACTCCGCGCTCATCAGCCACTCCTCTACGGTCGCGGACAGGCCGCGCTTGAGCAGGATCGGCTTTTGCGTCTTGCCCAGCTCGCGCAGAAGGTCAAAATTCTGCATATTGCGCGCGCCGACCTGGATGACGTCCACCCGTCGGTCGAATTCCTCGACCAGCGCCGGGTTCATGATCTCCGTCACGATCGGCAGGCCGCTCTCGCGCCGCGCCTCCTCCAGCATGGTCAGGCCCTCCAGCTTGAGGCCCTGGAACGCGTAGGGCGACGTGCGCGGTTTGAACGCGCCGCCGCGCAGCATGGAGGCGCCGCTCGCGCGCACCGCCAGCGCGATGCCCGTCACCTGCTCGATCGACTCCACCGAGCAGGGCCCCGCGATGAGCGCGAGCTTGCGGCCGCCGACCTTGACGCCCGCACAGTCGATGACGCTGTCCTCCGGATGAAACTTACGGTTCGCCTTCTTAAACGGCTCCGATACGGACATGACGCGCTCCACGCCGTCGCGCATTAAAAAGTCGCTTGGGTCCAGGCTGGCCAGTTCCCCGATGACGCCCAGCACCGTGCAGTCCACGCCGCTGTTGCGCTGCACCTGCATGCCGCGCCCTTCGAGCTCATCTACGAGCGAATCGATGCTCTTTTGCGCGGTCTTCGGTTTCATGATGATGATCATTTGTCGTTCCCTCTTTCGTCTTATGCCCGGCCTTTACGAAAAAAGGGGCCCTCGCCGCAGTACGGCGAAAGCCCCTTTTATCCCAATGTGCCTCAAGCCCCTGAGTTGGGATAGTCCGCTTTACGCGCAGCGACCGCATTTATGTACGCCCAAAAAGCCGTAGCCATAAAAGCCAAAGCCAGTAAATCGTACAAAATTGCGGTACATTTCGCGATGCATACATATCCTCCCACCGGTTTGCGATTAGTATAGCACCCCGGCGCGCCGATGGCAAGCAAAATTTGCGCGTTTTTCGTGATTGTGGCGCATCAAGGGGGACTTTGCGATCTTATGCTGTTTTCAAATTTTTATTGATGCGATCTTTTACCGTTTTGCGTAACACGGCATTACAAAAGAGATATAGTATCACGTCTTCATCATTCCTCTAAAAAAGCAAGTCGATCATAAAGCAGATGCATGTACACAGCGTCTTCGTTAAATGTACGATCATACGTCTTCAAAATGCGGATGCCGCTCTCCATGCCATACAAGAAGTAATAAATGTTTCGCTCTATTATGATGCGAAAGCATACATTATTAAATTCTTCGACCGTATCTTCGTCAACCACATCGCCCGTGTACTTACACTGGCGCATCATGCTTCGCAGTTCATCAAAGCATGCATTGTAGCCCGGCTGTTCGTACAGGCGCCTGCTCCCCATCAGATCTTCCTCCTCCATTTGCGAAGGATCTTTGAGCGGGCAATTTAAGTACATCCGATATGCGTTCGCCATGCCGGATGCAAAATAAAAGGATTGCTCGTAAGTATCAAGCCTTTTCATCGCCTTCTTGATCTGACTAAAGACTTCGGGCGTCACGCATTTTCGCAGTGCATCCTCTGCTACTCGCTTAACGTGGAGCATCTGTCGCATCTCGGGGGCCTGCTCGATATATGGCGAAATCGCCTTTACGTTAAAGCAAAAAGGATCATACTTGATTCGATCCAGAATATTGTATCGAGTACCACAGGCATCCCAATCATTTTTATACAGTTTCAGCAGCACAAGTTTCCCTTTCATGCATACCCTCCGAATTAGATAGCTTTTGCTTTCCATCATCTCAGATTAAAAATCTAAAATGGGTGCATCATAAATAGGCGGAAATTTTACTCTCCCTTCCGCATTTCTTATCTTTAACACAATTATCCGTCATTTACGTGTTAATGTCAAGAAAATTCTTTGCATTAGCACATGAGGAGCGGATGAATCATTGAAAATCTACGATTTTAATGGAAAAAAGAACCTCTGTGGGCCACGTATTAAAAAAGCGCGCACCGACTGTGGGCTGACTCAAGAGGATTTAGCAGCGCAATTGCAGGTTGATAACATCATGCTGGCGCGTGACTGTATCAGTCGAATTGAAATCGGAACGCGCTTTGTGGCAGACTACGAATTGAAGTTTATCGCTCAAAAGTTGAAGGTAAGCGTAAACTGGCTGCTGAATATCGACGATTAGGTTGAACCAAGATCTATTGAAAGAGCCAAGCCTCTAACCACGCAAAAAATTCCCATGTAAAAAACGCTTGACAACCGGAGAAACTGGCGCTATAATGCTGCCAACCTCATAGCAAACGGCGCTGACGGAGACGAGTACCTCGCGTATTTCATCAGGGAGGCCTGGCCATAGACTGAGAGCCGGGCTGAAATCCCCGCCTGGGAAAGAACGCTCCCCGAGCCGGCCTGCCGACCGCATCCGCATAGGCATGTCCGTTTCCCGCGTTAAGGGTTCACGAAGCCGGCAGGCTTTTGAGTGGACGATGACGCATGATGGTGCCTCTCTCGTCAAATTGGGTGGTACCGCGGGGTGCTGTATTTTGCCGTTCCCGTCCCGAATCGATTGTTTCGATTCGGGATTTTTTTGTTTTCTCTTCACGATCGACTTAATTAGGAGGCCACGATGATGCTTACGATGACCGCAGCCCCGCAGAGCGTACGGCTCTGCGACATTTTGCAAAAGCCCGACGGCGCGCATGCCTGCGCGCACGGCATGGTACATACGGTGCGCGACCTGGGAGACGTCCGTTTTGTGCTGCTGCGCACGGCGGACGGCGTGCTCCAGTGCGTCGCAGGCGCGGATGCGCCCGTCCCCCAAGAAGGCGACGCGGTGCGCGTCCAGGGCGTTTGCGCGCGCGAACCCCGCGCGCCGGGCGGTCTGGAATTGCACCTCGACCGGCTGCAGATCCTCTCGACGCCCGCGCAGCCCCTTCCGGTCGCCATCGACAAGTTCAAGATGAACCTCTCGATGGATACGGACCTCGCCTTGCGCCCCATTACGCTGCGCAACCTTAAAAAACGCGCCGTCTTCAAGCTGCAAGAGGGGATTGTCCGCGGCTTTCGCGAGTGCCTGCAGGCCGAGGGCTTCACCGAAATCCACACGCCGAAGATCAACCGGAGCGGCGCCGAGGGCGGGGCGAACATCTTCAAGCTCGAATACTTCGGCCGCAAGGCGTACCTGGCGCAGAGCCCCCAGTTTTACAAGCAGACGATGGTGGGCGTCTACGAGCGGGTTTTCGAGGTCGGCCCGGTCTTCCGCGCGGAGAAGCACAACACCGCCCGCCATTTGAGCGAGTATACGTCGCTCGACCTCGAAATGGGCTTCATCGAGTCCTTTGAAGACGTCATGCGCATGGAGGTCAAGGCGCTCTCACACATCCTGCACGTGCTGGGCGAGGACTACGCGCCCCAGCTCAGGACGCTGGACGTCACGCTGCCCGCCTGCGAGGCGATCCCCGCCGTGCGCTTTGACGAGGCAAAGCAGATGGTTGCCGCGCGCTACGGACGCCCCATCCGCGATCCATACGACTTGGAGCCGGAGGAAGAACAGCTCATCGCCAAGCTCTTCGCCGAGGAATACGGTTCAGAATTCGTCTTCGTCACCCACTACCCCAGCAAAAAACGCCCCTTCTACGCCAAGGACGACCCGGCGGACCCCAAATTTACGCTCTCGTTCGACCTGCTCTTTCGCGGCATGGAGGTCACGACAGGCGGCGAGCGCATTCACGATTACGACGAGCAGGTCGAAAAAATCCGCAACAAGGGACTCGATCCGGAGGAGTTCGCCGCTTACCTATCCATCCACCGGTACGGCATGCCGCCGCACGGCGGGCTGGGCCTCGGGCTGGAGCGCCTAACCATGAAGCTCGCCGGCCTATCGAACGTCCGCGAGGCCTGCTTGTTCCCAAGGGACACGCAGCGACTGGAGCCGTAACACGGCAAAGGGGGCGTTGACAGAAAGCCTCCCGGCCTCTCCATGCCCCCTCAACCGAAAGGTCCGCCCCCTTACATCCCTTCTCACCGCATTCATGAAAGGAGTCACGGCTATGCAAATCACCCCTGAACTCGTCGATTACGTCGCCGCCCTCGCGCGGCTTCGCCTCAGCGAACAAGAGCGGCTCGGCGCGCAGCGCGACCTGAGCCGCATTCTCGATTATGTCGGCACGCTCGAGGCGCTCGATACCGACGGCATTACGCCCATGAGCCACGCCTTCCCTGTGCAGAACGTCTTTCGCGAGGACGTCATAACGCCCTCTATGCCGAGGGCAGACATACTGAGAAACGCCCCGCAGCAAAAGGACGGCTGCTTCCTCGTGCCCAAGACCGTGGAGTAAGGAGGGACCCCTTTGAAACTGATAGATATGACCGCCCTAGAACTGGGCCGCGCCATCCGCCGCCGCGAGGTCGGCGTCGAGGAGGCCGTACGCGCGTCGCTGGACGCGATCGCCGCGCGCGACGGCGAGATCGGCGCCTTTCTCACCGTGACCGGGAAGCGGGCTTTGCAAGACGCCCGCCTGGTGCAGAAGGGAATCGACGACGGCACGCTCACCCATCCGCTGGCAGGCGTACCGA
Organism: Bacillota bacterium; assembly: GCA_023404715.1. GTDB lineage: Bacteria > Bacillota > Clostridia > Christensenellales > Aristaeellaceae > Beduinella. Next base: position 32,780 of record JAEYAR010000030.1, on the reverse strand, counting down.
TGGCGCTCAAGGACAATATCTCCACCAAGGGCGTGCGCACCACCTGCGCCTCCCGGATGCTCGAAAGCTATACGCCCGTCTTCGACGCCACCGTGGCACAGCGCCTTACGGCCCTGGGCGCGGTATTAGTGGGCAAGACCAATATGGACGAGTTCGCCATGGGCTCCTCTACAGAGAACTCAGCCTACCAAACGACGCGCAATCCCTACGACACGACGCGCGTACCGGGCGGCTCCTCCGGCGGCAGCGCCGCGGCCGTCGCCGCGCGCGAGGTTCCCTACGCGCTGGGCTCCGATACCGGCGGCTCCATCCGCCAGCCCGCCTCGTTCTGCGGCGTGGTCGGCCTCAAGCCCACCTACGGCGCGGTCTCGCGCTACGGCCTGATCGCCTACGCCTCCTCGCTCGATCAGATCGGCCCGCTGTGCCGCGATGCGCGCGACGCCGCGGCGGTGCTGGGCGCGATCATGGGGCGCGATGCGCGCGATGCCACCAGCGTCGCGGCCCCCTTGCCCGCGCCCGGGCAGTCGTCCGACATACGCGGCATGCGGATCGGCATCCCGGAAGAATACCTGGGTGAGGGCTTAGACGCCGGCGTGCGCGCGCGCGTCCTCACCTGCGCCGAGACGCTCAAGCGCCTTGGCGCGTCGGTCGATACGTTTTCACTCCCTACGGTGGCCTTCGCCATCCCCGCTTACTACGTGCTCGCCTCCGCCGAGGCCAGCTCTAACCTTTCTCGCTACGACGGCGTCAAGTACGGCGCGCGCGCGGCCGATTACGCGGATCTGACTGACCTGTACCTCAAAAGCCGCAGCGAAGGCTTCGGCGGCGAGGTAAAGCGGCGCGTCATGCTCGGCGCGTTCGCGCTCTCCAGCGGGTATTACGACGCCTATTACAACAAGGCGCTCAAGGTCAAGGCGCTGATCAAGCAGGCGTTCGACGCGGCCTTTGAGCGATACGACGCCGTGCTCGGCCCAACGGCCCCTACGACCGCCTTCAAGCTCGGTGAAAACACGGACGATCCGCTCAAGATGTACCTGGGCGACATCTACACCGTGTCCGTCAACCTCGCAGGCTTGCCCGCCCTGTCGATGCCCTGCGGTCGGGATGCGAAGGGCCTGCCCGTGGGCGCGCAGCTCATCGGCCGGCCGTTTGGCGAGGAAACGCTGCTGCGCATCGCAATGGCCTATCAGGATGCCGGGGACGAAGCGGACACGAAGGAGGTGCGCTGACATGGCTGCATATGAAATGGTCGTCGGCCTCGAGGTGCACGTCGAGCTGTCGACGAGGACGAAGATCTTTTGCGGCTGCACGGCCGCGTTCGGCGGCGAGCCGAACACCCATTGCTGCCCGGTTTGCACCGGCATGCCCGGCGCACTGCCCATGCTCAACCGGCAGGTGGTGGAATTCGCCATCGCCGCAGGCCTTGCGCTGGGCTGCGAGATCACCCGCCATACGAAGTTCGACCGCAAGAACTACTTCTATCCCGATTTACCCAAGGCGTATCAGGTCTCGCAGCTCTACCTGCCCATCTGCCGGCGCGGGCGCGTGGAGATCGAGGCGGGGGGACGCCGCAAGGCGGTCGGCATCCATGAAATCCACATGGAGGAGGACGCCGGCAAGCTCGTGCATGATCCCTGGAGCGAACAGACGCTCGTGGACTACAACCGCTGCGGCGTGCCGCTGCTGGAGATCGTCTCAGAGCCGGATCTGCGCTCAGCCGAGGAGGCCGTCGCCTACCTGGAGAAGCTTCGCGCCACGCTGCAATATCTGGGCGTCTCCGACTGCAAGATGCAGGAGGGTTCGCTGCGCGCGGACATCAACCTCTCGGTGCGTCCGGCGGGACAGGCGGAGCTGGGCACCCGCACGGAGATGAAAAACATGAACAGCTTCAAGGCCATCGCGCGCGCCATCGCGGGCGAGTACAAGCGCCAGGTGGAGCTGTTGGAGGAGGGTAAAGCCGTCCGCCAGGAGACGCGCCGCTGGGACGACAACAAGGACGCCTCCTTTGCGATGCGTTCCAAGGAGAACGCGCAAGATTACCGTTACTTTCCGGAGCCGGACCTTGTGCCCATCGAAATCGACGAGGCGTGGATCGCGCGCGTACGCGCGGCCCAGCCGGAGCTGATGGACGAGAAGATCGCGCGTTACCAGCGCGAGCTCGGACTGAGCGCATACGATGCGCATATCCTCACCGCCGAGAAACCCTTATGCGCCCTTTTTGAGCGCGCCACAGCGCTGAGCGGGCGCCCCAAGGACGTCGCCAACTGGATCATGGGCGAGGTGCTGGCCGCGCTGAAAGAGCGTGGACAGTCGCCCGATGAGCTCACGCTCGCCCCCGCTTCACTCGCCGGCATCGTATCGCTCGTAGCGGGCGGCAGGATCACCCGTCAGAGCGCGCGCGAGGTTTTCGCCGCCGCCCTGGACGCGGACATCGACCCGGCAGCCTACGTAGCGGCGCACGGCCTGGAGGTGCTCGAGGATGATAGCGCCTACAAGAAAATCCTCGCGGACGTCCTCGCTGCCTGTGAGGCGGAGGTCCGGCGCTACCGCGCGGGCGAGGAGAAGCTCTTCGGCTTCCTCGTCGGCCAGGCGATGAAGGCGCTTCATGGCAAAGCCGACCCGAAGAAAATCCATGAAATGCTCAGGGAAGCGCTTGGGTGAATGCCCCCTGTGAAAAGCCGCCACAGACGATCTGCGGCGGCTTCATATTTTTTGTTTGCATCGACTCGACAGTATGGTACAATGAAGAAAAATCTTCCGGAGGCCGTTATGAAGGACGAAGAAGCGTGCGTTGCGTCGCCCTTGCCGCCCGATTTCACGCTGCCCGCGCGCATTGCGGCGCTCTATAAAACGGCGTCTTGCCTGCGTAACGATCAGGATCAGCAGATCTATCTGCTCAACAGCCTTGAAGGCGGCGGCCCGATGGTGCTCAAGCGCGACGCGCGCCCCCCTGCGACATCGCTTGCTCTTGAGTATAAGCTGATGATCTCGCAGAATTTTCGCTTTCTTCCGCGTGCCGCAGCGTATTTTGAAGCGGACGGGGCGCAGTATTTACTGCGTGAATACGTGCCCGGCAAGACGCTGTACCGGCGCGTCAGCATAAACGGCCCGCTCTCCCCGACCGAAGCGGGCTCCGTCGTGCGCGACTTGCTCGTCCAGATCGAGGCGCTGCACAAGCACGGCATCCGCTCCATCGACCTTAGCCCTCAAAACATCGTATGCACGCCTGCGGGCGAGCTCGTCCTCGTCGACATGAGCGCCGCACAGGAATCCGCCCTTGCCGGGCAATCGGACGCGACGGCGGATCTATACGCATTGGGGCTTCTGTTCGCGTACCTTTTGACCGGCCATGCCGACCCGAATGCGCTCGCGGGCGTACCCCGCCGCCTTAAGCGCATCATTCGCAAATGCACAGCCGACAAGCCGGAAAAGCGATATGTAAGTGCCTGCGCGCTGCAAAACGCGCTGTCCATGCGCCGCCTGGGCCGAGTCATGGATATTCTGAGCAAAGTGCTGTTGATTCTCTTGCTCGCCTGTTTGCATTTCCCGCTAACGGCCGTACAATTTGAGTCTCCGCAAATCGAACATCTGGTTCGCGACCAGCTTGGCAAGCGCTTACATGAGCCGATCTACAAAAGCGAGCTCTCACAGATCACGCAGATCCTGCTGTGTGGAGACCAGGTTTTTTCGGACTGGGAAAGCCATCTCGTCTATTGCGGCATGCATACGCTGCAAGGCCGTCCCATCAAGGGGAGCGGAAGCATCGAAATCCTCGAGGACCTTCGGATGATGCCCGCCCTGAATACGCTCGTGCTCGATAACCAGCACATCTCGGACCTATTGCCCCTTGCGGGTTTGCCGCTCAAGCGCGTCAGCCTTTGCGGCAACGCGGTCCGAGATATTACGCCATTCCGTGCCTGTTCAAAGATTGAAGAGCTCTTCCTGGCGGACAACGCGCTGGAATGCATTGAGGGCATCCAGCACTTGACCGGCCTGCAGATTCTGTCCCTAGCCGACAATTATTTGATACATCTTTCAGCGCTGCAGGAGCTATCGGCGCTGCGTTCCCTCGATATCAGCGGCTCGCTGGCCTTTGGCATCGATTCGCTAGGCAATCTGCCGGCGCTTGAGGAGGTGACGTGCGACGTCGATCAAGCTACTCAGATGCGTTCTGTGTACAAGGATCTCCCCTTCCGCATGACCTTACGACAGCCAGGGGAGTATCCGTCATGAGCTTTTGGGGCAATTAAACGCTCAAAACCGCTGCGGAGGCCGCAGCGGCTTTCTTTATATCTTTTTCACTTTCCGCCCTTTCTCACCGGCTTGACGCCGGGGCGCAGGCCTCTCCCCTTTCCGGACGGCATGCCTCGGCCACCGGCGGGCGGGTTCATCGTCTTCTTGACCAGCTTTTCATAGGGCTTCAAAGTTGAAAAATAGGATTTCACCATTTCGGATGCCTCGCTTTCTTTGGCAAGGCGAAAACGCCTTACCGGTCGCTCTGTGCAGTGAAACGCATTTTGCGAATACGCATGGTTCACATTCTCCTTTCCATATCGCCCCTGCGCCGCTCCACCAAGCCCCGGCAGTTACAGCAAGGCAGCTGCGGGCGGCGCGTAGGCGCGCAGCATATCTATCCACCGGCGCTGCCGTGGACAACAAAAAGACGGAAGGCTCGACGCCTTCCGCCTACATACTTAACGACGCAAAAAACAGGTAACGCCGCATGGCATGCCCTGCGTTCTTTTGCACCGCAAACACAAGACGGTAAGGCGCAAAAGGCCCTGCCCGTTTGGCATTGCGTACATCAGAACTTCAGGCGCATGATGCTCCCCCTTTGTTGATCTAAATGTATCATAGCGCAAAACCGCATGGAAGTCAAGATGGCGAACGCTTTTTCATATGGCACAGATGAGATCATGCGTCTTTTGCCGCCTTTGTAAGCTGGGTTCCGGCTCACTTCCCCCTCCTGCGCAAGCTATCCTTTAGCGCGACGACCATATCTGAAATGACGCATAGCTCCTCTTCCGAGCAATCCTCCAACATCTGCGCGATGCGCCCGGCCAGTACGGGTTTTGCGTCCTTGAGCTCTAAACACAGCAGTTCATCCGCAGAGCAATCGAGCGCATTGACGATCGCGACGAATATCTTCAGACTCGGAATCGTGTTGCCCGTCTCGATATGGCTAATATGCGGCGTGCCCACGCCGCACAGTTCGGCAAGACGCTCCTGTGTGATGCCTTTGCGTTGCCGGGCCAAACGAATGCGCCCGCCAATCTCCCGATAGTCCATCTCTGCGTAACCATCCTTTTCTGCTCTCATTCGGCTGATTTTGCCGCAAATTACGCCTATCAAGCACGCTTTCAGGCGTTAAACCTTGGGGGAGAGCTTAAATTCCAGTTACTTGTATTGTATGAACAGATTTGCTGTGTTATAATGACTTTAAAGTACAGTCCGACTATATGGGCATAGTTTTTTTAGGATTTTGCTCGATATATGTCTGTATACTGGGCAGGAGGATATAAGATCCATGAATCTTGCGGAGTTCTACAAAAGCATGGGGATCGACAGCCGGCAGATCGTCTTTCGCTTTCAGGATGAAAAGCACGTTATGAATTATCTGCGGAAATTCCTCATAGATCCCGAATATGCCCGTCTAACTTGCTCCATTCAGCAAGGCGATTTTGACAGCGCCTATCACGCAGCCCACGCGCTGATGGGGCTTTGCCAAACGTTGAGCCTCAAACCGCTTCAGCAATCCAGCAACCGATTGACGCTGGCGCTACGCGGCAATGTGCAGCCCGATGCCGTCGACGCCTTGTACAAAAAGGTCGCCGCCGATTACCAAAAGACCATTCAAGCCATACGCGGCTTGCTTGCATAGCGAAGGGGCCGTCGATAAAATCGACGGCCCCTTCGTGATAATATTCATTCCCACAATGACAAGGCTCACAAAAATAAATCCCTTAACGCTTGTATTTGCCGACGATATCCTTCACCGCATCTACGACGTATACGGCATCCTCCTGGGACAGACGCGAGTACATCGGCAGGGAGATCTCCGTCTCGAAGAAGCGCTCCGCCTTGGGGTAGGCGCCCGGCTTGTAGCCGAAGCGTTCACGATACGCGCTCATCAGGTGCACGGGGATGAAGTGCACGCTCGTGCCCACATTGCGCGCGGAGAGCTCCTCGATAAAACGGTCGCGATCGATGGTCAGCGTCTCCGGACGGATGCGCAGCACGTACAGGTGGCGGCTATGCACCGAATCGGGCAGCGGCCTTTGCAGGCGCAGCTCCTCCATCCCGCTGAACGCTTCCTCGTAAATCCGAACGGCCTGCATGCGCGCGGCCTGCATCTCTTTGATGCGCGCGAGCTGCACGAGGCCCAACGCGGCCTGCAGGTCGAACATGTTGTACTTATAGCCGAACTCGGTGATGTCGTAGCGGTACGAGCCGCCCTTGCCGTAGCGGTTCCAGGAATTGCGGCTCATGCCGTGGCAGGAGAACACGCCCGCGCGCGCGGCGACCTCGTCGTCGTCGGTGACGAGCATGCCGCCCTCGCCCGTCGCAAGGTTCTTGGTCGAATAAAAACTGTAGGAGACCGCGCCCATCGGATGATGCCCGATCGGCTCGCCGTGGTAGCACGTCTCCACCGCGTGCGCGGCGTCTTCACTGAGGAACAGGCCGTGCGCCTTCGCAATGGCGTGGATGGCGTCCAGGTCGCAGGCCGCGCCCGAATAGTGCACGGGAACGATCGCCTTGGTGCGCGGCGTCACGCGCCGCTCGACCTGTTCCGGGTCGATGCAGCCTGTGTCCTCGTCGATATCTGCGAAGACGGGCGTCGCCCCTGTGTGCACGATGGTGCTCGCCGAGGAGGCGAACGTAAGCGGCGTGGTGATGACCTCGTCCCCCGGGCCAACCCCTGCCGTCAACAGCGCGAGGTGCAGCGCCGCCGTGCAGGAATTGACTGCGATGGCGTGCTTGGCGCCGACATAGGCCGCAAACCGCTTTTCGAACTCGATCGTGCGCGGCCCCTTGGCCCACCATCCCGACCGGATCGCCTCGGCCACACCGTCGATCTCCGCCTCGGACACGTCCGGAAGACAAAAGGGAAGAAATGTTTCACGCGGTTTAAACGATGTCATATCTGCGTAATCTCCTTTATCCGGCGCCGGAGGCCGCTCAAACCCCCAGCAAAGCCGTAGCCATGGTAAAATAGATTGCGAGCGAGCAGGCGTCTACGATGGTGGTGATCATGGGCGAGGCCATAATCGCCGGGTCGAGACCCAGCTTTTTGGCCCCCATGGGCAACAGGCAGCCCACCGCCTTGGCGATGACCACCGTGCAAAACATCGATAGGCTCACCGTCACGGCGACCAGCGTGCCTGCGCGCACGAAGATGAGCATGCGCACAAAGTTGACAACCGAAAGGATCGAACCGCAGATGAGCGATACGCGAAATTCCTTCCACAATACGCGCAACACATCGCTCGTCTCCACCTCGCCGAGCGCCATGTTACGGATGACCATGACGGACGTCTGCGAGCCGGAATTGCCGCCCGTATCCATCAGCATGGGGATAAACGACGTCAGAATCACCATGCCCGCCAGCACGCTTTCAAAGTGCGCGATGATAGAGCCGGTAAACGTGGCTGAAATCATGAGCAGCAGCAGCCACGGCACGCGGTTCTTGGCCAGCGTCCAGACGCTGGACTTGAGATACTCCTGATCGGACGGCGTCATGGCCGCCATCTTCTCAAAGTCCTCGGTGTTCTCTTGCTGAATGACGTCGACGATATCGTCGACGGTGATGATGCCGACCAGGCGCTCTTCCCCGTCGCACACGGGGATGGACATCAGGTCGTAGCGGCGGAAATCCTCCGCGACGGCCTCCTGATCGTCGACGGTATGGGCAAAGACGGGGTTTTGCTCCATGATCTCGCGGATCGTCTGCGTCTCCGGCGCGACGATCAGCTTGCGCAGGGATACCGTGCCCATCAGCTTGCGCTGTTGATCGATGACGTAGCAGGTATAGACGGTTTCCTTATCGACGCCGGTACGGCGGATATGATCCATCGCCTTGCGGACGGTAAAATAGTCGTGCAAATCGACGTATTCGGTCGTCATCAGGCTGCCCGCGCTGTTCTCGGGATAGCGCAGCAGCTGGTTGATGAGGCTGCGCGTCTGCTCATCGGCGTTTTGCAGCACCTTTTTGACGATGCCGGCGGGCATTTCCTCCAGAAAGTCCACCGTATCGTCCATAAACATTTCGTCCATCAGATGGCGGACCTCTAGGCCCGACATGGACTCGACGATCACCTGCTGCTGCTCGGAGGACATGTAGGAGAACACGTCGGCTGAGATGTCCTTGGGCAGCAAGCGGAACAGGCGAATAACGACATCCTTCTCCTGTTCCTCCATCGCCTCGGCGATGTCGACCGGCGGGATTGTCGCCGTATGCGCCTTGAATTCCTGTATCTTGCCCGCCTGCACGAGCTGCATTAATTCCAGCAGGATTTCCTTCTCTTCCATTTAAGGTCGCTCCTCTCGTTCTGATTCATGGGCCGAAGGGTTTTCGGACATGAGGACAGGACGCGAGGCATCTCCGGACGGGCTGCCGGGGTCAGGAATCAGCGCGAACGAGGCAAAAAACGCGCACGTATCCCTGCAGTTGCGGCACCCCGGTACTTCGGGGAACGCCCGCATCATGACCATGATCGTCCACGTTTCTCACCTCGCTCAACGATGAAAGTAAAATCCCTGTATAGGGTAACGCCGGGCGCTAAAAAAGTCAAGCCCTTTTGCGTCAGAGGACGTTCCCGAGGTGCTCGATGTATTCCTCCAAGCACCAATCGTTATATTCCATGATGGTGGCGACCTCCACCCCTACGTAACGGATATGCCAGGCCTCCGCGAGATAGCCGGTGATCTTCTGCTTTTCTTCCTTATAGCGCACGACAAACCCATACGCATAGCAGTTCTCGTGCAGCCATTTTTGCTGCTTGGTCCCCTTAAAGGATACCCCGGGTACCGTGATATCAAACGCCAGGCCCGTCTGGTGCTCGCTGGCGCCCGCGGGCGCTACGGTCTGATAGGTCGCCTGCAGCGCCTTTTCCGTGGAGAGCCCGTTCTCTTTCCGGTAGATGTAGACCTGGTTGTCGATCAACTGCTGCTGATAGCCGTACGTGCGATAGCCCGCGCTGACCTGCCAGTTGCCGATCCCTTGATCTACCGCATCCGAAATCATGGTGATGAGGGCCGCCACCGCCTCGCGATCCCCCTGAATATCGGCGCCCTTGATCTTGATCAGCCCCTCCGGCACGACCTTTGTCAGCTTTACCAGGTTGTCCGGCACAAAGGATTCCGGGAGACGATTGTCGCGGTTGACGAGCAAAATGGTCTTTTGCGGTCTAGGCGTCGGCGCCTGTGTCGGCGCTGCGGTCGGCAAAGGCGTAGGGGTTGGGCTGGGCGTCGGCGTGGGGCTGGGGCTGGGGCTAGGGCTAGGACTGGGGCTAGGCGTCGGCGTCACCGTGGGGATTGCCGTCGGCACGGGCGTCGGCGTGTGCCCCAGCAAGGGGGCTATCGCGGCATAGGTCGCATTCGCAAAGGGCCCAAGGCCGTAGACCAGCAATAAATCCACCGCGATGACCGCGAGCAGCGCGCAAAGCGCGATGAACAGCTTTTTAAAGGGATTGGGCGGCCGCTTACGGCGGATCTTTCGTTTCATGCAGGGCTCCTTTATTCATTCGTCTATCAGCGCGCGCATCTGTGCCAAATCCGCCTCAGAAGGCGGCGTGAAGCTTTCCACCATCGCAAGGATCGTGTCGTTATGATAACGAATGGTCTCGAGATTCGCCTGCATTACCCCGGCGGCTATTTTCTCGACGACGAGATCGTTGATCTCAGGCCGGTGATGCATGCTATCCGTGTACTGATCCAAGTCCGTGACGACGTCGCCCCAAGCCTGAAAATCGTATAGCTGTACGTTTTCATAGCCTTCCAGCGCCTGCGTCACCAGCTCACGGTGATACAGCGCGCGCGCAAGCGTCCCCGCCTGGGCGTATTTGACCCATTCCAGAATGCTGTACGGCGGAAAATAGACAATGAACACCGTCTCCGGGTGCGCCTGCACGTAGGGGAGCAGGCATTTTTGCAGGTGGTAAAGCACCGTCTGCGCATCCCCTTCGCGCGCCAGCTCCTCTCCGTACGGCCCATAGCTCATAGAGAGCAGCGCCTTTTCCCGGCCATACGTCATGCGGTCGCCCCAGTAATAGAGCATGTCGAAGTTGATGCCCGGGTCCGCGCCCGCCGCCATAGCGGCCAGCGCCTCCGGCACGTGCGAGGTAAGCACGGCTTCATTGAACCAATACTGCACGTCGTCGAGCACTGAGGGCGTGTACAGATACTTTGGCAGCGCGAGCGGCACCGCATCCGGCTGCGCCGAAAGGGCAAACTCGTCCAGCGCGAGAAATACCATGGAGACGTCACGCGTATCGAACGCCGCATCGAGCATGGTACGATAATTTTCCATCGTACCGCCTTCAAAGGGCAGCTTGGCGCAGGTAATGCCAAATAGCTGGTCGACCTGCGATACCTGGGTATTCTCCGTCATCGAAGAGCCGAGATACAGCGCGTCATAGGGCATATTCCGGGCGATGCCGATGTTGTAATACGCCTGCATGCCGCCGCGCGCCTCAAATGCGAAGCGAGGGGCATGATAGCAGATAAACGGGTCGACCCAAGCGACGAGCCCCGCTACGCCCCCCAAAAGGGCGGCCGATATACATAGGACGCTAATCGCCCACCGGCGGTTACTCTTCGTTTTCATAGACGATGTCGTCGACCCATCCGTAGATCGTTTCGTCGTGCTCGTAGACGTCGTAAATGTCCTCCACAAGTCCGTCGCCCGCCGCGATGCACTCGGCGATCGCGATGTTGATCTCCTGTGAATGGTGAGAGGTATCCTTATAGTAATTCAGGTCGCAGACCCACTCCTCCCGCGCCTGAAAGTCGAAGATCTTGACGTTATCATAAGGCAGCAGCCGTTCGGTGATCAGCTCCTTCATGTTGAGCACAAAATCCAGATGGCCCTTCTGGTGCATGGTGAACCACTCCATCACGCTGTATGGCGGATAGTAGATGATGAATTCCGTCTCCGGGTGCTGTTCGATAAAGGGGATCAGGTTGTCGTTCAGGTTGCCGTTCATCTCCGTTTCAAAGATGTTGGCGTCCCACATTTCCGCCGCCGGGGCCTTGAGGTTCACGCCCCGCATGACGACGTCTTCGCTATACTCGTAGTTCATGGCCCAGTTATACATATCGTCGCGGTCCTCGCGCGTCAACCCGCTATCGTTATAGGTCCAGGTGTCGTACAGACGGGTAAACACATCCTGATTGAGCAGATAATGCACATCGTTAAACGGGTTGGCGTCGTAAAGATACATCGGAATGTCCTGCGCGGTGGAGCTTGGCTCCGCCATAAAGGAGTAGATATCCAGGTCGTACACGATGCGCCTCAGCTCATGCGTGCGAAACGCCGTCTCCAGCAAAATCGCGTGGTTGCGCGCCGTGCCGCCACTGGTGACCAGCTTGATCCACTCGCCGCCGAAGAGCTCGCCGTATTGCGACGGCAGCGCGTTTTCAGTCATCGACGTGCCCACGATCGCGCTGTCGTAGCTGTAGTTCTTGGCGATGCCCGCATTGGTGTAGACCTGCGTCGTATACTCGATCAGGGGCGTGTAAAACGTCGCCTTGCGATATATTTGAAACGGATCGACGATAAAGACGGTACCCGCGCAGAGCAGCAGCAGCGAAAGGAGCGCCGCCAGCGCGCCGACGACAAAGCGCTTCATTTTCTTGTCCATGGCTATCCCTCCGCTTAGAAGTTGTAGTACAGGAATACGCTCACGCCCGAGAGCGAGAGGATGGATACGGTAAGCAGCGCCACGGTGAGCGCCGCGCGGCCAAACGTGGGCTTGAAGCGGTCGGTGAGCTCAAACGTATTGGGCAGGCCCAGCACGCCGAAGAGCGCGAGCGCATACCAGATCTCGGTCACGATGGCGTTGTAGCCCGGGTGCAGGCCCATCGGCAGGGTGAACACGTTCGTGATCGAGGCGCTCAGCGGGCCAAAGTTCATCGTAAACATGGCGCGCAGCACCGTCATCGCGCTTTGCATATCCGTCGCGCGGAAGAACACCCAGGCGATCACCACAAAGAGGAACGTGATCAGCCAAGAAAGCGCGGGGTGCAGGCAGTCGAACTGCTTGCGAAAGACGCGGTAAAGCACGCTCATCAGGCCATGCAGCGCGCCCCAGAGGATGAAAAGCCAGCCCGCGCCATGCCAAAGGCCGCTGACGAGGAAGACCACCATGAGGTTTGCGCAGGTGCGCGCGAGCCCCTTGCGGCTGCCGCCCATGGGGAAGTAAATGTAGTTCGTGAAGAAACGGCTGAGCGTGATATGCCAGCGCTGCCAGAACTCCTTGATGTTGTGCGCCTTGTAAGGCGAGTTGAAGTTCTGCGGGATGTTGATGTTAAACATGCGCCCCAGTCCCATGGCCATGTCGCAGTAGCCGGAAAAGTCGAAGTACAGCTGAAAGGCGAACGCAAATGCCACGAACCAGGCCTCCGGCGTGTTGAGCGCCTGCCCCGGGCCAAAGCCCCACTCCGCCACCTTGGCGAACGTATCGGCGACGATGACCTTTTTGAAAAGCCCCAGCGCAAACGCATACAACCCCGGCGCGAAGTTTTCAAAGCGGAAGCGGCGGTTATCGGGGTTCGCGAATTGGGGGACGATCTCGCTGTGCAGCACGATGGGGCCCGCGATCAGCTGTGGGAAGAACGTGACGAAGAGCGAGTAATCGATCAGGCCGTAGCGCGGCACGGTGCGCCTGTAGCTGTCGATGACGTAGGAGAGCTGCTGAAACGTAAAAAAGCTGATGCCCAGCGGCAGCACGAGCCTATGCAGCACGAACGAAGTGCCCGCCAGGGCGTTTACGTTTTGAACGAAGAAGTCGTAATACTTGTAGTAGCCCAGCACGCCCAGGTTGCCCAGCAGGCCCACGGCGAGCAGCAGCGCGCGCACGCCCTTGCCCCTTGCCGCCAGCATGCCCTGGCTGAGCGCATAGTTGACGAGGATGCTCAGCACGATAATGGGCAAATACCTCACGTTAAAATAGGCGTAGAAGACGAGCGAGCAGCCCACCAGCCAAATCTTGTTCAGCGGCAGCTTGCGAAACAGGCGCGCCAGGCCGAAGTAGCCCGCCAGCGTGACGGGCAGGAAGGCCAAGATAAAGATATAGGAGTTAAAAAGCATCTTTCCGACTCTCCTTTTGCACATGGGCATAATCAGAATTATTATACACGAAAAACAGGCTCCCCGTAAAGGAGCCTGCGAAAATTGACAAATCTGTATGCCAATATGAGGCGAGGCGCGAACACGATTTACGCATTCATGATCCTATCAAGCGGATAGAGAAGCAGATGATCGTCCATTTCCGCCTCAGAGAGTAGGGGCTCGCCATCTTTATTCAAATCACGATTCAGTAAAACAGGATTTGAATATATTATACCCCCTCATGGCGATCAAAAACAAGGGCTTCACAGTGCTTGCTTCAGTCGATCCGCTCGTCGTAGATCATCCTGACACGCTGATTCAAAGCGCGGACCAGCTCGCCGGAGGTCATGTGGCCGTCCAGAAACTGCGCCCCGAGTCCATACAACGATTCCAGCGTCTCAATATCTCCGTTGCCGATCGCGCCGCCCTCGCCAAAGCTTGCATAAGCAAACAGCTCGCTATAGTCGCGCCGCTCCTGCGCCGTGACCTGCCACCGCTGCTCTTCGTCCGCGGCCTGCGCGCGAAGCGACTCCAGCTCCCGCTCGATCTCCTCCCGCTTGTCCTCGGCGGCGGTGCTCAGCAGGGCCTCCAGCTCGCCGATCTCCTCGGCCAGCTCCGCCTGACTGCGCTCATACCACGGCCATTCGATGCCCTCGCCCGCGTCCGCGGTCAGCTGCGCCGCCATCTCCGGCGGCATTTCCTGCAGGACCGTGCGCAGATAGGCCGCCGCCAGCTCCTTATGCTCCGACTGCGGATTGACCACCAACACCCGGGCGTTCACCTGCACGACGCTCTTGCCCTGCGGATGCACGCGCGGCGGCAGGACCATGCGCAGCGCCGGATTGTCGCGTTCGCCAAAGCGCCAGGCATAATTCGTCAGAATCGCCTCCTTGTACGCATCCTCCTGCGCGTAGGGGCGCAGGCGCAACAGCGCGTCCATCGTATCGCGAAATGCCGGCGTGTCGAAGTCGAGCGCGTCGCCCGTGCCCTCAAATTCCGCCATGTACACGTCCATCACGCTGTTCATCAGCTCGACAGGCATGTTCTGCTGGCTGAAAAGGCAGACCTCCTCGTCCGCGTATTCCTCATTCCAGGCGATGCACTGCTCGATCAGCTCCAGATACGTCTCCGGCAGCTCGCCCAGCCCATATTCATCCCAAAGGGGACGATTCACCGCCCAATTGCGCACGTATACCTCATACGGCACCGCCAAGAGCGCTTCGCCGCTTCGCAGCACGGCCTGAACCTTCGGATCAAACCGCGAAATCCCCTCCGCGATGCCCGCATAGGGCGTCAAATCCTCTACGTACCCGCCCTTTTTCAGCTCGCTGAACAGATAACCCGTCGACAGCTCGTATAGGTCGATGCGGCTATCCCGGCTCAGCACGTCGTGAATGATCCCCTGCAGCCCGAAAGACTCCGAATGGACGTGCTCTACCTGCGCGCCGGGGTTTGCCGCCTGGAACGCCTCGTCGTACATCTCATCCCCCATGTTCGCAATGCGCAGCGTTTGCGCGCACGCGGCCTGCGCCGACGCGCACAGCGTCAGCGCCATAGCGATCGCGGCCAATCGTTTACCCCATCGTGTTTTCATGAATGGATTCCCTCCTTCTTCGCATCCAGGTACGCGTTCACATCCGACACGGCGCAAAGCTTCCCATCCTTTAACCAGAGCACCTCGTCGCACAGGAGCTGGATGTCCTCCATATGATGGCTGGCGATGAGCACGATCTTCCCCGCATCCCGGCTCTGCTGGATCAGCTCGTAGACCTGCCGCACGCTTTCATGGTCCAATCCGTTGAGCGGCTCGTCCAGCAGCAGCGCGGGCGGGTTCTCCATCACAGCCTGCGCGATGGCCAGGCGCTGGCGCATGCCGAGCGAATATTTGCCTACGCGCATCCGGCTCTTGGGGTCGAGTCCGACGCGTTGCATCGCCTGTGCGATTTCCGCCTTGCCGATCTTCCCTTGGATGTCGGCCAGCATCTTCAAATTGCCCATGCCGCTCTCGCCTTCCAGAAACTGCGCGGTTTCAATCACGATGCCGAACAACCCGCGCCGATCGCCTATCGTCAGATCTCCCCGCCGGATCGCCACATCGCCCATATCCACGGGCATCATGCCGCATATGCACTTGAGCAGCACCGTCTTGCCGCATCCGTTGAACCCGACGACGCCGTAGATCTTTCCGGCGCTGAACGTCCACGATATTCCATTCAGCACCACATGCTTGCCAAAAGCCTTGCGCACATCGCGCAGGACGATCGTCCATCCGTTTTCCTGATTCGTTTGCATAGCGCCTCCTCTAGCGGTTCAGCGGCCGCCGGTACCACTGCCTTTTGTTCGGCAGGCAGACGAGCAACAGCAGCGCCGCCAGGCACAATATCGCAGCGCCCGCCGTGCACCATTGCCAGGACGGGTAGTAGTCGTTATACGCCTTCCCGATCACGATGGTCATCCTCGCCCAGGATACGGGCGAGAACGCGTACATCCGATAGCCTAGCCCCATCCAGTCCACCGCGATATCCAGCCCGCCCCAGAGCGCAAAGGCGGCGAACACCGCCTTCTTCATCGGCATCGCCAGCAGGCAAAACAGGAGCAGGCAGCCCATTCCCGTAAAGACGAGCGCGATCTGCCGCATGGCGATAGAGAAAGCCGCCCACGGGGTATAGTCAAGGACAATCTCTTGGGGGACGATCATCACAAACGCATCCCCCAGCTGCTGCCTTGCCGCGCTGAAGCTCATCTTATCCCACTGATGGAATGAAAAATCAAAGCAACCGCCCAGCAGGCAGACCATGGCGAGCAGCCCGATCAGGTAGAGCGCCGTCAACGCGAGCACCGCCGCGATGCGAACGAGCGTCGCACGCATCGGCTTCACGCGCATCGCCTCATACATACTGCCGCGCGACCAGAATGGCAGATCGCTGAGCAGCATCAGGTATCCGGCAAAGCACATGAGCATGACCTGTTCGTTGGACATCACGCAGGCAAATTGTCCCCAGAGGTTCAGCCGCACGCCGTATTGGCCGATCGCCGCGTAGCCGTCCGCGAGGCATGGGCTGACATACACCGCCAGCATGCAGAAGATCAGCACCGTCCGCGGCTGCAGGCAGGCGCGCCGCACCAGATGCATCGCATATTTGATATTATTCACGACACTGCCTCCCTGCTTTGAATCGAAAGGCCGCGTAGCACGCGAGGATGAGCGCGCCGAATGTGACCGCACCCTGCAGCATCGCCTCGGCCCCGGTTTCAAAATCCCACATGCCGTAGGATATCGTGGTCAGCGCAGGCAGCCCGCAGTTCATAAAAAGCACGTCGAGCAGCCGGTAGCACAAAACGGGCACCAGATAGACCGCATACGCATTTTTCACATACGCGGACAGCGCCAGCGCGAAAACACCCCAAAACGCGCCCGCCAGGCCATGCAGCACGCCATAGAAGCCGAAGAAATACACCCAATTGCCCTGCCGGACCGCTTCGAGCATGTACAAAAAAATCGTCCCCATGCCCGTGCTGCGGTCGTAGATGCCATAGGGGAATAAAACCGGCAGCAAGGCCGCATACAGCAATGTGCCCAGACAGATGGATAGAAAGCCCGATAGGGCGACCGCGAGAAAGCGCGCGTTGAGATAAGCGCTCGCCGTGCAGCGCGTGCAAAGCAGCGACCACATCCGCTGCCGCCTGTCCTCCAGGTAGCTCAGGCCGTACGGCAGCACCGCGCAGAGCGGAAACAAAAAGGTAAAGGTGCTATATACCAACGAGGACATGAAGACATAGATGAGATTGTATTCTGTATACCATCCGAGTATGCCCAGCCGGTAGATCAGAAATGTTGCGGCTATGCCCAGCCAGAGCCCCGGCCCGCACGCCATACGGCGCAGCTCCATCCGCAGCATGCGCGATCGCCCTGCTCGCCTCTCTACCATGGCACTTCTTCTCCTGTCACCGCGTGGATCATGACCGCGCTTTGATCCTGAAGCTGAATCGTCCATACGGGAACCAGCTCGTAATCCGGATCAAAATCATCCGCCTTCTGCTTGTATCGCACCGTGTACTGCAGCGCCATCGCCTCGACATCCAGCGCGCCTTCAGGGATAAACAGGTACTGCTCCAACAGCGCCAGATAGCGCTCCCACGCCGCCTGCGGCGAGATCACCGCTCCGCCCGCCCCCTCAGTAAGGCTCGCAAAGCGGTTGGCGCCGGATCGGACGGACAGGATCTGCCGCGTATTCATGAAGACGGTGACGCCGGTTTCACAGTTTACAATCCCCTCGGGCGCGCCTGCGCCGAAGGGCATCATGCGCACGCCCTGAAAGAACGTCGGATACACCACGTACAGCGCCTCATCCTGCGCCTGCAAGGGGCATTCGCTGTCGTCCGGCGCCTCCGCCACAATGCCCTTGCGCCAGTTTTCCCGCATTTGCTCCAGCGTCCAATATTTGATCGCCACCGGTTTGCCCACCGAAAGCCCGTTTTCGTCAATAAAGCGCTCCGTCGCTTCCAGCACGTCTGCAAACTGAGGATAGGCCTCCCCCAATGCGGCCTCCAGGTCGAGACCAAATCCCTCGGCGTAGTGCGTCGCATCGCCAAAGACGTCGGTCGCCGCGGCAAACGTGGCGCGCTCGTACCAACCCCTTTGCGCTTCCGCGCTTATATATTGCAATTGGCCGGGGTAACTGTACAGAAGCGCTCCTTCGGCGTTCTCAAAATTCTTTTCGTCCTCGCTCCACGTCTTATCGCTCTGCGCCGTGCCCGCGGCATACGCGCCGAGCCCTTCAAAGGCCCTACGCGCCTCCTCCACCGTCCAGCCCTTATATCCCTTGGCCCTCCACTCGCTCGCCTGCTGCGGGTACGATGCGCTCACGGGAAATGCAAGCCGCTCCGTCCCTCCCGCCGCCGAGCAGTCAAACGCCATCGTCTCATACGCCTCCTGCGCGTATAGGGTGGCTATGGCCGGCGCTTCCTGCCGGGCCGGCGTGATGGCGGGGAGCGCCGACAGCAACAGCCCTGCAGCGAGCGCCAAGACGGCGTTCATACGTATGCGTTTCATTCCTTTGCACCTCCTATGCGTTGGGGCCGAAGCGGGCCGTGCGGCCCGCTTCGGCTCCGTTTTGAGCGCAGTATTGCCTTACGGTTCCCAGGTTCCGGACGCGGAAGCCGACGATATCGGCGAATTCGAACGGTGCGCAATGCGCAGTACGTAAGTATAGCCAGTCCGCAACAGCGCTTTCTGGTTGCCGTCGTACTTCGTCGCCAGCTTAAGACCGGAGCAGGAACCGGTAAACCTTTCTGTCTCTGAAGCGGGTACGCCGTCCGTCTTGCGCGTCGTCGCTTGGAAGATCGCTCGCGAAGAAGACGCAGTCGCCGTCACCGAAGAGCTCACACCGACGCCGCTGGTTTTTTTCGCTGTCCAACTAGGGCTCCATCCCTTTCCCGGGTCCAAAGAAGGGGAGGAAAAGCTTTCAGCCATGGCCCCGCAGGCCAAACCCAGCGTCAAAACGCAGACCAATGCTACACAGCAAATCTTTTTCATGTTGTACCTCCTCGTTCGCTTCATCAAGAAGCGAGTCGAAATCTTCTTGTGCATTCGTCAGCCATGCGGTATAATATAGATGTTCTGGTGAGAGTGCTCCCGATCGGGGGCAGGCGCTGCAGCCTTCTTGCCGGAACATTTTTCATACACCGCGCATCTCCCCTCGGCGCGCATTGACGTTTTCTGTTGCGCCGCGGCCTTGTCATTTGCACTTGATCTGTTGGTTCTAACCCAACGGCATCTCCTCCCCTTCCAGTCGACGGCAAGGTACTCCAAGCCATCGATGTACTTATGCATATCAGGGGTTGGCCTTGCAACCGCCTGATATCGCCGCAGTTGAACGCGCGATTTTGTGAGGCCTTGCTACATCATTCAAGCCCGCCCCGTCAGTACGTCTTGGTCTCAGAGCTCTTGCTCGGGGATTCCAGCACATTGCCCTGGGCGTCCTTGACCGTGCCGGAGGTTACGACCTTGTAGCTGTAGCCTTTGGGGACCTTTTTAGAGCCGCTGGCCTCAACTGTAGCACTACCCGTTCCCGAATTGCTCCAAGTAGCAATCGTATTCCACTTCCCATTTTCCAGCTTCTTCAACCTAACCGCTACAGAGACAGCACCGGATCCAGCAACCGCTTTTACCGAACCAGAACAAGTCGCGTTTCCCGAGCCATCTATCGACAGCGCTGCCTTAATCGAAGTCGTATGATCATAACGAAGCTGAATCTGCGGTTCCTCATACGTACTTATCTCAGCGACTGCCGCTCCAGACAGCCCCGTCGTCAGTAATACTACCACTAAAATCGCCAACATCTTCCTCATAAGAAAAATCCCTCCTTTTTTGTCTCTCTATTAGTAAAGACGTTGTGAGGAGGGATTTTGCAACAACTTTTTGCAAATTATTTTATCCTTTTTACACTTTTCGCAATTTGCATCGTTTCTGTGCGACCACACGCATGGGTATCCAAAATAAAGTATCGATCATCCTGCACCCAAACGATTTGAACGACGTCCCCTTTTTCAATCACCAGCGCCAAAGACCCGTTGATCTCTTCATAGCTCAGCTTTGCATTCTCGGTATCGACATTTGCCACGGTGTTCTCGTCGCATTCAGAAAACCCAATACCGCCATTGTCATATTCCGCACTTATCCAGTCTATTGTTGGAGTGGCTAAAGACATCCATGCGACCTCAAACCCCTCAGGAATATACCCCGGAAAGAAATCTCCCTTCCACCCGTCGGGCACGTCGAAGCTCGCGGACGCATCCTCCACGAGGCTGATTTCGGTGTATTCCTGCTGCATGTGGGTGAGCAGCTTCATCACCCGCACGCGGACGGAAGGGACGGCCGCCACAGCCGCCGTGCCGCCTAGAAACACGCAGAGCAGCAGCAGGGCCGCCGCGTTCGCGGCGCGCGGCAACGTATGGCGCAGAAAATGCCGCCGCTTTTTCTGATTCAAGGTCCGGCGGATTACGCGCAGCGTCTCTTGCTGCGTGCGCGCGAAGAACGCCTCTTCCTCCGGCGTCGGTTCCTGCGCCATCAGCTCCTCGATGCGCTCCGCCTCCAGCCGGGCGAAGGCCGCACGGAAGAGCGCCGCTTCGAATTCCTCGTCCGCCTCGCGATAGGCCGTCTTCTCCGGCTCCTTCATATGGCGCCCCCCTCCTCCAAGATTTTGCGCACATGCTCCCGCGCGCGCGGGATGGCCGTGCGCACGCTGCCGGTCTTTATGCCGATGGCCCGGGCGATCGTCTCGTCGTCCTGCCCCTCAAAGTACTTCATCTCCAGCGCCATGCGCTCGCGCGCAGGCAGCCGCGCCAGCGCACGTTTCAGGCGCTCGACACTGTCTATGCAGAGCACGGCGTCCTCTACGTCCACGTCGCGATCTGGAATTTCATGAAAGACTTCGTCTTTATCGTCGAGGACGTATTTGGCGTTTGCCCGCATCAAATCCCGGCAAGCATTCTCTATAGTGGTAACGATGTATGCCCGCTGTTTGCAACACGCCATCTGTTTTAATTTGGGGGCGTGCTTACAAAGCGACGCGCACGCGCTGTTGATCGCGTCCTTCGTATTGTTCGTCTCGTGTAGCATTCCATAAGCAACCTGAAACATCAGGCTACGGTATTCGAGGTACAGTTTTTCCATAAACGCGCGGTCGTCCTCATCCAGCAGGGCTAGTATGCATAGCGGAAACAACAGCAGCACCTCCTCTTATATAAGGATACCATAAAAATACGATTTTGTCTGCAAATTTTGTCATATTCCTCCGCCTCGAAACGCCCGCCGGTACTTCACCGGCGGCATGCCCGCCTGCCGCGCAAAGGCGCGGTTGAAGTGGGCGAGCGAGCCGAAGCCCGCCTGGCCGGCGATATCGGCGACGCGCGCGTCCGTCGAGGCCAGCAGCGCCCGCGCGTGCTGCAGCCGCACGGCCGTCAAATACTCGACGATCGTAAAGCCCGTGACCTCCTTAAACACGCGGGAGAGATGGTATTTGCTCGTGAACAGGGCGCCCGCGATGTCGTCCAGGCTGAGGTTCGCCGCATAGTGCTGCTCGAGATAGCGGATCACCCGCTCCGCCTGGCGGTGCTTTGGCGTCGCAGCCTGCGTGGCGGCCTGCGCAGAGCGCGCATGGTCGCTCACGTAGCACAGCAGGCAGAAAAGGTAAAGGCGTACCTTGGCCGCGTATTCCTCCGGCTTCTCCCGCAGGCAGCCGACGATGCACTGCAAAAACGCTTCGACGTGCGCCTTTTCCTGTTCATTGAACTGCACGGCGAGGCTTCTGTTTTCCGCCAGCATGGCGACCCGCGGCCCAAAGGCCTGGATGCAGGCCGGATCCAGCTCGATGAGGATCCGCTCGTGCGTATCCGCCACCGTCCTATGCAGGCAGTTCGTGCCGATAAAGACAAAGGCCCCCGCCCTGAGCGGATAGCTCTTGCCCTCGATAAAGTACACACATTCGCCGGCGAGCAGATAGTACAGCTCCCAGAACGCATGCGCGTGCACCATGCCCATCTCGAAACGCTCGCTTCTATGCCTTTGATCGAACGAAACGCCGGGAATTCCGGCGGAAAAAAGCAGCTCCTCCATCCTCGCGCCCTCCAGACAGGCACAGTATAGCACGCCGTGCGCAATGCAGCAAGATAGGATCATAAAAATGCAATTTCCGCTCGATAAGCGGAGATTCTACGTTGATCTTGCGGTATAATCAACTCATCAAGCGTCGTCCGCATGCGGACGCAAATGCCGGGAGGGAACTACATGCGCTACGAACAAGACACGGTGCAGGACATCCAAATCGCCTACGTCGGCGGCGGCTCGCGCGGGTGGGCGTGGGGCTTTATGACCGATCTGACGAACGACAGCCAGCTGTGCGGCACAGTCCGCCTCTACGACATCGACCGCGCAGCGGCCGAAAAGAACGCGAGGATCGGCACGATGCTCTCCGCGCACCCGCAGGCGAAGTCCAGATGGACGTATACGGTCAGCGATTCGCTCAAGGAGGCGCTCACGGGCGCGGACTTCGTCGTCATCTCCATCCTGCCGGGCACGTTTGACGAAATGGAATCGGACGTACATCTGCCCGAGCGCGTCGGCGTGTGGCAGTCCGTCGGCGACACAGTGGGCCCCGGCGGCATCATCCGCGCCATGCGCGCGCTGCCCATGATGGCCGAGATCGCGCGGGGCGTGCGCGATTATGCCAAGGACGCCTGGGTGGTCAACTATACCAACCCCATGACCGCCTGCATGCGCGCGCTGTACGCCGCCTATCCAAACATAAAGGCGTTCGGCTGCTGCCATGAGGTGTTCGGCACACAGAGGCTGCTGTGCGCGATGCTCGAGGACCTGTGCGGCATAGGCGGCGTCGCCCGCGAGGAGATCAAGACCGGGGTCACCGGCATCAACCACTTTACCTGGCTCACCAGCGCGTCGTATCAGGGAATAGACCTGTTCCCGCTCTACCGCACGTTCGCTCAGAAGTACCGCGAAACCGGCTTCGTCAAGGGCAAGGACGAGA
Organism: Bacillota bacterium; assembly: GCA_023404715.1. Taxonomy (GTDB): domain Bacteria; phylum Bacillota; class Clostridia; order Christensenellales; family Aristaeellaceae; genus Beduinella. Next base: position 9,905 of record JAEYAR010000030.1, on the reverse strand, counting down.
ACTGGATGAACAACGCGTTCGATTGCAGCCACCGGGTAAAGTTTGACCTCTTCCTACGCTATGGGCTCATCGCCGCGGCGGGCGACCGGCATTTGGCGGAGTTCCTGCCGCCCTGGTATTTGAAGGACCCGCAGACCGCGCGGACCTGGGGCTTTTCGCTGACGAAGGTCTCCTGGCGCAAGGAGGATTTGAAAAGGCGGCTCGCGCGCCAGGAGCGGCTGCTCAGCGGCGAGGAGTCTCTGGACCTCAAGGGCTCCGGCGAGGAGGGGCATTTGCTCATCAAGGCGCTGCTCGGCCTAGGCGACCTCGTCTCCAACGTCAACATCCCCAACCGTGGCCAGGTGGCGGGCCTGCCGCAGGGCGCCGTCGTCGAGACGAACGCCCTCTTCCGCCGGGACGAGATCAGCCCCGTGCTCGCGGGCACGCTGCCCGCCGGAATCGACGCGCTGGTCGCCCGTCAGGCGCTGGGGCAGGAGGCGACCGTGCAGGCCGCCCTCGCCTGCGACCGAAAGCTTGCGCTCAGCGTCTTCCTGAACGACCCGCAGATGAGCGGCGTGCCCCTCCAGGACGGCAAGCGGCTTTTTGACGACATGATCCGCAACACCCTCGCCTATCTGCCGGAGGAATGGAAAGACTGAATCGTGCGCGCGGGGTGCATGCCGCAAGACGGTATGCGCCCCGCGCCTTTTTTGCGTCTTTCTCCAAAACCCCGCTTGCCACGCGGCGCAAGATGCCTTATGCTAAAGGACAAAACGGCTCGGACGTCTGAAGCCTCCTGGCTTCCTCATTCCACCGCCTTCATTGGAGGACATTCATGCAAAGCATTCGTAACATCGGCATCTTCGCGCACGTGGACGCGGGTAAGACGACGCTATCCGAGCAGCTGCTGCGCTTATGCGGCGCGGTTCGCACCCCCGGATCCGTGGATACGGGCACGGCGCATACCGACCGCCTCTCCATCGAGCGCAGGCGCGGCATCTCCATCCAGGCAACCTGCGCGCCCATGACGTGGCAGGGCTGCACGATCCACCTCGTCGACACGCCCGGGCACGTCGACTTCATGGCCGAGGTAGAGCGCTCGATGTGGACGCTGGACGGCGCGGTGCTCGTGCTCAGCGCGGTCGAGGGCGTGCAGCCGCAAAGCGAGGTGCTCTTCCGCGCGCTACGCGAGCGCGGCATCCCGACGCTCCTCTTTCTCAACAAGGCCGACCGCGAGGCAGCCGACGTGGCCGGGGCGCTCGCAGCCGCGAAAAGCAAGCTCTCCCCCTCCGTCTTCGCGCTGTGGGAGGCCGAGCAGGCGCATGCGCTGTTGGCGGAATACGACGACGGCGCGCTGACGGATTATCTGGAGGGGCGGGTCTATTCGCCCGAGCACTTGGCCGACGCGCTTCGCCCATACGTGCACGCATGCGAGGTATTCCCCGCGCTTTACGGCAGCGCCATGCGCGGCGACGGCGTGGAGGCGCTGCTGAGCGCCATCGCCGACCTGCTTCCCCCGCCAGCGGGCGAGCGCGACGCGCCGCTCAGCGGGGTCGTCTTCGCCGTCTCCGACGAGGACGCCATGGGCCGCGCGGCAACGGTGCGCCTGTTCTCCGGCACGCTCAAAAACCGCGACGCGCTGACGCTGCCGGACGCCGCGGGCCGTGCGGCGCAGCAAAAGGTCGCCCAGATCCGCGCGCTTTCGGTGGACGGGCGCGGACGCGACGTGGGCGAGCTGCATGCCGGGGAAATCGGCGTCGTGCTGGGGCTTGGGGGCGTGCGCGTGGGGCAGATCCTCGGCGACGCATCGCTGCTGCCCCGCCGTGTGCAGCCGGGCGAGCTGTGCACGCCCCTGCTGCTGGTCAAGGTGACCGCGCCTCGAAGCGAGCTAAGGCCCGCCCTGCAAAGCGCGCTGAAGCTGCTTGCCGCCCGCGACGTGCTGCTCACCGCCGAGGAGCTCGCGGGCGAGATGCATGTACGCGTGATGGGCGCGGTGCAGCTTGAGGTGCTGGGCGAACAGCTACGGGAGGAATTCGGGCTGGACGTCGCGTTCGGCGAGCCCAACGTCATCTATCGCGAGACCATCGCCCGCCGGTCGACGGGCTTTTACGCCTACACGATGCCCAAGCCCTGTTGGGCGGTCATCGAGCTTCAAATCGAGCCGCTCCCGCGCGGCAGCGGGGTCGTCTTTGAGTCCGCCGTGCCCGCGCGCGACATCATGCCGCGCTATCAAAACCAGGTGCGCCAGGCCATCCCTGCCGCCGTGCGCCAGGGCATGCTCGGCTGGCAGGTAGACGACGTGAAGATCACGCTCGTGGGCGGAAGCCATCACCTCATCCACACGCACCCGCTCGACTTCATCGTCGCCACACCCGTCGCCTTCCTCGACGGCATGCGCCGGGGCGGCTCCGTGCTGCTCGAGCCGATCCTGGATCTGACCCTCGCCGTGCCGGAAGCATGCACGGGCAAGCTGCTGGGCGAGATCGCGCTCATGCGCGGCGAAATGACCGATTCCAGCCTCGAGGGGGATACCGCCACGGTGCGCGCACGCGTGCCGCTGGCGACCAGCATCCACTTCAGCACGCGCCTTGCCGCGATGACGGGCGGGCGCGGCGCGATGAGCAGCCGCCTTTGCGGCTACCGCGCGTGCGACCTCGCGCTGGGCGCGACCTGCCCGCGCCGCGGCGTGCACCCGCTCGATACCGCCAAGTACATCCTCGCCGCGCGCAGCGCGCTCGAGGGGGAGATTTACGAATAGAAAACCGGCAGGCCGCTTTCGCATAGCCTGTCGGTCCTATTCCGTTTCAAGTATGCCCTGATCGATTACTTGCCCAGCACCTGTGCCGCCGCCTGCTGGCCCGCTATGCGTCCGAAGACCACCGCCGCGCTGTAAGCGCCGCTGATCCAAGTGACCTCACCCGCTGCGTACAACCCTTCGACGACCGCGTCGTCGTTATTCAATACCTGTGCCTTCTCGTTGGCCACGACGCCGCCTTTGGTCATATGAATCGCGGATTCGACCTGTACGCCGTAGTAAGGGCCTTCGGCCTTAAACTTACGGGTAAAGGCTTCCTTGCGGAACGGGTCCGCCGCCTCGCCCTCAACCGCCTTGTTGAACGCATCGACCGAAGCTTTCAGGCCCGCCGCGTCGACGCCCAGCTGCTCGGCCAGCTCGTCAAGCGTATCCGCCTTGACGTGATAGCCCAGCTTGTTATGCTTCTGTAGGCGATAGGCGGACTCGTACAGGTTCTGATCGTAGATGTAAAAGACTTTGCCCTGATCGAGGATCGCATGCGCGAGACCCAGACCCGAAGAGCTTTCATCTGCAAATCGCTCGCCCTTCTCGTTGACGAGGATGAAGCCGTCGCCCGCACCGGTCAGATCGCGGCGGTTCTTGATGATGAGCTTGAAGATGCTCAGTTTGTCCATGTTCGCCGTCTTGAAGCCATATTGTTCAAACAGCGGCACGAAGTCGCCCGTCGCGCCCATCTGATTGGAGGTTTCCACCGTCTCCGCGCCCGGCGCGTACTTGGCGAGCAGCTCCTTGTTCGCCGAGAAGCCGCCGGTGGCCAGGATCACCGCGTCCGCGAAGATGTCGTAGGTCTCGTTCTTGCGTTGTACCTTGACGCCGACCACCTTATCGCCGTCGAAGAGGAAGTCCACGCCCTTGGTGCCGGTGCGCACGTCCACGCCCAGCGCCTTTACGCGCGCTTCCATCCCGTCCTGGATGTGCTCGCCCGCGTAAGCGTCCGCCTCGGCCATGTGGTTGGTGCCGCCGTAGTTATGGTTGAGCTCCACGCCGAAGCTGCGCAGCCAAGCATCCAGCTCGTTTTCGCCCTCGGCCCAGACCTTGAGGCGCTCGGGCGTGTTGCCGGCGTTTTCCTTATCCGCGATGAACTGTTCCACCGTGTACTCGACGCCCGCTCCCTTTTGCGCTTTGGAATTGATCAGATCGAAGAAGTTCATGTCAAACTTGCCGTTACCGCTGAGGATGTCCAGCTTCTCGACGAGGATTACATCCTCCGCGCCGGATTCCTTTGCGCCGATCGCCGCCGCCAGTCCTGCAGGGCCGCCGCCTACGATGACGATCTGGGTATGCACAGGCTCCAGCTCCTTCGCCTCTTCGACGGGGCCCGTGGTTGCGAAGGTGATTTTCTCAACCTCCTTGCCGGCCTTCGTCAGCGCGTCCGCCACGGCGCTCTTCACCGCGTAGGAGGTAAACGTCGCCGCCGACACGCTGTCGACCACGGGCGTCTGCGCCTCCAAAATGCGCTCGCGAATGACCGGGAAGGCGCGTGTCATCACAGGCGAGGACTCATGATCCTCCACGATGCGAATGTCCGTCATCTCATCCCCCTCGAGAACGACCTCCAGCCGCAGCTTTCCGCCGTACCCCGATCCTTCTCCCTCGAAGACGGTCTCGCCGTCCGCAGCCAGCGCGAACACCGACGTAGTCGCCAACAGGAGTGTGAGCAGTACGCTAATCAATTTTTTCACAATACCTACCTCCTTCATTTCTCACACGCCGCCTGTATGCCTTACCCTCAATGCCGCATTTCGCCATATTTCCCTGTAATTAAGCGAGATACACGGATCATTGCGAACGGCGTGCCATCTATAAGCCAGCTCATTATATGATAATATTCAGTCAATGTCAATCCCTCTTTTGCATCATTTCCTGCAAAAAGCGGCCCTGCAATCGCAGGACCGCAAAAGAAACAGGTCTTCAATACGCCTTGGCGAAGTACATGACCTTTTCGGCCTTCTTGCCGCAGCATACGCACGTATCGCCCACGGGCGTCTGGTCAAACGGCATGTTGCGGCTCGTAGAGCCGGTCAGCTCCTTGATCCTGTCCTCGCAGGCCTGCTCGCCGCACCACATGGCCTTGGCATAGCCGCCATTCACCTGCGCGGTCAGCTCCTCCATGTCGTGCACGACCGCGGTGTGCGCGTCGCGGAAGGCGCGGGCGATCTCGAACATGCTCTCGTGCACGCTTTCGAGCAGCGCCCCGACCGCATCCGCAATTCCTTCCAGCGCGAGGGGTTTCTTTTCGAACGTATCACGGCGCACGGAGAGCACCTGGCCCGCCTCGATGTCGCGAGGGCCGACCTCCAGGCGCACAGGCACGCCCTTGAGCTCCCACTCGTTGAACTTCCAACCGGCGGACACGTTGTCGCGATCGTCCAGCTTCACGCGGACGCCTGCCGCCTCCAGCTGCGCCTTGATCTCCCGGCACTTCTCCATCACGCCGCCCTTGTGCGCGGCGATGGGCAGGATGACGACCTGGATGGGCGCCACCTTGGGGGGCAGCTTGAGGCCGCGTTCGTCGCCGTGGGTCATGATCAGCGCGCCGATCAGGCGGGTAGATACGCCCCAGCTCGTCTCGTGGCAGTATTCCAGCTTGCCGTCCTTCGACAGATACGTGACGTCGAAGGGCTCGGAGAAGTTCGTGCCGAAGTTGTGGCTGGTGCCGCTCTGCAGCGCCTTGCCGTCCTGCATCATGGCCTCTACGCTGTAGGTCGCGCGCGCGCCCGCAAATTTCTCCTTCTCGCTCTTCTGGCCGGAGTAGACGGGCACGGCCAGCACGTTTTCGCAGAACTCATGGTAGACGCCGAGCATCTGCATCGTCTCCTCCTGCGCCTCCTCGGCCGTCGCGTGCACGGTATGCCCCTCCTGCCAGAGGAACTCGGCGGTGCGCAGGAAGGGGCGCGTCGTCTTCTCCCAGCGCATGACCGAGCACCACTGGTTATACTTGAGGGGCAGGTCGCGCCAGGACTGCACCCACTTCGAGTACATCGTGCAGAAGATCGTCTCGCTCGTGGGGCGCACGGCCAGGCGCTCTTGCAGGGGCTCGGTGCCGCCCTGCGTCACCCACGCCACCTCGGGCGCAAAGCCCTCCACGTGATCGGCCTCCTTGAGCAGCAGGCTCTCGGGGATCAGCATGGGCATGGAGACGTTCTCATGCCCCGTCGCCTTAAAGCGCGCGTCCAGCTCCTTTTGAATCAGCTCCCAGATGCCGTAGCCGTAGGGTTTGATCGCCATGCAGCCGCGCACGGGCGTGTAATCCATCAGGTCGGCCTGCAGCACCACGTCGGTATACCACTGCGAAAAGTTCTCGCTGCGGGGGGTAATATGCTTGACAAACTCCTGGTCATTCTTCTTCGCCATCTCGGTCATCCTCCTCTTCGTTATCGGAAAAAGAAAAACCTTCGCCCCATGCAGGGACGAAGGAAGGTTCACTTCGCGGTACCACCCGGCTTGGCGCATGCGCGCCCGCTCAATCCCCCTAACGCGGGGCGTACGCCGGCGTTCTTGGCGCCGGGGCATGATGGAGGCCGGAGATGAAGCCGCCTGCGTGCGCCGCCTTTCAGCCGGTGGGCCGCGCTCTCTTTTCGCCGCTTGGAATCATCTTTCTCCGTCGTCGCCGGTATGTGGGCCTATTATACCCGCATGCAGGAAAAATTGCAAGGGGGTTAGGGTTTTTTTCGAAAGGATCTGATACAATTACGGATACGGCGATATCATCATGCATCACAAGGGGGCGATTTTTATGTTCTACCTATTGATCCTTCCGCCGCTGCTCGCCGCCGGGGTTTTCTGGCTCCTCCGGCGGCGCGGCCAGCGCGTTCGGCAAGCCCTTTGCAAGCGTTGGGGCGATCCCGCCGCGCTCAAGCGGCTGGAAGCCGACGTCCTCGAGGACACCGCAGCCTTTTGGCATGCGCGCGCAAGATCCCTCGATGCGGCGAGCTGTGTGGACGACGCCACCTGGGCGGATTTGGACATGGACGAGGTGCTCAGGGGCATCGATTCGACGCAGAGCGTCGTAGGCAGCGAAGCGCTCTACGCGATGCTGCGCGAAACCGGAACGCCGGAGGCGCAGCTGCGGCGGCGCGCGCGCCGGATCGCCTACTTTCAGGCGGACGAGCGCGCACGCCTGAACGTGCAAATGGCGCTCGCCCGTGCGGGGAAAAGGCACTTTCACGGGGCTGTGCGATATTTATTCGACGCCCAGTTTTACGCCCCGCCGCACGGCTTCGTCTATCTGCTGCTCGGCATTGCGCCCGCCTGCTTCGCGCTGCTCGGGTTCTTGTACGCGCCGCTTTGGTTTGGCCTCGCGGCGGCTTTTGCCCTCAACCTCGTCGTCTACTATAGGACGCAGCTTCGTTGGAAGTCGGAGGTGAGCGCGGTACGGCATATCGCCGCCCTCATCGAATGTGCGCATCGCCTCTCCCAATGCCGTGCACGCGGCCTTGAAGACGACATCGCCGAAATCGCAGCCCTCTGCCGTCCGCTGAAAGCGCTGCGCCGCCTATGCCCGCTGCTTGCCTACGAGGCCGCAGGCGCCTTTGACTTTCTGGCAGACTACGGGAAAATTCTGTTCATGACGGACATGGTCAGCCTGTGCGCGATCGTTCGCCAAATGCAAAGGCACGCGCCGCAGCTTCGCCGTCTCTATGCCCTGGTCGGCGAGCTAGACGCGTGCATCGCGGTCGCGGCGCTGCGCGAGGGCGCCATATGGTGCGAACCCACGTTTCATCCGCAGCTCGAGGTGGCATCTGAGGACATGGTACATCCCCTGATTTCAAGCGCGGTGCCCAATACGTTCGAATGGCGGCGCGGAGTCCTCATCACGGGCTCGAACGCGTCCGGCAAGTCCACATTCGCCAAGGCCGTAGCGGTCAACGCCATCCTCGCGCAGACGCTGTACACCTGCTTTGCGCGCGCCTTTTCGCTGTGTCGCGCGCGCGTATTGACATCGATGGCCGTTCGAGACAGCCTTATCCGGGGCGAGAGCTACTTCGTGGCGGAGCTGCGCTCGCTGCTGCACATCGTTCGTGCGCAGGGGGACCCCACGCTTTGCTTCATCGACGAGATCCTGCGCGGCACCAACACAGCCGAGCGAATTGCCGCTTCCGCGGCGGTGCTGGAGGCCCTGCAGGGGAAGCGGATGCTCGTCATGGCGGCGACACACGACCTGGAGCTCACGCACATGCCCGGCTACGAGAACTGGCACTTCGAGGAATCTCTTGACGCAGGCCGCGTCGTGTTCCCTTACCGTCTGTGCGAGGGGCCCTCGCACGGGCATACCGCCATCGCGCTCATGCGCCAGCTCGGCTTTGACGACGCGATCGTGCGGCAGGCGGAGGAAAACGTAATTTCAGCATCACATGCGTGTGAAAAGAAGCTATAGTTTTATATGATGGCGCTGTACCACCGCACAAATAGTCTTTAAACATAACTATACTATAGAGATATGGAGAACAGCAATATGGCTATCAGCAAAAAATTAGAAATCATATATCACAATGGCCAACCGGATGGCATCCGTTCCATTCGCCGCCATTTATCCACCATGACTACCTATGTTATTCCCCGACCGCTGCTTTCCGAGGCCAAGAAGTTGACCGGCATCCATCGCCCCGGCATTTACTATCTCATCAGCGAGAATGATGACAACAAGATTGCGCAGATCTATGTTGGACAGACTCGGAACGGCGTCAGTCGGCTGGACGATCACAATCGTTCCAAGGACTTCTGGAACAAAGCCATCGTCTTCTTGGCTGACAACAAAACCTTTTCTCTGGACATGATCAGCGGTCTTGAGGCATATGCGATAAACAAGGCCGCCGAATCCAAACGGTACAAGGTAGAAAACACCGTCAATCCCAAGTATGAGATCGACGAATACGATCTCCCTCTAATCGAGGAAGTATACGAAGAAATTCAATTCATCATGGCCACACAGGGCTACAAGATGGATATTTCCAACGCTGCCTTGAACGAAGCGACCACCCTGCACACCACCAGAAACGGTATTCAGGCATTTGGCGTTTACGACGGTGAGAAGTTTGAAGTGCTGGAAGGCTCCGAAATTGACATGAGCCGCAAGTGCCACTCTGATAACGTCGATAAGCAGCGGCAGACGGCCATCCAAAACAAAGACATCCTCTGCGTCGGCGGCAAACATAAACTGAACGTCTCCGTATCCTTCTCATCCCCCAGCTCCGCTGCGATGTTTGTGCTCGGCGGCAGCACAAACGGCTGGATCGAGTGGAAAAACAAGGACGGAAAGACATTGGATGAACTGTTCCGCAAATGAGCAATAGGGAGCCCGCTTTCATTCATCCTCATGCTCAAAAAAGGGCAGTTCTTCCTCATACTCCGTCAAAAAGACCAAAAGGATAAAATTGAACTCGGAATCCTGCCTGCACAGGCTTAAAAGAGACTGGAGCATGCGCCCGATATCCTCTCCTTTTAAGCGCTTGCCGTGCACCCGGCAGATGGCATACCAATCCTCCATGTGTTGTACAATCCACTGCAACATGTTCCAATTCATCGTGTTTTCTCCTTTTGCTTATCTAGCGCCTCTTTTGATTATGATAGCACTTTTTAATAAAGCGTAGGCTCACGATGCTGAGCAAAAAGCAGACTCCATTAAAAAAACCAATAAAAATGCGTCCAGCAAAGCGATGTCGATGCAATTCATTGAATATAGCTTCAATGTACATGTAGGGCGCGCCCGCCCGTAGCCCAAAGGCTCCACTCGCCAGGGGAAATGCTGTTTAGGGGCGTACATAAAACAAAATCTGCCTTGCAAATGCAAAGGCAGCATGCTATGATAATAACGTAGGCAGGAAGGTGCTTGCATGCGGAATCCCCCGCGAGACGTCGTACTGATTCGTTCCCCCACATTCATGTGGGGGAGTTTTCATCTGCGGAGCGCTTCGCGCTGTCCTCGATGAAAAGCCTTCGGCCTCTGCGCGGGGTGATCTCATGAGTGACTTCGAGTTGATCTCGGTCTTCCTCATGATCTTATCCCTTGTTTGCGCCCCGCCACGTTCCGTGCCGGGGTACGCCGCCGGATATTTCCGCGCGTTGCGCTCCAAATTCCGGGCGGCTAGTCGCTCGCTGGGCGACCTTGTAG
>JAEYAR010000154.1 GCA_023404715.1 Bacillota bacterium | reverse complement strand
TCGTACAATAGAGCACGTCGTACGTCAATACAGTTTATAGGAGTATGCAATATGGAAAAGAGAGGGCCGATGCTCTTTAGCGCGCTTAAAGGCTATACCCGGAAGCAATTTGCGCAGGATGCCGTCGCGGGCGTCATCGTCGCGATCATCGCGCTGCCGCTATCGATCGCGCTGGCGCTCGCCTCCGGCGTGGGGCCGGAGGAGGGGCTTTATACCGCGATCGTCGCGGGCTTTGTGATCTCCTTTCTGGGAGGCAGCAGCGTGCAAATCGCCGGGCCTACCGCGGCGTTTGCCACCGTCGTGGCGGGCGTCGTCGCGCGCAGCGGCATGGAAGGGCTCATGCTCGCGACCGTCATGGCGGGCGTGCTGCTCGTCGTGATGGGGCTTTTAAAGCTCGGCAGCCTGATCCGTTTTATCCCCTATACGATCACTACGGGCTTCACCGCGGGCATCGCCGTGACCATCTGCATCGGCCAGCTCAAGGATTTTTTTGGCGTCTCGTATGCCGCGGGCGTAAAGCCTGTGGAGACGATGGAGAAATTGCAGGCTTTTTTCGCGAGCGCCGGCACGGTGAATTTGCAGGCGGTACTGGTCGGGCTGATCTGCCTGGCGATCCTGATCGTCTGGCCGCGCGTGAGCCGGCGCATCCCCGGCTCGCTGGTCGCGGTGCTCGCAGGCATCGCCCTGGTCAAGCTGCTTTCCCTGAACGTGAACACCATCGGCGACCTCTACACGGTCTCTAGCCGGCTGCCGAGCCCGCGTTTGCCGCATTTTGACGTGAGCTTGGTGCGCGCCGTGCTGCCCGACGCCTTTACGATCGCGGTGCTCGCGGCCATCGAGTCGTTGCTATCCTGCGTCGTGGCGGACGGCATGACCGGCACGAAGCACCGCTCCAATACGGAGCTGATCGCCCAGGGCGCGGGCAACATCGCCTCCGCCCTCTTCGGGGGCATACCGGCGACGGGCGCCATCGCCCGTACCGCCGCGAACGTCAAAAACGGCGGGCGTACGCCCGTGGCGGGCATGGTGCATGCGCTCGTGCTGCTGCTCATCCTCGTCGTGCTGATGCCCTATGCGGCGCTTATCCCGATGCCGGCGATCGCGGCGATCTTGTTCATGGTCGCCTATAACATGTGCCAGTGGCGGCCGTTTTACCGCCTCGTACGGACGGCGCCCAAGAGCGATGTCGCGGTGTTGGTGGCGACGTTCGCGCTGACGGTCCTGTTTGACCTGGTGGTCGCCATCGAGGTGGGAATGGTCATGGCTTGCGTGCTGTTCGTCAAGCGCATGAGCGATGAGACGTCGGTGCAGGGCTGGGTTTACCCGGAGGAAAAGGAGGGCTCGCTGCGCAGCGTGCCCCGGGGCGTGCGCGTATATGAGATTACGGGACCGCTCTTCTTCGGCGCGGCCTCTCGCATCGGCGATATCGCCGTCATGGACGATACGCGCTGCCTCGTGCTGCGCATGCGCGGCGTAACGGCGCTGGACAGCACGGCGCTGGGCGCGCTGGAGGTTTTGCGCGCCCAGCTTGCGGAAAAGCAAATCGCCTTCATTCTCTCGCATGTGAACGAACAGCCCATGAGCGTGATGCGCAAGGCCGGCTTCGCCGCGCGCCTTGGGGTTGAAGGATTTTGCCCCAATATCGAGGCTGCGTTGCGCCGCGCCGAACAGTTGGCGCGCGGCGACGGCGGCGAACGGGGGGCATGAGATCAAGGCATGCACCCGATGAGGCCGCCTGAGTTAAATCCCCATAATTACATTTTCACCGCCGCTATCTGCGAAAGCAACTGTTCGCAGAAGGCGGCGCTTTCTTTTTCGTCTATGCAGACGGGTTGGCCGTGCGCGTAAGCGGACAGCGCGCTGCGTACGACGCTATGCCAGCGCGGCGCAAGCGCGTCCAATGCCCACTCGCCGCCGCTTTGTTTGGATAGGACGCGGCCTGTCCACGCGTAAGCGAGCACGCGGCAAAGATTGAGAACGGCGTACGGATAGTTCTCAAATATCGCCGTGCGGGCGTCGGCGACGTCAGCGGTGATGCTATCCCAATAGCATGCGGGCGGTACGGGCGCAAAGACGTCCTCGACCGCCGCGCCGCACAGCGCGTAGCCGACGGCGCGCAGGACGGTGAAGTGCGCCGCGAGGTCGATGTCCGTCTTGCCCGCCGTATCGCACAGGGCGAGCGGGTCGGCCCGGTAACGCGAAAGCCAATCGTTTGAGAAATGCAGCTCGTAGGGCGTGGGATAAAGGAACGGCTTGCAGGCCGTCTCCGGCACGACGCTCATCTCAAGCCCCTTGGGAGGCGATTCGGGCAAGAGCCGCACGAGCGCATCCAGCAGGCCCAGCTTTTGCGTCTGCGTGAGCGGACGGTTCGCCACGGCGATGAGGTCGACGTCGCTGCGCTCCCAGGAAAAGCAGCCAAACGCGAGCGAACCGTGCACGTAGAGACCGGTAAGGCCGTCGCCGAGCGCCTGCTCAAAGACGCCGCGCAGGGAATGGAGCAGCGGGTGAATGCGATGCATCGTAAGCCTCCTCTAAAGTTTGCGTTTCAGGGGTTCATCGTCATCATCCGGCGCAATAGCTGCCGTCTATTGCCCAATCGTGTCCCCCGGTATGATGGGGCATTCGACGATCATCCGCTTTGGCGCTGCGTCGTGGCTGATCATATCGTATAGGCATTCTGCGCTCAGGCGTCCGATCTTTTCAGCAGGATAAAAAATGGTCGTAATTCGCTTGTCGAGGTAATCCAAGGTGTCGATTCCATCGAAGCCCATGAGGCCGAAGTCGCGCGGAATAGAGAAGCCGCGATTTCTGGCCTCTTTGTAGATTTGCAGGGCGTAATGATCGCTGCTACAAAAAAAGCCGACGGGGCGCTTCTTTTTGGGGACAATTTCGAAGATCTCCGATAAATACGTTTTCTGCGCGATGAGACTTCCGCACATATCCGCATGCTCTTTTAAAAATCGATTGAATCCCGTTACGCGGTCGGTCTGGGCGAAAAGGTTTTCCTGTCCTAACCGACGATAGGGCGGGCAGATAAAGTAAACCTCTCGATACCCATGGGTGTAAAAATGGTCCATACCGGCATAGACCGCCTCGTTTCCGTTGCCGCCTACAAACGCAAAATCATCGCTGAGCAGATTGTTGACCGTTACCACAGGTTTTCCCCATTTAGCCAGCATGTCGCTGAAAGCAGGGTCTTGACTGATGGGCGCGATGATCATGCCGTCTACCTTTCGCGATATAAGGTCTTTAACGAGGGTGCGCTCCAGCTCCTGCTTTTTATCGGTAATACAGATGTAAGGGAAAATGCCCTTTGGCGAAAGCGTTTGCTGCACAGAGCTGACCAGTTGGGAAAAGTGGCGACTGTTCAGATCAAACACGATAATGCCTATGGAATGGGTTTTTCCGGTCGCCAAGCTGCTGGCAAGCAGATGCGGGACGTATCCATATGCTTCGGCGGTTTTGAGGATCAATGATCTCGTCTGGGGATTAATGCCGCCTCTCCCATTGAGCGCACGATCGACCGTTCCGCGTGAGACGTTACAAATCCTGGCGATTTCTGTTGTGGTGATGGGCATTCTTCATTGCTCCTTGCCTGTTGTACATGTGAAAGAGGGCTTTCGTTTCTACGTGTTATTGTAACGGCAATAAAAGCAAAAGACAAGTGAAAAGTAAAAAGTATAAAACGTGAAAAAATATGTGTTGACAAACGATAAAAAACCATGCTAGAATAAGCAACCGTTCACGTGCACGTTCACATAAAATATATCATAATTATGTGTGAATGGGTCGAAAAAGAAAGGGGTTATGTTTCATGAAAAAAATGCTCGCGGTGTTTCTGACGGTTCTTATCTGGTTAGCAAGCATGCCGGTATTATTCGCGCAGGCCGAGGATAACACCTCGCTGCTGGTGGGCGACGGGGCCAAGACGGTGACGGTGGCTTTTAACGGCGAATCGGTTCCGCGCGACGTACTCATTCCCGTGCTTGAGGATTTTTACGAGGAGACGGGCATCTCTGTCCAGATTATTTACGTGGCCTATACAGGCGGCTGGGCGGGCTACCTGCAAAAACTGCAAACCATGATCGTAGGCGGCACGGTACCCGATCTGTTTCGGACCGCCATCGAAGGATATAACCTCTTGAGAGATTCCGGCATGTGCGTCCCCCTCAATGCTTATATCGATCAAAATCCCGATTGGTATAAGCTGGTCGAGGATAACCATCCGCGCCTGCGCGCCGCGTATACGACCGATGGGCAAATCTATGGCTTTGGTTTTGACTGGAATAACATCGTCATGCATATCAACACGAAGCTGTTGCAAGAAGCCGGCTTGACTATGCCAGACGAGGATTGGACGCTGGATGAATTTCTGGAGTATGCGCGCAAGCTGACGTTTACACGGGAGGACGGTACCCAGGTCTATGGTTTCCAGGCGCCTACGTCGTATTTTCAGATCAATGCATGGCTCTACAACAACGGCGCGGCGATTTTGAACGACGACATGTCCGCATGCGTGATCAATTCGCCTGAGGCAGTGAAGGCCATTCAGTTTTTGTATGATTGCATCTACGAATACGGCGTATCGCCGATCAGCGGCGGTACGTTTGTAGCGGATCAGATCGGCATGTATACCTCCGGACGCTGGAGCTTCCGCACGTACAATAACAACCAGTTTAAAGATGTGGATATCCAGTACCTGCCGACGAACGAGCAATACGACCGAAAGGTCATCATCGGCGGCGGAACGTACTTGGTCGCCGAGCAATCCGGCATGAAAGAAGAGGCTTTTAAGCTGGCATGTTGGCTCTGCTCTGCGGACGCGCAGAGCAAGCTGTTTGACGAGGGATCCATTCCGACCTCTGTCACCGCCATGGAGAAGGTCGCCAAGATGGATTTTCCGGGCAACGCGCACATTTGGCTTGAATCCGCGCAGGACGCTGTTTTCATGCAAGCGCCTTCTCAATATGCCGATATCGCTACTGTGCTCGACAGTTATCTAACCCTGATCTACGCCGACGAAATGGGCGTGGAGGAAGCGCTGAATGCCTGCGCAGAGGAAATAGACTTGATTTTACAAGGGTTTTAAGATGTGCGTGGAGAGGATCTGCGAACCATCCTCTCCACCTTTGATTTTGCTCGAAGGGGACGCCGAATAATGGGCTCGAACGCGCTGAAATGGCGCTATGAGCACAAGGCGGAAGGGTTGCGACATGAGCTTAAAGGTTAACAACGTGAAAAAACACTTTAGCGCGGAACGCAAGCGGGAGATCGCGGCTGGATATCTTTTTCTGGCGCCCAGCCTATTTGCGTTTCTAGCTTTTATCTTGATTCCTCTATGCTTGGTGATCTATATCTCATTTACGAAGTACAACGTGATTCGTCCGGCGGTCTTCAATGACTTTAAAAACTGGATCCGTTTGACGATCGATAAAAAAGCATGGATCGCCTTAGGCAATTCATTGAAATTTTTAATCCTTTTGGTTCCAATGCATGTCGTCGCCAGCTTGGTTTTAGCGTTAGGCGTCAATGCGATGCGTGCCCGAGGAAACATATGGTTTTTCCGGACGATCATCTACTTTCCGACGTTGCTGGCCGCGTCCTCGGTCGCGATCGCCTGGAAGTTTATCCTCAGCACAGACTTTGGCATTTTGAATTACTATCTCGGCCTCATCGGGATTGGGCAGATTCCTTGGCTCAACTCATCGTTTTGGGTGTATCCGGCCGTGATGATTTTTAGCCTGTGGAAGTTCGTGGGTTCTTATTTCTTGTATATTTACATTGGCCTCAGAGGGATCGACCGGGGCTGTCTTGAAGCGGCTGAAATCGACGGCGCTTCGGGCTTTTCCAAGTTCATTCATGTAACGCTACCGCTGCTATCGCCTACCTTATTTTTTGTCTTCGTCACGAGCATGATCAGCACGGTGCAAATCTTTACAGAGCCTTATATGTTAACCGGAGGCGGCCCGGGCAACGCCTCGCGAACGCTCAGCCTGTACATTTATGAGACGGCGTACGGTTCGCAAAACTACGGATATGCGTCAGCGCTGGCGCTATGCTTCCTCGCGATCGTATTGCTCATGACGCTGCTTCAGTTTAAGAACTCGTCCTGGGTGAACTATGATAGATAGAAAGGGGCGGTAAGCATTGAGAATACATTTCAAAAAAGCGATGTTCGGTAGAACGCTGATCTTTGTCTTATTGTGTCTCTTTTGTTCGTTTATTCTCGCGCCCCTATCCTGGATGCTTGCGACGACGCTGAGGCTCCCGTTGGAATCCTTTCGGATTCCGCCCTCTTTATTGCCAACCTCTTTTAACCTCGACAGCTATAGGCTGGTTTTTGAAAAAGTCGATTTTTTCGCCTTTGTTCAAAACTCGATTAAAATAGCGGTTTGCTGTACTGCGCTGCACGTCGTGTGCTCCTCCATGGCAGCATTTGCGTTTGCCAGGCTTGATTTTCCGGGAAAGAAGTGGATCTTTTTTCTGTTCTTATCCGCGCTCATGATCCCCAGCCAGGTGATGAATATTCCGCGTTTTATTATCATGAGCAAAATACGCCTGGTCGACACCCATGCGGCGTTGATCTTACCTTCGCTCTTCGGCGCGATGGGCATCTTCCTCATCCGTCAATTCATGATGACCATCCCCAAGTCCTATGACGAGGCGGCGCATATCGACGGCGCGGGCAGGTTTTACTGCTATCTGCACATCATCATGCCGATGACCAAACCGGCGCTGATCGTCATCGCGTTACAGACCTTTATTGCGAACTGGAACGACTTTTATAATCCGCTCATCTATCTGAATTCAGTATCGAAGATGACATTACCCCTCGGCCTGACTGCACTGCAAAGTACGCTCGATACCGGGAATCAATCGGCCATATTGGCGGGCATTCTTTTATCGCTGATCGCGCCGCTGCTCTTCTTTCTGATCGGCCAGCGGTATCTAATCGAAGGGATTCAAATCGGAGGTATAAAATAACCTAAAGGGGTGGACTTATGGCGGACTTTCAAGCGGCAAACCTTGGGACCCTCTTGACACACTCTCCGATCTATACGGAAAAAGAGAGCGAAACGGCCTTTCTGCTGGGCGGAATTGGGACGGGGAACGTTTCGCTGGGCAGCAGAGGGCAACTTATGGATTGGGAGTTGTACAACAAACCCGGGAAGGGGAACCGTTTCCCTTACAGTATGTTTACCTTGCATACGCAGCACGCGGACGAGAAGCATACCTGTGTATTGGAGGCGCCTGTGCAGCCGCCTTATAGCGCTGCCAGGGGCGATCTGAGGGATACGGCTGGCTTGGCGCACATGCAGCACAGCCGGATGCGGGCGGAATACCCGTTCTGCTGTATCGACTTTACCCATGACGAATTGCCCGTCGAGGTATCCATGGAGGCGTACACGCCCTTTATACCGCTCAATGCGGACGATTCCGGCATTCCGGGGGCCATCATCCGTTTTCGGGTCGTGAACCGGAGCCAAAGCGATGTCTTCGTATCCGTGGCAGGTTCGCTTGCCAATGTCACCTGTCCCTGCGACCGGAACGATTACGGATACCTCGTCAACGCGGGCAAGACGCGAAACGAGGTGCGAAAAGAAACGGGGCTGACAGGCGTATACATGACGAGCGAGGGGTTCCCGCCAGACCATCCGTTTACCGGCAGCCTGGCGCTATGTACGACAAACCCCAGCTGTTCGATGAAGCCGCTATTTTACAAAGGAAACTGGCGCGATGGGATTCAGGATTTCTGGGACGACTTTGCATCGGACGGCAAATTACAGGAAGTCGTCGCAGATGAAGCGCATTGTAGCAAAATACGCCATGAAGATGGGATGAACATCGCGGCAATCGCGCCTTTTAAGGCGCTGACGCCCGGGGAAGAATACGCCTTTGAATTTATCATCGCCTGGTGCTTCCCCAATCGGGTCAGGGCGTGGAAGCAAATCGTGCCGAAGGCAGGGGACGTGCCGATCGCGACGATTCGCAATTACTATGCACTGCGGTTTGATACGGCGTGGAAGGCGGCTTCCTATCTCAAAGAGCAGATGCCTCGGCTGGAACGGGATACCCTCCTGTTTCACAAGGCGTTTTTCAACAGCACGTATCCTTCGTATGTTTTGGATGCGCTATCGGCCAATTTGACCGTGCTTCGGAGCCAGACCTGCTTTAGAATTGAAAACGGCACCTTTATGGCGTGGGAGGGCTGTAACGACCAGCGCGGTAGCTGCGACGGCACCTGCACGCATGTATGGAATTACGCTCAGGCCATCGCCTTTTTGTTCCCCGAGCTCGAGATCTCGGCGCGCTACAACGAGTTTGGGCTGGAAACGGAGCCGGACGGGAAGATGAACTTTCGCTCCAGAAAAATGCTCAAGGACGCCCCGTGGGAAATGCCTGCGGCGGTGGACGGACAATGCGGAACCATCGTACGCCTTTACCGGGAATGGAAAATATCGGGCGATCACAAGATCATCGATGATCTGGGGGAACAGGCCCTCAAGGCGATGGATTACTGCATACGCCAGTGGGACGACGACCGCGACGGCATTTTAAGCGGCGAGCAACACAATACCTATGACATAGAATTCTTCGGCATCAGCTCCCTGGCAAATACGATGTATTATGCGGCGCTGCGCGCCGGCGAGGAAATCGCGCGTGCTCTGGGACACATGGACAAGGCGGCCGAATACGAACGGCTGCGCGACCTGGGCGCGGAAAAGATGGACCGCGCGCTATGGAACGGATCGTATTATGAACAGCAGATCGGCGAAGAGGAGCTCGTAACCTATAAATATCAATACGGAAAGGGCTGCCTTTCGGATCAGGTGCTCGGCCAGTTCATGGCCCACGTTTGCGGTATGGGATATATTCTGCCACAGGAGCACGTAAAAAAGGCGGTTTACGCTGTATACCAGCACAATTTTAAGGAGAGCCTGCTCCATCACGTAAACGCACAGCGTACATACGCGGTGGCCGACGAGGCGGGCTTGCTGCTCTGCACATGGCCGTCCGGCGGACGGCCGAGATTCCCGTTTATTTACAGCGATGAGGTTTGGACGGGGATTGAATATCAGGTGGCGGCGCACCTCATCTGGGAGGGCTTTGTAGACGAAGGGCTCCGCATCGTCGAGGCGGTTAGAAGCAGATACGACGGGCGCAGGAGGAATCCGTTCGACGAGGTCGAATGCGGGCATCACTACGCCAGGAGCCTGGCGTGCTGGGCCGTCCTGATCGCGTTGTCGGGCTATGAGATGGACGGACGCAAGGGGATGCGCACTTTTGCCCCAAAGGTACATCCGGAGTCGTTCCAAACGTTTTATTCGGACGGCAAGGAATGGGGCGTGTATTGGCAGAGCCAGGATGAACAAGGCGCGACGACCAGCGGAGTAGACGTGTATTATCGCGTAGAACAATAAGAAGGCTTTCAAACGAAAAAGGGCGGGACGGTTTCGAAATGAAACGCGGCCCGCTTTTTAATTGCAGGCTGTTATTGTGGCTCTTGGTCCGTATCGACCATGGCAAGGCCGAGTTCTTCCATCATGCGTTCATATCGTTTTTTAGATGAGATTTCTCCGCTAAAGAACCGATACCCAATCTCATCCTTCTCTGTATCGTTTTCGGTTTTGTCTTGTAGAGACTTGATGATCGCGATCACCTTTGCGTGATAGAAGCCATCATACGTACGTTTTACTTTCTCTTTCGTCATCCCCAACGCTTTGCCGATAGCGATAAACGAGGCGTTTTGCGCTTCGCGCAGTTCGACGATGCGCGCCACCGTCTCTTCGCTCGGCTCGGGAATAAGAGGGGGCAGGTCCTCGAGTAAATGGCGTGGCATGCCCGGTTCCCCGGCCCTGTATTCGGTCAGGATATCATGGTATCGCATCTCCATATACGCGCTGGCGTACGCTCGACTTCGATAGCTCGCATATGCGGCATCATAGATTCTTCTGATTTATTCGGTATTTGGATGGCCAAGCACTATGGCAATATGGCGGATATACATTTCTTTTTGCCTTGTCTTTGCTTTTTTATATTTTTGGGTAACCCACGTAACCGACCTTTTATACGCCTTGGCAATGGCGGCATAGGTAAGCTCGCGTTGGTCGCGTAGCAACATGATCTCATAGGCGCGCTCGTCCTGCTTAAGCGTGTTGTAAGGGATGTCTTTCATGTTCATTAACCTCCGTTCTCCTCATTGATACCTGAAATACGGGTATTGATTATAACATATTCGGGTAAATAATACAACGATTTGAGGTAAAATTAATTCGGGAGAGTGGTGGATATGCTGCGCTTGAAGGAACTACGAAATGAAAAGCGGCTTAATCAAGAAATATTGGCTTCAAAACTGAACGTTTCTCAATCTACCATAAGCGCATACGAAATTGGCGAAAGAATGCCAGATTTAAAGACGCTGGTAGCTATCGCGAATTTTTTTGATGTCTCGCTTGACTATCTGGCGGGCTTAACGGATGCTAAACACCTAATCAAACAAAGCGAGTTATCTCCTGATGAGTTAGATCATTTGCACGCATACCGTCAATTAAGCAGTACGGACAGGGAAAAGCTAAAAGCATATATGGACGGTATGCAAAGCAGAGCGTAGATGGAAAAGGCAAAGCGGGTAAATAAATGGATTACGATAAAAGGGCTGTTGGCCGACGTATACAGCAAAGACGAAAAGCGAAAAAGCTGACACAGATTAAACTGGATGAAAAAATTGGGAAGGCGTCGCCGTATATCGCAGATATAGAGCGTGGAGCTGCGGGTATGTCGGTTGAAACGATGCTTTCAATTTGTGAACAACTTGATACAACGCCAAACTATATTTTGCTTGGTATCAATGGAGATGAGTCGGCATCTGCATCACAGATAGAGCAAATCCAACAGCTGCTTTCCGGATTAAGCGAACAGCAGATCGATGGGCTCATCCAGGTGATGAATTCCGTTATCAATATGTTATAAAAAGACAGGCGGCAGTTCAATCCATGAACTGCCGCCTGTCCTTTGAATCCGGTTCAACCTAAAGCAAAATTTGATTCTCCGGATGCACAACGCTGAATACCGCCTTGCGTCCTTCAATTTTACGTTTGAGCACCCCGCTTTCGCACAACGTCAAAAGGTCCCGTCGCGCCGTTTCCGTGACGACCTTATATTTCTTTTTCCAAGCCTCGACGGTCACGTTTTCGTTGGCGCTTTCAAGCAACCATTTTGCGCCCTTGAGCTGCCTGTCATTGAGCGCCCCCGATGCGGCGAGCTGCATCATGCGCTGCTGTGCCAACACGTGATGCACCAAATGATCCTCCATTTCAGCGACCGTTCGGGATAGCATATCGCTGTAACAATCGATGAAATAGGTCATGTCCGAATCCGATGCCTCGACGTTTTGTATAGATCGATAATACTTTCCGCGCTCCTTGGCGACCAACCCGGAAATGGAAACATATCGAAAGAAATCATACCCCGCTTGTAGCAGCATCATATAGCTGAGCGCCCGTGCCGTGCGGCCGTTGCCATCCCCGAACGGATGCACGTAGACAAAATAGAAATGTGCGATGCAGGCCTTTAGAATGGGATGAAGCTCGCTGTGTGAGATAAAGTCCAGAAGCGCCCGCATCATGTCAGGCACGCATTCTGCCTTGGGCGGCGTATACACGATGTCCTCTTGATTCGTAACGAAGACCGCCTCTTGTCGATACCCACAGACCTGTTCTTCTGACGCATCGCGCGTTACAATTTGCGCGATGGCGATGAGGGTATCTTCGGTAATGGCTTGCCCCAAGTGCTCCAGCACATAGGTGAGCGCATCGTAGTTATTTTTGACCATTTGCTCTGATTGGTTGGCGGGCCTTTTATTCTTTTTTAGAAAACCGATAGCTGCTTCCCGCGTGGTGAAAGCCCCCTCGACCATGCTGGAGTATATGGCTTCGTCGATGGCCGCATCCTCAAGCTGGTTTTCAAACGCTGATCCGCTGAGTACGACGTCGCGCTGCGCCAAAGCGGCAATTCGATCGCATTGCGCTTCGATGGACGCATTGAGAACGAACCAGAAGTTTTGGCCCTCTTGATCTCTCAAAGGCAAGGTGATGCTGCGCGCACGCCGCGCCTTTTGCAGCTCCGGCCAAAAGAGCGCGATGGGCATAGAGACGGGCAGTCGATGGAGGATCTCCTTTCGGGGAAGGTAACGGTCAATAAACCGGGGGATGAGTTGCTCCATTGCAGACGCTCCTTCTGCGCTTTTACTGCCATTATACTGCTGATTACCTGCTAAGACAAGGCGCATAACATTAAAATAAGACCGCTTGCAGATGCAAACGGTTCTCAGTCGGATCGTATATGTTGCGTATGCCAAGCATGCGGGCAT
>JAEYAR010000090.1 GCA_023404715.1 Bacillota bacterium | reverse complement strand
GTACCTCAACCTCGCGCGCAGTCTGATGCGCGAGGGCGCGGCCGCCTTGCGCACGCAACCCGTGACGTACGATAGCCTGCTCTATCCGCTTGCGCTGGCGCCAATCTACGCGCTGCCGGCCGGCGTCGACATCCAACGCGCATTTCAGCTATGGAACTGCGCTTTGGCCTCCTTGGCCGTTTTTCCGGCTTATGTGCTGGGGCGCGATCTGTCTGGAAACGCGCGGGGCGGATATGCCGTGGCGCTGCTGACGCTGGCCCTGCCCGATCTTGCGCTCACCGAGCTGGCGATGGCGGAGAGCCTGATCCTGCCGCTGTTCCTCTCGGCGGTCTGCCTCGGCCTGAGGCTGCTGCGCCTGCCGGAGAAGGCGCGTCGCGGGTGGAGCGCCGTGCGCCGCGCCGTGCCGTGCGGCGTCATCTGCGCCCTGCTCTATATGGCCAAGCCGGGCCTGATCGCCCTGGGTGTCTCCCTTTCTCTCGCGCTCATCGTATTGGCGATGCGCTCGAAGGGAAAGGCATGGGCCTGGCCGGCGCTGTCGTTTGCCGCCTCGCTCTTGCTCTCGCTGGGCGTCGGCTGGTGCGTATGCGCGCGGGTGCTGCGCGTGGACTTTACGAGCGCCGGCGTCTACGCGCAGCAGACGCCGGCGCTTACAGTACAGAACCTGACGTATACGCTGCAGGGCATGCTGCTCTATGCGCTCTTTTTACCTATTTCCTGCCTGGCGTTTCCCTTCGTGCTACCCATTGGGGGGATTGGGAAGCTGGATCCCCCCGATAAAAGATTCTCGCTCGCGCTGCTCGCTTCGGTATGCTTGACCGCGCTGGGCACGAGCTTTGTCGTCTATCTGGGGGAGATGACGGCGGATCCGTTGGCAGGCCGTATCCACCTGCGGTACCTGTCTTATTACGTGCCGGCGTTCTTTGCCCTTTGCCTTTCGCCGCGCCTGGAGGGAGCGCGCCTGAACGCGCGACACGCGGCCCTCTTGTCCCTGCTGCTGGCGGGTCTTTTTACGCTGACGTCCGGGGCGGTGATCAGCGGGCGCTATTATCCGGTGGACGCGCTGCTGCTCGCGCCGATTCAGGCCGACTTCTTTTCTTTGCAGACGAAACGGCTCTTTCAATGGGGCGTGGGCGCGATGATAATACTTTTTGCTTATCGCCTATTTGCGGAGGGCTGGACTGCGCGCCTGCGCCGGCGCCTATGCACGCTGCTGGCAGGCTGGCTGATCCTGTGCAATATATGCGGCTATGCGATGCTGCGCTTTAATGCAGACGCCTCCTGGCATGCCGATGCACGCGAGGCCGCGCGAACGCTCGAGGGAAGGGCGGTGCTCCTCGTCACACAGGATGAGGGTTACTTCTGGAACGCCGCAACGGCGATAGATACCCATCTGCGCACGCCGCCGCACGCCGTCGAGCTGGACGACCTGATCGCAAACACACAACCGGACGGCACATACGCGCCCTTTGTGCCGCCTGCCTATTGGCGGGCGCGGACGGGGTCTGCGACGGACGATGTCCCCGCCGTAGTGCTGGAAAATGCGATGCTCTCGCGCATAGCCCTCACGCGGGCGGTGCAGGCGAGCGCGACTGCCAACGGATGCTACGCGCTGCTGCAGCTGCCGCAAGGGCAGCCCTGGCTGCACAGCGCGCTGTCGGGCCTGCGCGGAGGCTGGGTGCAGCCGGGCGGTCGGTTCACACTCTTCGATGCGGCTATGTGCGCTCAAGAGACGGTGACGCTCTACCTCCTCGCATCGTCGGAAGCGTCGGACGCGGTGCTGACGCTATCCAGTGGCGAGCAGGCGGTCTCTATTCCGGTCTCTACACAGGCGCAGTGGGTGAGCGCGACCTTCACGGCAGGCGTGCAGCCCTTTTCGGTTCAGGTGGAATGCTCGGGCGACGTGTACCTCGAAAGCTATCGGGTGGAATGAAAAAGAGGCCGCTTACGCGGCGCTGTGATAAGGTCAAAACCGTTTTTGCTACACGGTCTCACATAAGCGTTATATGACGCCGGAAACGCTGGATGCAGGACGCGTGATCAGCCGTTTCCTGAGTAAAGCTCTGCTTGCCGAATAAAGCCGGTCTGGGCTTTTTCCCTTGCCTCAGCCTACGAATATGGCTCACACCCCGGTGCCGTCAAAGGGCGGGATGAACGCACGGCTCGCGGCGGAGACCTCCTGCGCGTAGCCGTCCTCCAGGCCGATGACCCGCATGTGCGCAAGCACGAGCGCATATTCCTTTTTAGAAAGCTTGCGGTTCATGCCGGGGTATTTCTCCGCCTCGCCATAGGGGGTATACTGCCCCATGAGGCTGACGGGCGTCCCTTCGGGCAAATGCTCTTTGATCCAGTTGAGCAGGCGCATGGAGTGCCCGGTGAGCCCCGGCAACACGAGGTGGCGCACGAGCGTGCCGCGCAGCATCACCCCATCCGCGCCGTAAACAGGACGGCCCGTCTGGCGGCACATCTCCGTCAGAGCCGCCTCGCAGATTTGCGGATAGTTAGCGGCGTCGGAATACACGCGCGCGGCGTCCGCGTCGATGTATTTGAAGTCGGGCAGGTAGACGTCGACCTGTCCTTCGAGCGCGCGCAGTGTGTCGACGGACTCATAGCCGCCACAGTTGTATACGACGGGGATGCTTGGGCGGTAGATGGAAAGCGCTTTTATGAGGGCGGGCACAAAGTGCGTGGGGTTGACGAGGTTGATGTTGTGCGCGCCCTGTGCCTCCAGCTCTGCGAATATTCCGGCGAGGCGCTCGGGGGTTATGTCGACGCCCTCTCCGCCGTGGCTGAGGGCATAATTCTGGCAGAAGATGCAGCCGAGGTTACAGCCGGAGAAGAAGACGGCCCCGCTGCCGCGCTCGCCACTGATGCAGGGCTCCTCCCACATGTGCAGCGCGGCGCGGGCGATGCGGGGATTCAGCCCCATCCGGCAGCGTCCTGCGCCGGTATTTTCCGTCCGCTCCGCATGACAGCGGCGCGGACACAGATCGCAGATCATAGGTCGATAAACTCCTTAAAGCGGGGCAGGATGCCGATGCCGTCGGGGAAATGCGCGGCAAACTGCGGGATGGCGTGGCTGGGAAAGGAGTTGCCCTCGATGAAGACCGGCCCCGTAGGGGTGATGGCCACGTCCCAGGCGACAAAGCGCACCTGCGGCACGACGCGGGACGCGTCCAGGCACATCCGGACCGCCTCCTTCCAGAAGGGGATGGCGGTGCCGGGGATGCGTTTCCCGGTCATGGGATGAAATTCAAATGCCTCGCCCGCTTTGTTTGCGCCTACCGCGCGGATGACGCCGGTTTCCAAATCGATCGGGGCCGCCATGCCCCCGCAGTCCACGTTGTCCATCACCTTGCCGTTGCCGATGCGGATATACGCATAGACCACGCCCTGCTTCTTGTCGCCCAGCAGCGTCGCGATGCGCAATGTATTGACGGAGGTGGGGCAAAGCGCGGCGAGATCCGGGTGCTGCACGACGCACTCCTCTACGATGCCGATGCCCGCGTCCTTGAGGCTGTTGTAAAGCGCGTCCGGCCGCGCCATCTGCTCAGGCGTGGTTTTCAGGATGCCCTGGCCGCTCGAGCCGTCGAGGGGCTTGCAGATCAGCGGCCCCTTTCCCTCGACGAATTCTCGAAACTGCTCGGGCGTTGCGTCCCTCAGATTCAGCCATGCGCGCTTCACCTGGTCTGCAAAGAGCGTATTGAACTCGTTCTTGTTGTCGAAGAAATGCCAATACGCCCGATCGTTCATGCGCGCGACGATGTTGTTGGAGATGCCGCGGGTGATCTGCGTCGCGCGCTGCGCGGGCGTGAGACGGTACATCTCGGCAATTTTGTAGTCGATGTAGCCCGCGTTGTACCGGATGGCGCACTGCATCATGTCCGCCAGCAGCCACCAGGTCGGCTTGCCGGTCTTGCCGCGCAGCATGCGCGCGGTCTTGAGCATCGCACCGTAATCCATGCGCGCCGCGCGCTTCACCAAATAGCTCATCTTGCTCATGGGTTCAGCCCCTTCGATCCAATTTGCGCATTCTCGTCTCTATTGTATCCATTTGCGCAGAGGCTGTCAAACAAATCGGAAATTGGGAGAAAAAACTTTTGCGGCGTATGCGGATTGACGTAGGCTAAAATACGCCGTACACAGAACGTTTATCGGCGAGGCTTTATTTGGCGCTTCATTGATAATCGGGCGTATTTTCATCCTTGCCAACCGGCGGCGCGCCTTATATAATAAAAAATGTTTGCGATTGACGCCGGAAGGGGGTTAGCGATGTTTACAGGCGACGTCTGCGGGCTTATAAGCCGCACGCTCAACCGGGTAGATCCGCGCTTGGTCGACCATGGGACGCGGGTTGCGCGCACCGTTTTCCAAATGCTCAGCCTGCAAGGGCGCTATAGCGACCGGGAACGGCGGGATATCTATCTGGTCGCCCTTCTGCACGACATCGGGGCATATAAGACGGAAGAGATCGATCAGATGGTTCGCTTTGAGACGGAGGACGTCTGGGGGCATTCGATATACGGGTACCTCTTTTTACATCATCTGTCGCCGCTTAAGCGCTGGGCGCAGGCTGTGCTTTACCACCACGCGGGCGTGCAGGAGCTTGCCGGCGTGGGGGCGCAATGCCGTGAGGTTGCGCAGATGCTCGCCCTCGCCGACCGGGCGGATATTTATCTGCGCACGCCGGGGACGAACTGGGAAGGGCTGAAGAAGCGCTTGCTGCAGGACTGCGACCGGCGATACGACGCGGGGATGCTGGGACTGCTCGTAGAGGCGAAGGAGCGCGCGTTGCGCGAAGAAGCGTGGCCGTCGCGCCCAAAGGACGATTTCAGCCCCGAGGAGCGGGAGGCTTATCTGCGGATGATCGTCTACGCGATCGACTTTCGCAGCCCGCATACGGTGACCCATACGATTACTACGACGCAGATCAGCGTAGAAATCGCCAAAGCGCTGGGGATGGACGGCGCATGGCTGCGCCGCATTTGGTACGGCGCGCTGCTGCACGACCTGGGCAAGATCGGCATACCGGTTCAAATACTCGAGTATCCCGGCAAGCTCAGCGCGCACGAGATGGACGTCATGCGCACCCATGTGGATATCACCGAGCGGATATTGGACGGCGCGCTCGACCTGGAGACGTCCAACATCGCCCTGCGCCACCATGAGAAGCTGGACGGCTCTGGATATCCCCGCGCCCTGCCGGCAGCCGCGCTGAATACGGCGGAGCGCATCGTGGCCGTGGCGGATATGGCCAGCGCGCTGCTCGGCACCCGCAGCTATAAGACGGCCTTTTCCAAAGCGCGGACGCTGGCTATTTTGCAGGATGAAGCGCAGCGTGGTAAGATCGATTGCGCCTGCGTCGACGCCTTTGCCGGGCGCTTCGATGAGATCATGGAGCAGGTACGCTCGCGCTGCACGCCCGTCATCGAGACTTATCGCGGCATTCAAGCCGCGTATACGCGGCTCATGGCGCGCCGTGCCGCGCCCTAAATCCGAAGAAATCGAACGAGGGACAGCCTGCTGGGCCGTCCCTTGTTTTTTGAATAAAGCGCTTTTAGTCCACCCAGACAATATGTTCGACGTCGATGCGCCCCTCGGCGACCGTGATGGAAACCTCGCGGTCGCGGACGTCCACCGTGCCGTAACCGTCCTGCGTGGCGAGGAAACTGCGGTGCCGCTTGGCGCTGCGGTCGCTGACGAAAAGGGTTTTATTGACCTTGTCGTAGCGAAGCCCCGTATAAGCCTGCAGCAGCGCGTAGGAGGCGAGCGCCCGTGCGTACCAGTGGCCGCACTCGTATTCGTCGTAAGGATTGCGGACGCGGCCGTCGTACCGGTCGCGGCAGGCGGTTACGATGCGCAGCCCCTCTGCGAGCATGCCCTTGGCGATCAGGTGCGAAGCGACCTGATATTCGATGCCTGTCCACACCTCGTCGCTGTAGACGAAGGGGAGCGAGGGCTTGCCGCCCGCGGGCCAGGTGCAAAGGAGCAGCCCGGCCTCGTGGCCCAGCGCGTAGCCAGGACGCTGGGGATTGGCATGGTGAGCCAGGTCCCGCTTAAAGTTATAACGATAGATGCTTTGCAGGTTTGCGCGCAGCTTTTCGTCGTCCACCAGGTCATGCAGGCCGCTCAGCTCGCCCAGCCAGAAGCCCAGGACGCCGTCGGAAATACAGCCTGTGCCGTATTGATAGCGCGGCCCCTCGCGCTCGATGAGCGCGCGCACCTCCTCGGGCAGCGAGCCGGTTTGAAGTCCGGCGTGCAGCGTCTTCCACTCGACCTGCTGATCGAAGTATTCCCCGTTAAAGAGGCGCGATTCCAGGTACGCGCGTCCCTTTTTGTAGAGCTGTTCGTAGCCCTGCACGTCGTCTTGCAGCGCCCGGCCCATCTCACAGGCCGCATACAGCGCGGTCAGATAAAAGGAGGTGCACATGCCGTCCGGGCCCCAAAATTCGATGTCGTACGTATTGTGGTGCGGCTCGGAAAGCACGCCGTTATGGTCCGGATCCCACTGGCGGATAGCGAAGTCCAGGCTTTGCCGCACACGGGGCCAGAGCGAACGGAGCCATGCCTCGTCGCCGCTGATGCGCCAATCTCGATAGACCTTGACGATGCCGCCAAGCTGTCCGTCGCTGGCCGCGTGGAAGCTATGATCCACGAGCGGCTCGATCGGCAGGGGCGCGCGGAATGTCTGGTGCCCGCGTTCGTCCTGACAAAACAGGAATTCCGTCTCGCGCAGCGAGCGCTCCAATCGCGGAAAGAGGTGGCAGATGGCCTGGGCGTAGTTCCAAACGTGCGTACAGGAGCCGTGGCAGCTGCCGGCGTCGTCGTGGCAGCCCTCCCACGCCCAAAGCTTACCGTCGGTCTGGCGCAGGACGGTCGGGGACTTCAAAATGCATAGATTGGAGGAGACGGCGTCGAGAATCTCCTCCGGCAACGTACTATCATAGAAGCAATCGGTGAAACGCCTCGTGCGCAGGAGAAGCTCGTCATACTGCGCGGCCCAGTCGTCTGCCGCCGCCTTGATGGAGCCGTACCGCCCGGCGTACCAGGGCCGATAATGCGCGCGCATTTCGCCCGCGGCGGGCGGCCGCGCCGCGTCGTTCTTTTCCAGGCCGATGCGCATGTCGGAATAGGGGACGTACCAGCAAAGGCGCAGGCGGATATCCCGGCGCTCGCCAGGTTCCAGGTGGAAGGGCACCGACAGGGTCGCCCCGGGGCTGGCGGGGCCGTCGCCGTCGGGGTAAGCCCGGTCTGTACATTCGCCGCTTTGGATGCGTTTCCACAGGATCGTGAGCATATCGAAGGACCAACCGCCCTGCGTGCGCAGCCAGGCGGCGTCTACGAACGCCTTTGCGTCCGCGCAGACGTGGAACGCGCCGGCTTCGTGCGGGGCCTCGGGCGAGCCGGGCTGCTCCAGAATAAACCCATTTTCCGTTGCGCGCACGCGGGCGCGGTCGTTCATGCGCATGAAGTTCTCGGCGCAAAAGAAATAGACGGCGTCGACGGGGCGGTCCGACGTGTTGGTGAAGCGGTATTCGAGGGCGGCGAAGGGCAGGCTGGAGCGGTCCTCGTCCCCGGGCACGAAGGGGCTCCAACCGGTAATGCGCGCCTCGACGGGCAGGCTTTCATCCCACAACCGCAGCGTGGCGAAGGGGAATCGGGCGCTGAACCGGCCGCGGTCGAAGCGGGGAAGGCCAAAGTTCGTCCCGACTAGGCCGGTCCCGGAATCGGGGACAACGGCGAAGACGTTCGCCTTGGGAACGGGCGCTTCGACGATGCGGGAGACGTTTTCTTCACCCAGTATCGTAAGCGCGCTAAAAAGGAGCGGGTTGTTCCGATAGTCTGGATGATTGCGGACGGAGACGTTGCCCAGCGAACCCGTGCCCTGCAGGCAGAGCATGCCTGCGCCCAGCCCGCCGAGCGGGTAAGCGATCTGATCCAGTCGATCCCCGGCGTATGATTTCATAAAGAACAATGCCATCCTTTCGTGAAAATATAACGATCACGTACATCGTTCATTCTAATGTCCAGGAAGGAGGATGTCAAGAGAAATGAATATTTTTTTCTGTAAAACGAGGCGTGTTGAAAAAGATGGGCGATAATGCCGCTTTATTTACGGACGAGTTGTTGACAATCGACGAAATAGACGCTATACTGTAGACGTGTAATCAAGCGAGATGGTATCGAATGGGTAAAGTTCTCGTGATCTTTATGCATAAGCGCCGTGCTGGAGTGAAACGCGATGAATCATGTAACGACGAAGCAGATCGCCGACCGGTGCGGCGTATCGCGCATTACCGTAGACCGGGCCCTTAACGGGCGCGCCGGCTTGAGCGAGGAAAAACGGCGGCTTATCCTCAAGACGGCGCAGGAGATGGGCTATCGTCCCCACTGCCTGGCGCAGGCGCTCGTCCGAGGGGAGAGCAAGAGCCTGGGGATCGTCGTGTTCGACCTATGGAATTCGTTTTTCGCGCAGCTCGTCGATGCGTTTCAGCGGGTTGCGTTTGAAAACGGGTACGTAACGTACGTCATGCTCACCAACAAGGACCCGGCGCTGGAGAAAAAGTGCATCGAACACCTGCTGTCCAGGCAGGTAGACGCGATCGCCCTGGATAGCGCGACCGCCGACGCGGATTACCCCGCGTATGTAAAGGGCCTGGGCATCCCCGTCCTCTCATTGCTCAACCGCATCTCTTCGGACATTCCGCTGCTCGGTTTTGACGACCGCCGCGCGATGTACGACATGACGAGCTACGTCCTCTCCAAAGGCTATGAACGCCTGCTTTATGTATGTCCGCCGCTGGCGAGGGCGCAGGAGAGCAATATGGATTCCCTGCTGCGCCGCAAGGCGGGCTTTGACGAGGCCGTGCGCGACGGGGGCGCGCAGGTCGAGGTCTGCGTGCTGGGGGATCAGGGCTACCTTCAGGAGATCGACGCGCTTGACTTTCGGCGAGGGCCCAAGACCGCCATCCTATGTACCAGCGATGTCTTTGCGATCGCCATTCAGGGCAGGCTCCAGCGTAGAGGGCTTCGTACGCCGTTCGACTACGGGCTTACCGGCTTTGACGGCGTCCCTATGCTGCATGAGTTCGAACCGCGCATTTCGACCTTATCCCTCCACATCGAGGAGCTGGGCACAAGAAGCGCGCTCATGCTGCTGGACTGCCTTCAGGGCCGGGAAATGCCGCCTACGACCACGCTGCCATACGATGTGCTGCCGGGGCAGACGATTTTATGAGGGGGAAGCGCATATAGCGCATTATGTCATATAAGGTAGACATTTTGTGTCGACGCCATATTGCTCCTAATGGGCCTATAAAGGGCCTTTTTTGATTGCTTTCCATTCCTGTAGGCCGTGTCAACTTTGGCCTAGAAATTGCGCCGGACGGGGTTTGGCGTAATCATAAAAAAGGAGTGGATCCCGGATGAAAAAATGTTTGGCTATGGCACTCGCAGCGATGCTCGCGCTCTTCCTGGGGGGAGCCTCCGCTTGGGCGGAGGAGGGCCAGGTCGACCGCAACATCATCGGCGACGGCAAGCGCGTCGTCAGCATTTCGTTCGACGGCGAGGCGTTCAGCCGCGAAGCGCTCACAGACGTGCTCACGAAGTTTTATGAAGAGACGGGCATCTCGACGGAGCTCATGTTCGTCAGCTCCACCGGCGGCTGGGCGGGCTACCTTTCCAAGCTGCAGACGATGATCGCAGGCGGCGATACGCCCGACATCATCCGCATAGCGATCGAGGGCTTCGAGGTCTTTCGCAACGAAGGCCTGCTCGAGCCGCTGAACGCATACGAGGAAAAGTATCCCGAGTGGGCTGCGATGGTGGCGGATAACCACGAAAAGCTCGTCGCGCCGCTCACGGTAGACGGCGTAACCTACGCCTATGGCTTTGAGTGGAACAACGTGGTGACGCACATCAACACCAACATCCTTGCGGAAGCCGGGCTTGATATGCCGTCTGCCGACTGGGATTACGCCGAATTTCTGCGCTACGCCAAGGCCATGACATTCAAACGCGACGACGGCGCGCAGGTATACGGCTGCAACGTCAGCTCGGGTTATTTTGAAACCTCGGCCTGGCTATTCAACAACGGCGCGGCCATCCTCAACGACGACATGACCGAATGCGTCATCAACTCGCCGGAGGCGATCGAGACTATCCAGTTCTTACACGACCTGATCTACGTGCACAAGGTCGCGCCGGTGGATGCCGGCGAATTCCTGTCCGACCAGGTGGGCATGCAGTTCGCCGGGCGCTGGCCGATGAAGGGGTACAACGAGAGCGGCTTTAAGTCGGTCGATCTGCAATATTTGCCCACCAACAAGGAGCAGCAGGTGATCTCGGGTTTTGGCATGTTCCCCATCTCCACAGCGTCTGAAAACAAAGACGACGCCTACAAGCTGATCTGCTGGCTCTCCGCGCCGGATTCGCAGCGGCGCATCGTGGACATCTCGGGCATTCCGATGTCCAAGACGGTCATGAAGGAGGTCGTCGTGGATACGGACTGGCCCGCGAATTCCCGCGTGTTCTACGACGGCGCGGATACCGCGCGGTCCGTGCAGGCGCCCGTCGCGTACGGCGACATTCAGCTGATCGTCAATCGCTATCTGTCCCTGATCTACGCGGACGAGATGCCTGTGGAAGAGGCGCTCAACGCGGCAAAAGCAGAGATCGACCTGGTGCTGATGGAATACTAAGCGAAGTCGCGGCGGGTTCAAAACGCGGCTGTGCATGGGTTTCGTTGCGCAGCCGCGCATTTTCTGCGTGAACTGTGAGGGGATGAATGCATGGTAAGGCCTTGTACGCCCAAGAAGATAAGCAGGGAGAGGCGGGAGGAGATCGTCTCGGCGTATCTTTTTTTGCTCCCCAGCCTGACGGGTTTTTTGCTCTTCGTGTTTTTGCCGCTGTGCCTTGTAAACGGCATATCCTTTACGAAATATAACGTCATTACCCCGGCCCAGTGGAACGACTATAAGAACTGGATCATCCTCACCAAGGATCAGCGCTTCCTGATGACCCTCGGAAACTCCGTAAAGTTCGTGCTCCTGCTCGTACCGATGCACATGGTCATGGGGTTGCTGCTCGCGGCGGGGGTCAACGGCATCAAAAACAGGCTGGGCGTTTACGCGCTCAGGACGGTGTACTATTTTCCGACGCTGCTCGCCACCTCTTCCATTGCCATGGCCTGGACGTACGTGCTGAACAAGGATTTTGGCATCATGAACTACCTGCTCAGCCTGGTCGGCGTCGGCCCCATCCCATGGCTCAAGTCCTCGTTCTGGGTCTATCCGGCGACGATGCTGTTTAGCCTCTGGAAGTTCGTGGGCGGCTATTTTCTGTACTTTTTCATCGGCCTGCAGGGCATCGACAAAACTTGCCTGGAGGCGGCGGAGATCGACGGCGCTACCGGCTGGCAGAGGTTCAAGCATATCACCATGCCGCTGCTCTCGCCGACGGTATTCTTCGTGTTCATCACCATGCTGATCGGCACCATACAGATTTTTGAGGAGCCGTATATGCTCACGAACGGCGGGCCGGGAGATGCATCCAGAACGATCAGCCTCTACATCTATGAAACGGCGTATGTATCGCACAAGTACGGCATGGCCTCGGCGCAATCCCTCGTACTCCTTTTGATCGTGCTGGGGATCACGCTGGTGCAGTTTAAAGCGTCCAACATGTGGGTCAACTATGACCGCGATTAGAAAGGGGAGTGGGTTGATGAAGAAGGTTGCGCCAGGCCCCGCGCGGCTGGCCGGAAAACTATTCGTGATTGCGCTGCTTTTGCTCTTCGCGGCCTATATCCTGGTTCCTATCCTCTGGATGCTCTCTACGACCCTACGCACGCCGATGGAATCGTTCAAGATGCCCCCGGCCGTCCTGCCTACCTCCTTCAACCTCGACAGCTACCGTACGGTGTTCGATAAAGTGGATTTTGGGAGGTTCATTTTCAACTCGTTCAAGGTCTCCGTGCTCGGTACGGGGCTTCAGGTGCTCTGCTCTTCTATGGCTGCGTTTGCCTTTGCCCGCTTTCGCTTTCCGGGGAAAAACGTTCTCTTCTTGGCCTTCCTTTCGTCGCTGATGGTCCCCGGCGCGGTCATGAGCATTCCGCGCTTCATCATCATGAGCAAGGCGGGGCTGATCGACAGCCACCTTGCGCTGATTCTGCCCGCGACGTTCAGCGCGATGGGCGTCTTCCTGATCCGCCAGTTCATGCTGACCATCTCCAAGAGCTATGACGAGGCGGCGTATATCGACGGGGCGAGCCGGTTTTATTGCTTTACCCGGATCGTCGCGCCCATGGCGAAGCCGGCGATGATGGTCATCGCCGTGCAGACGTTCATCGGCACGTGGAACGACTTCTTTGGGCCGCTCATCTACATCAACTCGGAGGCCAAGATGACGCTGCCGCTGGGGCTGACTGCGCTTCGCGGCATGCTTAATTCCGGCAACCAATCTACGATCCTCGCGGGCGTGCTGCTCTCGCTCATTCCGCCGTTGCTTTTTTACATTGCCGGCCAGCGTTTTTTGATCGAGGGCAT